>NZ_JBVHMR010000001.1:333968-697115 GCF_055558375.1 Streptomyces sp. NPDC025793 | reverse complement strand
ACGCCCCAGCCCTCCACCCACACCGACCACCCACGGCCGACCGCCAGCACACCGAGGCCCCGGACCGCCCACACGAACCCGGCCCCGGCCACCCCGCGGCAACGGCAGCCCCGCCGCTACGGCACTCCGCCGCGCGGCCGGAAGCTCCCTCACGACGGCCGACGGCCACGCCGCACCCCCGACACCTCCACGCCCCAGCCCTCCACCCACACCGACCACCCACGGCCGACCGCCAGCACACCGAGGCCCCGGACCGCCCACACGAACCCGGCCCCGGCCACCCCACGGCACCAGCGCCCGGCCCGCCTCTCACCGCCGCGCCGAGCGAGGCAGGAGGCCCGGCCGAAGGCCGTGTCCGGCGCGACCGCGTGCCGCGTGCGGGGCGTTGTCGTACCCGCCTGGCATGCTGCCGCCATGACCACACCTCAGGCACCGCAGACCCTTCCCGACGGCCGGCCCGTCCCCCTGCTGACCGGGCCCGAACTGCCCATGCTGGAAAGCTGGCTGGACTTCCACCGGGGCACGCTGGAGCTGAAGTGCCGCGGGCTGGACGACGAGCAGGTCCGGCTCGCCCCGGCGGAGCCGTCGTCGCTGACGCTCCTCGGGCTCGTGCAGCACCTCGCCGAGGTAGAACGGAACTGGTTCCAGCGGGTGGTGGGCGGGCTGGACGTGCCGCTGGTGTTCGGGGACGAGGCGGGGGCGGGGTACGCGCTCGATCCCGGGCGCGGGCTGGAGGAGGCCCTGGGCGTCTGGCGACGGGAGATCGCGCGGGGGCGGGAGCTGCTCGCCGGGCGGAGCCTGGAGGACACCGGACGGATCGCCGACGGGCCGATGACCGGCGCCGAGGTCAGTGTGCGCTGGGTGCTCATCCATCTCATCGAGGAGTACGCCCGGCACAACGGACACGCCGACATTCTGCGTGAACGAATCGACGGAACCACCGGCGCCTGAATTCAATTTACTTTCACAATTCCCGCCTATTTTCCGGACGACAGCTTCCCGTCTTCTTCTGCCCGCTTTTTTCAAGGCTAAACGGGGGAGTTTTCCAACAGGTTTCCTACGGCCACTTGACGGATTCTTGGCTGTGACACACTCCACACCGAGGTAGATTTGCCCGGATTTGCCATGGGGCAATCCGGGCAAAACGCCGAGCTCTCTGTGCAGCCCAGCGACGGCCGTCGTGCATTTCCTAATTCACCTCGCTAAATTCGTGCCGCATGACTGCCGCACCCGCAGACCTGCTCATCGACCAGCCGGCGGTGACCGACGGAGCCGCGCTCTGGCGTCTCGCCAAGGACTCGAAAACCCTCGACCTGAACTCCTCGTACAGCTATCTGCTGTGGTGCCGGGACTTCGCCGGCACCTCGGCGGTGGCGCGCGGCGCGGGCGGGGCGCCGGTCGGCTTCGTCACCGGCTACGTGCGGCCCGACCGCCCGCACACCCTGCTCGTCTGGCAGGTGGCGGTGGACTCCGCCCACCGGGGTCTCGGCATCGCCGCCGCGCTGCTGGACGGGCTGGCCGCCCGGCTGACCGCCGAGCGCGGTGTCACCGAGATGGAGACCACCATCACCCCCGGCAACACGGCCTCCGAGCGGCTGTTCACGTCGTTCGCCGAGCGGCACGGTGCGCGCCTCGGACGCGAGGTGCTGTTCCCCACCGAGCTGTTCCCGGACGGCCCGCACGACCCCGAAGTCCTGTACCGCATCAGCCCGTTGACCGGCGTCACCGCCCGCTGATCCCCGTACCCCCGCCGAGCCCCCCACCGAGCCCCCTCCCGAGGAGCGATTCACCGTGACCATCACCCAGCCCGACCTCAGTGTCTTCGAGACCCTCGAGTCCGAGGTGCGCAGCTACTGCCGCGGCTGGCCCACGGTCTTCGACCGCGCACAGGGCAGCCGGATGTTCGACGAGGACGGCCATGTGTACCTCGACTTCTTCGCCGGTGCCGGATCACTCAACTACGGCCACAACAACCCGGTGCTCAAACGGGCGCTGATCGACTATCTGGACCGGGACGGGGTCACCCACGGCCTGGACATGTCGACCACGGCCAAGCGGTCCTTCCTCCAGGCCTTCCAGGATCTGGTGCTGCGCCCGCGCGACCTGCCGTACAAGGTCATGTTCCCGGGCCCGACCGGCACCAACGCCGTGGAGTCGGCGCTGAAGCTGGCCCGCAAGGTGAAGGGCCGGGAGGCGATCGTGTCGTTCACGAACGCCTTCCACGGGATGTCCCTGGGCTCCCTCGCCGTCACCGGCAACGCCTTCAAGCGGGCCGGTGCCGGCATTCCGCTGGTGCACGGCACCCCGATGCCGTTCGACAACTACTTCGACGGCAAGGTCCCGGACTTCCTGTGGTTCGAGCGGCTGCTGGAGGACCAGGGCTCCGGGCTCAACAAGCCCGCCGCGGTGATCGTGGAGACCGTGCAGGGCGAGGGCGGCATCAACGTGGCCCGGCCCGAATGGCTGCGCGCGCTGGCGGAGTTGTGCGAGCGGCAGGACATGCTGCTGATCGTCGACGACATCCAGATGGGCTGCGGCCGCACCGGCGCCTTCTTCTCCTTCGAGGAGGCGGGCATCACCCCGGACATCGTCACCGTCTCCAAGTCGATCAGCGGCTACGGGCTGCCGATGTCGCTGTGCCTGTTCAAGCCGGAGCTGGACGTGTGGGAGCCCGGTGAGCACAACGGCACCTTCCGCGGCAACAACCCCGCGTTCGTCACCGCGACCGCGGCGCTGGAGACGTACTGGGCCGACGGCTCGGCGATGGAGAAGCAGACCCGGTCCCGGGGCGAGCAGGTCGAGCAGGCGCTGATCTCGATCACCGAGGAGAACCTCGCCGACGTCAAGGAGTACCGCGGGCGCGGCCTGGTGTGGGGCATGGAGTTCCACGACAAGGCGCGGGCCGGCCGGGTCGCCAAGCGGGCCTTCGAACTCGGGCTGCTCATCGAGACGTCCGGCCCCGAGGGCGAGGTCGTCAAGCTGCTGCCCGCGCTCACCATCACACCGGACGAGCTGGACGAGGGCCTGCGGATCCTCGCCCGCGCCGTCCGCGAAACCGTCTGACCGGCGCGTCAGCGCACGAACCAGGAGGAAGAACAGCACCGTGATCGTCCGATCGTTCAAGGACATCGAAGGCACCGACCGGCACGTGAAGGCGAAGTCCGGCACCTGGGAGAGCAAGCGGATCGTCCTCGCCAAGGAGCGGGTCGGCTTCTCCCTGCACGAGACCATCCTGTACGCCGGCACGGAGACGTCGATGTGGTACGCCAACCACATCGAGGCCGTCGTCTGCACCCGGGGCGAGGCCGAACTCACCGACCACGAGACCGGGACGTCGTACACGATCACGCCCGGCACCATGTACCTCCTCGACGGCCACGAGCGGCACACGCTGAAGGTCAAGGAGGACTTCCACTGCCTCTGCGTGTTCAACCCGCCCGTGACCGGACGGGAGGACCACGACGAGAACGGCGTCTACCCGCTCCTGACGGAGCCCGAGGAGGTGTGACAGACATGACCACCCTGACCGATCTGTACCCCAGCCGCGGAGCCACCGAGGTCAGCGTCCCCCGGCAGGACCCGGTCGTCTGGGGCTCCCCGGACACGCCCGGTCCGATCGCGACCGGCGACCTCCAGTCGTACGAGCGCGACGGCTTCCTCGCGATCGACCAGCTGATCACCCCCGACGAGGTCGAGGTCTACCGGCAGGAGCTGGACCGGCTGATCGCCGACCCGGCGATCCGCGCCGACGAGCGCTCGATCATCGAGCCGACGTCGCAGGAGATCCGCTCGGTCTTCGAGGTGCACCGGATCAGCGAGCTGTTCGCGAACCTGGTGCGCGACGAGCGCGTCGTCGGCCGGGCCCGGCAGATCCTCGGCTCGGACGTGTACGTCCACCAGTCCCGGATCAACGTCAAGCCGGGCTTCGGCGCGAGCGGCTTCTACTGGCACTCGGACTTCGAGACCTGGCACGCCGAGGACGGCCTGCCGAACATGCGCACGGTGTCCGTCTCGATCGCGCTGACCGAGAACCACGACACCAACGGCGGCCTGATGATCATGCCGGGCTCGCACCGCACGTTCCTGGGCTGCGCCGGCGCCACGCCCAAGGACAACTACAAGAAGTCCCTCCAGATGCAGGACGCGGGCACGCCGTCCGACGAGGCGCTGACGAAGATGGCGGGCGAGTACGGCATCAAGCTCTTCACGGGCAGGGCCGGTTCGGCGACCTGGTTCGACTGCAACTGCATGCACGGCTCCGGCGACAACATCACGCCGTTCCCGCGCAGCAACGTCTTCATCGTGTTCAACAGCGTGGACAACGCGGCCGTCGAGCCCTTCGCGGCACCGGTGCGGCGGCCGGAGTTCATCGGGGCGAGGGACTTCACGCCGGTGAAGTAGCCCCCCGGCGTACCGGAGTGCGCCTGCGAACCCCGGGCCGGGGCCTCCTGTGTGGGACGGGAGGCTCCGGCCCGGTCATGTCACCGGCGCCGTCAGCCGGCCAGCACGTCCAGCAGCCGGTCCACGTCCGCGGGCGTATTGTAGAGGTGGAACGAGGCCCGCAGGTTGCCGGCCCGGTCGGACACCTCGATGCCCGCGCGGCTCAACTCGCCCTGCCGCCCGCCCAGTCCGGGGACGGAGACGATCGCCGAGCCGGGGGCGGGCAGGGGCGCGTGGCCGAGCGAGGCGAGTCCGGCCCGGAACCGGTCGGCGAGGGCCAGGTCGTGGGCCTGCACGGCGGCCACGCCCAGCTCCTCGATCAGGGCGAGGGAGTGGCGCACGCCGGTGTAGGTGAACAGGGCGGGGCTGACGTCGAACCGCCGTGCCGAGTGGGCGAGTTCGGCCACCGGGCCGTAGCAGCTGTCCCAGGGTTCCTCGGCCGCGACCCAGCCCGCCAGCAGCGGGGCGAGGCCCCCGAAGTCCTCGGGGACGACGAGGAAGGCGGCGCCGTGCGGGCCGAGCAGCCACTTGAAGGTCGTGGAGACGGTGAAGTCGTAGGCCCCGGCCGCCATCGGCAGCCAGCCCGCGGCCTGGGAGAAGTCGACGTAGGTGCGCGTGCCGTGCGCCCGGGCCGCCTCGCGCAGGGCGGGCAGGTCGGCGATCCGTCCGTCGGCGGACTGGGCGGCGCTGACCGCGACGAGCGCGGTGCCGGGCCGCACGGACTCGGCGAGCCGCTCCAGCGGTACGGCACGGACCTTGAGGTCGCCGCGCGTGTAGAAGGGGTTGAGCACGGAGGTGAAGTCGTTCTCGGCGGTGAGGACCTCGGCGCCGGCGGGCAGCGAGGCGGCGACCAGCCCGGTCTGGGAGGCGACCGACGCACCGGCCGCCACCCGGGCCACCGGCACCCCGGCGAGCCGGGCGAACGCGGCGCGGGCCAGCTCCACGTCCTCGAACAGCGGGTCCAGCGGCCGGCCCGCCGCCCTGATCGCCACCGCCTCGTGCAGGGCGGCGACGGTACGGGCGGGCAGCAGGCCGCTGCTCGCGGTGTTCAGAAAGGTGTTCTTCGGGCTGAACTCGGCACGGACGAGGCTCTCGAAGGTCTCCATGCCCCTACTGTGCGGGGCAGGGCATCCCCCGTCCATTGCGAAAATGTACGTGGATTCGCTTAGGAAGCCTTATACGTCCGCCTCGACCTGCGGTTTCAGTCCTGCTGCGGTACGGCGCACCCGTCCGGCCCGCAGGCCTGCGCCCCGCCCTGGTCCACCAGCTTCAGCGGGGACCGCTCGCCCCAGGCCTGGCTGAGGGCCTGGGCGAAGACCTCGGCGGGCTGGGCGCCGGAGACGCCGTAGGTGCGGTCGAGGACGAAGAACGGCACGCCGTTCGCGCCGAGCTGGGCGGCCTCGCGCTCGTCGGCGCGGACCTCGTCGGCGTAGCGGGCCGGGTCGGCGAGTACGGCGCGGACGGCCTCCGCGTCCAGCCCCGCCTCCACGGCCAGCTCGACCAGGCGCTCGTCGCCCTCGGTGAAGACGGACCGCTCCTCGGCGAAGTTCGCCCGGTACAGGATCTGGATCAGCTCGTCCTGGACGCCCTGTTCCCCGGCGAAGTGCAGCAGGCGGTGCATGTCGAAGGTGTTGCCGTGGTCGCGGCCGCGCGTGCGGTAGTCCAGGCCCTCGGCGGCGGCCTGGGCGCCCAGGTTGTCCTCGCCGGCCTCGGCCTGCGCCTCGCTCATGCCGTACTTCCTGGTGAGCATGGTGATCACCGGCTGGACGTCGCCCTTGGCGCGGCCCGGGTCCAGCTCGAAGGAGCGGTGCACCACCTCGACCTCGTCGCGGTGCGGGAAGGCGGCGAGGGCCTTGTCGAACCGTGCCTTTCCGACGTAGCACCACGGACAGGCGATGTCCGTCCAGATCTCGACGCGCATGCTCACGGCTCTTCTCCGGGTCGTACGGGCGCGAGGGCTCTCCCCGCGTCCAGTACGTGAACGTTCAAACAGCCCGGTTCATTCCCCGGGCACGGAGAAGCGCAGGAACAGGTGGTGGTCGCCGTCGGCCGGCGGGTTCTCCGGATCGGGGACCCAGCCGAGGCGGGCGTAGAAGGCCTGGGCGCGCCGGTTGTCCACGTGCACGTCGAGGACCGCGCTCCGCCTGCCGTCGGCGCGCCACTGCTCCACGCAGGCCGCGTGCAGGTCGGTGCCGATGCCGGAGCGCCAGCGGTCGGGGTCGACGTGGAACTGGAACAGCTTGACCGTGTCGGCGGGGCCGTCCGCCGGGGGCCGGAAGGAGGCGATGGCGGTGATGGCACCCTGGTCGACGACGCACAGCACCTGCCCGTCGGGCCGTTCGACGGCGCCGCGCCAGGCGGCGGTCCAGTCGATGCCGTCGTCCGGGAGGCCGTCCGGGTAGTACGTCGAGCGCGCCCGGTGATGCAGTGCGGCGATCACCTCGGCCTCGGCGGGCAGGGCGGTGCGGATCACGCGGGCGCCCGTCACTCGGTCACTGATCATGCCGTTGAGGACGCGCTCCCCCGCGGTGCGGTTCCGTACCCGCCGGCACGCCGGAGGTGTCCGCTAACTCCCGTCCCTCAGGTCCTGGGGCCAGCTCGGTCTGACCTCGATGTGGTCGTACGTCACCACACACCCCTGCCCCATCGGCGACTGCGTCATGAACCCGACCAGGGCGTCGCCGCTCTCCTTCTCGTCGCCCAGGGTGAAGAGCCGGACGAATATCCAGCTCTCGCCGTCCCGGGCGGCGTGGAAGGCGAAGGCCCGGCCGGTGCGGCTGATCCGCAGCCAGACCGAACTGCCGTCCACCGTGAAGGAGTTGCAGTCGTCGGAGTGTCCCCGGGTGACCACCGTGCAGACGGTGGTCACGTCCGGGGAGTACTCCAGGCACAGCTTGGCCCAGGCCCGTTCGCCGACGTGCACGTACAGCACGCCGGCGTCGAAGGCCGCCCGGAACCCCACGGTCACCCGGGCGATCAGCTGGAAGTCCCCCTCGGGTGCCCCCAGCAGCCGAGGCGCGTCGGCGGCGGGGTCGAGGGCCGCGCCGGTGGGCGGGACGAACCGGTCCTGCCGGGGCCCGGCCCAGCCGGTCAGCACGCCGTCCTCGTAGGACCAGTGTCCTTCGGGGCCGTAGGTGCGCAGGGGGAAGGGGAGTTCGGGGAGTTCCACGTCCATCGTCCGATTGTGTCAGGGGACTTCCGGGCCGGCCCGGGTCTTCCCGCCTACCGCTCCAGGGCCCCGTTGAACCGCCGGGGAAGTCCCAGCGGGTTCTCGTCCTTCAGCTCGGCGGGCAGCAGTGCGGTGGGCGCGTTCTGGTAGGCCACCGGGCGCAGCCAGCGCTCGATGGCCGTACCGCCCACGGACGTGGACGTGGAGGTCGTGGCCGGGTACGGCCCGCCGTGGTGCTGGGCCGGCGCCACGGCGACACCCGTCGGCCACGCGTTCACGACCACGCGCCCGGCCAGCGGGGTCAGCGAGGCGAGCAGCTCCGGTCCCCGGCCCTGCCCGGCGGCCTCCTCCGCGGACACCTGGACCGTGGCGGTCAGGTTGCCCGGCAGCCGCGAGAGCACGGCGCTCGCCTCGGCCTCGTCGGCGTAGCGGGCCACGACCGAGACCGGCCCGAAGCACTCCTCCAGCAGCAGGTCGTAGGCGCCCTCCTCGGTCAGCTTCGCCGCCGGCACCGTGAGGAACCCCGCGCTGACCGTGTGCTCGCCGCCCGCGCCGGGTGTGACGGGCGAGTCGACGTCCGCGAGGCGGGCCCGCTCCTCGACCCCGGCGACGAAGTTGTCCCGCATGCGGTGGTCGAGCAGGACCCCCGCGTCGGTGTCGCTGACCGCGTCGGTGAGGGACTTGACCAGCCGGTCCCCCGCCGCACCGGACGGTACGAGCACCAGGCCGGGCTTGACGCAGAACTGCCCGGCCCCGAGGGTCATGGAGCCGGCGAGCCCGGTGCCGATCGCCTCGGCGCGCTCGGCGACGGCCGCCTCGGTCACGAGGACCGGGTTGAGCGAGCCGAGTTCGCCGTGGAACGGGATCGGCACCGGGCGCGCGGCGGCGGCGTCGAAGAGCGCCCGCCCGCCCCGTACGGAACCGGTGAAGCCCGCGGCCGCGACCTGCGGGTGCCTGATCAGCTCGATGCCCGCCTCGAAGCCGTGCACGAGGCCGACGACGCCTTCGGGGATGCCGTGTGCGGCGGCGGCCCGGCGCAGCACCTTGGCGACCAGCTCGGACAGGGCCGGGTGGTCGGGGTGGGCCTTGACGACGACCGGGCAGCCCGCGGCGAGCGCGCTCGCGGTGTCGCCGCCGGCGACGGAGAAGGCGAAGGGGAAGTTGGAGGCCGAGTAGACCGCGACGACGCCGAGCGGCACCTTGTAGCGGCGCAGGTCCGGGACGGGCGGGGTGGCGGTGTCGTCGGGGTGGTCGATGACGACGTCGAGGAAGGCGCCCTCGTCGACGATGCCGGCGAAGGCCCGCAACTGGTAGCTGGTGCGGGCGAGTTCGCCGGTGAGCCGGACCGGGCCGAGCGCGGTCTCGGCGTCGGCGGTCTCGACGAGGCCGTCCCTGGCCGCGTCCAGACCGTCGGCGGCGGAGCGCAGGAAGGCGGCGCGGACCGCGCGGTCGGCGAGGGCGCCGCGCGCGGCGTGTGCCGCCCGGACCGCGGCGTCCACCTCCTGGGCTGTGGCCTCCACCGCAACCTGTTCACGCTGCTTCCCGGTGCGCGGGTCGACACTCCAGACTGGTGCTGCTGCCACCGCGGGTCCTCTCCAGACGAGACTGCGCTTAACTGGGTCACCCATCAGCCGCGTTCGATATACTGAACACTGTCTCTGATGATGAATTCACTGCTCGGAGACTACATATCCCGGGTCCTGAATATCCAGGGCCCGGGACATCCAGGTCTCGTCGAACGAAGGGGTCAAGGGCGATGACGGCAGGCGACGCAGGGGGCGGGGCGCAGGTCAAGTCCGCGGTACGGACCGTTGAGCTGCTGGAGTACTTCGCCGGCCGCCCTGGCATGCACTCCCTCGCGGCGGTCCAGGAGGCCGTGGGATACCCCAAGTCCAGCCTGTACATGCTGCTGCGCACCCTCGTGGAGCTGGGCTGGGTGGAGACGGACGCGACGGGCACGCGGTACGGCATCGGGGTACGGGCGCTGCTGGTCGGCACGTCGTACATCGACGGCGACGAGGTGGTGGCCGCGGCCCGCCCGACGCTGGACCGGCTGTCGGACGACACCACGGAGACGATCCACCTGGCGCGCCTCGACGGCACGAACGTCGTCTATCTGGCCACCCGCCAGTCCCAGCACTATCTGCGCCCCTTCACCCGGGTCGGCCGCCGACTGCCCGCGCACTCCACCTCGCTCGGCAAGGCGATCCTCGCCACGTATGCCGACGAGCAGGTACGCAAACTCCTGCCGGAGACCCTCCCGGCGCTGACCGAGCACACGATCACCGACCGCGAGAGGCTCATCGAGGAGCTGCACCAGGTGCGGGAGCAGGGCTTCGCGGTCGACCGCGAGGAGAACACGCTCGGCCTGCGCTGCTTCGGCGTGGCGATCCCGTACCGCACCCCGGCCCGGGACGCGATCAGCTGCTCGGTGCCGGTGGCCCGGCTCACCCCCGCCCACGAGCAGATGATCAAGGACGCGCTGTTCGACGCCCGCGACCGGCTGACGCTCGCGACGCGCAGGCTCTGACCGGACGCCGTGCGGGGCCGGTGTTCCTGAGCGTTCGATGAGAAATCGGGCGAACGGGAACGATCGGCCCCTTCTCCCTCGTCCTCCTGAGCGGGATGAACAAGACGATCAGGCGGGCGTCCGTCTTCACGATGCTGCTCGTACTCGCTCTGCTGGTCAGGGCGACATGGGTGCAGTTCTACGACGGCAAGGCACTCGCGGACGACAACGACAACCGACGGGGCGCGATCGAGACGTACTCGCGGCCGCTCGGGAACATCATCGTGGCCGGAAACGCGATCACCGGCTCGACGCGGACGACAGGGAGCGATCTCGCTTACAAGCGGACGTACACGGACGGCAAGCTCTACGCCGCGGTGACGGGCTACGCCTCGCAGGCCTACGCCCCCACCCAACTGGAGGGCATCTACCAGGACCTGCTCAACGGCACGGACCCCAGGCTGAAGACCGCGCTGAGCACGCTCACCGGCGAGCGCGCCGACCCGGGCAACGTGCTCACCACGATCGACCCGGCCGTCCAGAAGGCCGCCTACCAGGCCCTCGGTGACACGAAGGGCGCGGCCGTCGCGATCGACCCGAAGACCGGCAAGATCCTCGCGGCGGTGTCGACGCCGTCGTACGACCCCTCCTCGCTGACCGACGCCAACACGGCCGGTGCCGCCTGGAAGCAGCTCAACGCGGACAAGAACAAGCCGCTGACCAACCGGGCGCTGCGCCAGCCGCTGCCGCCGGGTTCGACGTTCAAGCTGGTCGTGGCGGCGGCGGCGCTGGAGGCCGGGCTCTACAAGAACGTGGACGAACACACCGCCGGCCCCAACCCGTACACCCTGCCGGGCACGGTGCGGCCGCTGGCGAACGAGAACCCGTCGGCCCCGTGCGAGAACGCCTCCATCCGGGTCGCCCTGCAGTACTCCTGCAACAACGTCTTCGGCAAGATGGCCGTCGACCTCGGGCAGGACAAGGTGAGGGCCATGGCCGAGAAGTTCGGCTTCAACGACGACAAGCTCGATGTGCCGGTGCGGGCCTACGCCAGCGTCTACCCGTCGCACATGGACAAGGCGCAGACCGGACTGTCCGGCATCGGCCAGTTCGACGTCACGGCGACCCCGCTCCAGATGGCCATGGTGTCCGCGGCCATAGCCAACGGCGGCAAGCTGGTCTCGCCGCACATGGTGTCCCAGATCACCGACAGCGGCGGCAATGTGGTGAAGGACTACGACTCCGACGCCGGGACCAAGGAGATCGTCAGCTCCTCCACCGCCGAGCAGCTCCAGTCGGCGATGGAGACGGTGGTCAAGGACGGCACCGGCACGAACGCCCTGATCGACGGCGTCACCGTCGGCGGCAAGACCGGCACCGCCCAGCACGGCCCGAACAACAGCAAGACGCCGTACGCCTGGTTCACGTCCTTCGGCAGGTCCGGCAGCAGCGGCAAGGAAGTCGCCGTCGCGGTGCTGGTCGAGCAGTCGGACGCGGCGAGGTCGGAAGTCAGCGGCAACGGCCTGGCGGCGCCGGTGGCGAAGGCGATGATGCGGGCGGCGCTGACGTAGGCCGCCTCGCCTCACCCCTCACTTCACCCCGAGGATCTGCTCCACGGGATCGATGGCGAAGTACACGAGGAACAGCGCCGAGACCCCCCACAGCAGCCAGTTGACCTCCTTCGCCTTCCCCAGCACCGTCTTGATGAGCACGTAGGCCAGGAAGCCGGCTCCGATGCCGTCGGTGATGGAGTAGGTGAACGGCATCGCGGCGATCGTGAGGAACGCCGGGATCGCGATCTCGTACCGGTCCCAGTCGATGTGCTTGACGTGGGTCATCATCAGGAAGCCCACCGCGATCAGCGCGGGCGCCGCCGCCTGGAGCGGGACGATGGTGAGCAGCGGGGAGAGGAAGAGGGCGAGGCCGAAGAGGCCGCCGGTGACGAGGTTGGCGAGGCCGGTGCGGGCGCCCTCGCCGACGCCGGCCGCCGACTCGATGTAGGCGGTGTTGGAGGAGGCGGAGCCGAGACCGCCCGCGACGGCGGCGGCGCCGTCGATGAACAGCACGCGGCCGATGCCGGGCACCTGGCCTCGCTCGTCCAGCAGCCCGGCCTCGGCGCTGATGCCGACGATCGTGCCCATGGCGTCGAAGAAGTCCGACAGGATCAGGGTGAAGACGAGCAGGACGGCGGTGAGCACGCCGGCCTTGGCGAAGCCGCCGAACAGGCTGAAGTGACCGATGAGTCCGAAGTCCGGCGCGGCGACGATCCTGTCCGGGACCTTGGGCGTGGTCAGGCCCCAGCTCTTGATGCCGGCGACGGAGTCGATGACGATCGCGACGACGGTCATCGTCACGATGCTGATGAGGATCGCGCCCTTCACCTTGCGGGCGAGCAGGGCGATGGTCAGCAGCACACCGAGGCAGAAGACCAGCACGGGCCAGCCGGTGAGGCGTCCGACGGCGCCGAGCTGCACGGGCACGGTGGTGTTCGCGGCGTCCGGGATGCGGCTGACGAACCCGGCGTCGACGAAGCCGATGAACGCGATGAACAGGCCGATGCCGACGCCGATGGCCTGCTTCAGCTGGTGCGGGATCGCGTTCATGATCGCTTCCCGGAGCCCGGTGAGGACCAGGAGGCAGATGATCAGGCCTTCCAGGACGACGAGGCCCATCGCGTCGGGCCAGCTCATCAGCGGGGCGAGCTGGAAGGCGACGACGGCGTTCAGGCCTAGGCCGGCGGCGATCGCGAGCGGCAGGTTGCCGCCGACGCCCATGATGATCGTCATCACACACGCCACCAGCGCGGTGGCGGTGACGAGTTGGCCGGTGTCGAGCGTGTGACCGTACTTGTCCTTGGCGCTTCCCAGGATGATCGGATTCAGGACAAGGATGTAGGCCATGGTGAAGAACGTGGCGAAGCCGCCGCGTATCTCCCGGCCGAACGTGGATCCCCGCTCGGAGATCCGGAAATACCGGTCCACTGACATCGTGCCACTCCTCGTGACCTGGTGATCGGCTTGCGGATGCTGGCTGGATTGTTCCCCTGTTCAACCTGTTTCAGGTTTTCCCTGTGTTACGGAATCTGGTTCGGTGGACCATACGTTGTCCGACACCCCGTACAGTCACCCCGAGAGCCGCACCGAGAAGAGGTCACCCGTGGGCACAGTCGTCGACGACGCCGCCTCGGTGGAGTTCCATGCCTTCTTCGAACGGCACCACGCCGAACTCTCCCGTCTGGCCTACCTGTTGACCGGCGACTCCGACGCCGCGGACGATCTCGCGGCGGACGCGCTGCTGGCGCTGTGGCACCGCTGGGACCGGGTGCGCGCCGCCGACCACCCGGTGGCGTACGCGCGCGGCGTGGTCGCCAACCTGGCCCGCACCCGGATCCGCAGCGCCGTGCGCGAGCGGCGCCGGATCGCGCTGTTCTGGTCGCACCGCGAGGAGCGGACCGAGGACCCGGACGTGGCCGGTGTGGTGGACGTGCGGGAGGCGCTGCGCGGACTGCCGTTCCGCAAACGGGCGTGCGTGGTGCTGCGGCACGCGTTCGACCTCTCGGAGAAGGACACGGCCCTCGCACTCGGGGTGTCGGTGGGTACGGTGAAGAGCCAGACGTCCAAGGGCATGGCCGAGCTGCAACGGCTGCTCGGCCCCCGGGGCGATCCGCGGCGGCTGCACGCGGCGATGGCCGCCCGCACCGGCGAGAGCGGAGGAAGGAACCGATGAGGCAGCAGGACGTGCACGACGAGCTGCGCGCCCGGCTGCACGAGGCGGCCGGGGCCCACGAGCCGGACCGTGCGCGCATCCTGGCCCGCGTGGAGCGCGGCATGGCCGCGCCCGCCGACTCCCCCCGCCCCGACCACCGGGCCACCCGCCCGCCGGCCTGGGGCTGGGCCCGGGTGGTCGGGGCCACCGCGGCGGTCGCGAGCGTGCTGGCGGTCGGCGGGTACGCGGTGGCGTCCGCCGTGCAGGACAGGTCTCCCGCGCGACAGACGGTCGCGGTCTCGCCGACCCCGACGCCGACGCCGCACGCGACGACCGCTCACCCGTCGGCGGGCACCACGAACCCGGCGCCCGGCGCGGGCGCCACCCACGCGACGCGCGCGCCGGGCTCCTCCCCGTCCCGCACGCCGGACGCCTCCGCGCGGCCGCCCGTGGCCCACAGCGAGCAGCAGGGCCCCCTGTGGTCGGACGGCTCGGTCGACCCGCACGGCAACGACTTCTGGGCACAGAGCGATCTGACCCTGCGGACGTCGAAGCAACTGAGCTCGCTCACCGTCGAGTTGAAGGTCGCCCAGACCGGTGGAGTGTCCTCCACGGGCGCCTGGCGCTCCCTGCCGGAGGCGGACTTCACACAGACGGTCGAGGAGCGGGGCGGCTTCCTCGTCTACACCTGGACCCTCAAGGAGGGGCGTACGGTCCCGGCGGGCGAGTGGGTGTTCGCGGGACAGTACGACCACGGGCGCGGCGGCCGGGACGCGAAGGACGACGGCTACACCATCACGGGCACCGCGGACGGCACCGGCTATGCGGTGAAGGGCGACTTCGCGAAGCACGGCTGACCGCGCCCCCAGGAACGACGCGGTACGGCCGTCAGGAGACGAAGTACGTCGGGTTCGGCAGCTTGTACGTCCGGTCGGCGAAGCCGCCGTCCAGGTCCGAGTACTGGTCGCCGAAGTTGGCGATGATCTCGTAGCCGAGGTCGTCCTCGATGTGCCGGCGGGTGCCGGACTTGTACTGCACGGTCGTGCACTTCCAGCTGCCCTGCGTGGCGCAACCGCTCAGGTACGCCGGCGGGTTGGCGGCGTTCTTGAGGAACATGTGGTCGGCGTCGAGGTTCACATCGGCGCCGACCTTCTTCAGGTTGGCGACGGCGGCGGTGCGCTGGGCCTCGGTGAGACCGGAGTTGTAGAAGACCTCGACGCCCTTGGACTGCGCGTAGCGGACCAGTTCGGGGCTGCCGAAGACGGCCGGTCGGTCGGCGCGGTTCACGTAGTCGTTCCACGTGGTGGAGTTGTACGTGTAGTTGTACCGCTTCTCGTAGTCCAGGCTGAGCAGCAGCGTGTCGTCGATGTCGAACATGACGGCCGGCTTCTCGCCGTGCCGGTGCGCCGTGCGGGCGGCCCTGTCGATGTAGGCCCTGGCGTCGGCGTCGATCCGCGCCAGGTCCTTGGCGTACGGGCTGTCGGGCGACGCCTGGTAGACACCGTTGCTGTCGGCGGTGGTGCCGTAGTAGGTGTCGATGTCCTTCACCAACTGCCCGATGTTGTAGGGCTCGTGGGTCGAGTCGGCGGTCGACTGCCGGGCACCGGCCGCACCCGCGCCGTACAGCGCGGCACCGGCGATGGCGCAGGCGGCACCGACGGCGGCGACTCTGTGGGACTTCCGCATGAAAACTCCGGATCCGGTTGTTGAGAGTGATGTACCAGGTCACGGACTGTCTACGCGCATCACACCCTGCTGGGCGAGCGGTGTTACCCGATCGATACGATCGCGGTCCCATGACACGCCACCCTCCTCCTGCCGGACTCGGACACCGACAGGTCCTCGCCGCACTCCTCGCGGCGGACTTCCCCGGCGCGCGCCAACTCCGGTCCCAGGTCACGGAGGTGACCGTCGAGGGCCCTTGGGGTGCCGAGTCGCCGAGCCTGGACCTGACCGTGCCGTCGCGGGTGCCGACGGCCCCGCTCGCGGACGGCCTCCTCCCGCTGACGGGCACGGTCCGCGACGATTCCGGCGACGTGGTGGGCGAGTTGCCCGTCTGGGTGAGCGACGGACGGCTCTCGGCCCTGGAGTACGCGTGGTACGGCGACACCGCTCCGACGGACCTGCCGGATCCCGCTCGGGTCACGGTGCTGTGACCCGAACGGTCCGGCGGAGGGGGGAGGATCGTGAGCGTGAAATTCGTCGACGTGCACGGGGAACAGCACGGGTTCTTCCTCGACCCCCGTGCCTATCTCGATGAACTGCCGGGCCTGCAAGGCGAGTTGCCGCCCGGCGCCTGGGCCTTCGTGTCCGATCCCGGGCACTACGACATTCCCGGTGCCACCCGCTGTGTGAAGGACCTGGAGCTGGCCGGGGTGCGGCTCGCGACCGACAGGAGCGGGGGGCTGGTGCTGGAGTTCGCGCCCAACCGGTGGAAGCACGATTCCGGGCTGCGCATCAGCTACTCGGGGGTGCGGCACTTCGCCGTCGACTACCGCCGTGCCATCGACTGGATGGCGGTCGACACGGTGCTCCTGGACGAGGTGCTTCCCGACGAGAACGGCGGCTGCGTCCACGAGATCGAGTTGACCGCCGCGACCGTCATGGTGCGGTGCGACGATCTGGAGGCGGTGTGGGGCGGCGACACGGGCTGGGCCCGGTGACCGTGCGGTGCAGTGTGCGGCCCGGGCAGGGGGAGGCCACCGGCTTCGACCTGGGGGACATGGTCGTCACCGGGGACCTCGGCACGGCCGACTCGGGCGGCCGTGTTCCGGATCAGGGCATGATGATCCACCTGTCGTGCCGGAGACGGCCCACGGGGAGAAGACCAGGGCGCGGCCGAGCGAGCGCCCGACGAAGGTCTGGTTGACGATGAGCGCGAGCGCGAGTCCGAACAGCGGCTGCAACCCGACGTCCACCACGACCCACTCGGCGCTGAAGGTCAGCGTGTCCCAGAACTGGGGGTCGCGGGCGAAGGCCTGGGTGAAGTTGCCGAGGCCCGCGAAGCCGTTCCGCCAGGGCTTGGTGGGGTTGTAGTTCTGCAGGCTGCAGCAGAAGACGCTGAGCACCGGGTAGGCGATGAAGCCCGGCATCAGCAGGGCCGCCGGGGCGATCAGCAGGTACGGCAGCCTGCGCGGGGGCGCGGAGGCACGGCGCCGCCGGGGTGGCGCGGGCGGTTTCGCCACGGCTGCGGCTTGGGCCCTGACTGTTCTCCGTTCTGAGTAAGCACTTTCCGATCATTGTTCGAGATCTCGGCCGCGGAAAGGCGTGAACGGGGCCGGGCTCAGCCCGCGTACGGTTCCCGCACCGTGCCCGGCCGCGCGAGGAACTCGAAGTCGCAGCCGGTGTCCGCCTGGGTGATCTGCTCGGCGTAGAGCGCGCCGTATCCGCGCTCGTGGCGCACGGGCGGCGGTGTCCACTGCGCCCGGCGGCGCGCCAACTCCTCGTCGTCCACGTCGAGTCGGAGGGTGCGTGCCGCGACGTCGAGGGTGATGAGGTCGCCGGTGCGCACCAGCGCCAGCGGTCCGCCGACGTACGACTCCGGGGCCACGTGCAGCACGCAGGCGCCGTAACTCGTGCCGCTCATCCGGGCGTCGGAGATCCGGACCATGTCGCGCACGCCCCGCTTCAGCAGGTGGTCCGGGATGGGCAGCATGCCGTACTCGGGCATGCCCGGACCGCCCTTGGGGCCCGAGCCCCGCAGCACCAGCACGCTGTCGG
This sequence comes from Streptomyces sp. NPDC025793, assembly GCF_055558375.1. Classification (NCBI taxonomy): domain Bacteria; kingdom Bacillati; phylum Actinomycetota; class Actinomycetes; order Kitasatosporales; family Streptomycetaceae; genus Streptomyces; species Streptomyces sp. NPDC025793. Next base: position 679,572 of record NZ_JBVHMR010000001.1, on the reverse strand, counting down.
CGGTGATGCCGAGCGCGGGGTCGTTGATGGTGCGCTGCATGGTCCGGTAGTCGTCGAAGACGACCGCCGGGCCGGTGTGCTTGAGCAGGTGGGGCTCGGCGGCGATGTGCTTGATGACCGCGCCGTCCGGGCAGAGGTTGCCGCGCAGCACGGCGACCCCGCCCTCGCTCGCGACCGGGTTGTCGCGGGTCCGGATGACGTCGTCGTGGTGCACCCGGGCGCCGTCGAGCTGCTCGCGCAGGGTGTCGTACGCGACCGTCGGCCGGTCGAGGTGGAGCAGGTCCGGGATCCGGGAGAGGAAGCCGGGCAGACCGCCGGCGAAGTGGAAGTCCTCCATGAGGTAGGTCCGGCCGCCGGGGCGGACGTTGGCCAGGACGGGCACCGTGCGGGCGATCCGGTCGAAGTCGCCCAGGGTGAGCCGTACGCCCGCCCGGCCGGCCATGGCGATCAGATGGATCACGGCGTTGGTGGAGCCGCCGAGCCCGAGGACGGTGGTGACGGCGTCCTCGAAGGCGTCCCGGGTGAGGAGGTGGCTCAACCGGCGGTCCCGGTGGACGAGTTCGACGGCGGTCAGGCCCGCCCGCGCCGCCATCCGGTCGTGCCCCGAGTCCACCGCCGGAATGCTGGACGCGCCCGGCACGGTCACGCCGAGGGCCTCGGCGGCGGCCGTCAGCGTGGACGCGGTGCCCATGGTCATGCAGTGGCCGGGCGAGCGGGCCAGGCCGCTCTCCAGCTCGGCCATCTCGCAGTCGCCGATGAGGCCGGCCCGCTTGTCGTCCCAGTACTTCCACATGTCGGTGCCGGAGCCGAGGACCTCGCCGCGCCAGTGGCCGGGGAGCATGGGCCCGGCCGGGACGAAGACGGCCGGGAGGTCGACGCTCGCCGCGCCCATGAGCAGGGCGGGCGTCGACTTGTCGCAGCCGCCCATGAGGACCGCGCCGTCGACGGGGTAGGAGCGCAGCAGCTCCTCGGTCTCCATCGCGAGGAGGTTGCGGTAGAGCATCGGGGTCGGCTTCTGGAAGGTCTCGCTGAGCGTGGAGACCGGGAATTCGAGCGGGAAGCCCCCGGCCTGCCACACCCCCCGCTTCACGGCCTGCGCACGGTCGCGCAGGTGCACATGGCACGGGTTGATGTCGGACCAGGTGTTGAGGATCGCGATGACCGGCTTGCCGAGGTGCTCCTCGGGGAGGTAGCCGAGCTGGCGGGTGCGGGCCCGGTGGCTGAAGGAGCGCAGGCCGTCGGTGCCGTACCACTGGTGGCTTCTCAGGTCCTCGGGGCGCTTGCGCGGGGCGCTCATATCGGCCATCCGGCGGCGATGGCGGCGACCTCGGCACGCTCGTCCTCGGGCAGCGGCCGGCTCGGCGGGCGCACGTCGCGGCGGCACAGGCCGAGCGAGGCGAGGGCCTCCTTGACGACGGTGACGTTGTTGGCCGAGCCGTGGGCGGCGCGCAGTTCCTCGAAGCGGCGGATCTGCTCCCAGACCTTCATGGCGGCCGGGTGGTCGCCGGATCGCAGCGCTTCGAGCATGTTCAGCGAGACGGCCGGGGCGACGTTCACGAGGCCGGAGGTGAAGCCGGTGGCGCCCGCCGAGAAGTAGGAGGGGGCGTACGGCTCGGCGAGTCCGGCGACCCAGACGAAGCGGTCGAGGCCGGCGTCGCGCGCGAAGGCGGCGAAGCGGGCGGCGTCCGGTACGGCGTACTTCACGCCGATGACGTTCGGGCAGTGGTCGGCGAGTTCGGCGAGCCGGGCGCCGGGCAGCTGGGTGTTGCGCAGGTACGGCACCACGCCCAGCTCGGGCACGGACTCGGCGATGGCACGGTGGTAGTCGACCCAGCCGGCCGCCGAGACGTAGGGGTGCACGGGCTGGTGGACCATGACCATCCCGGCGCCGAGGTCGCGCGCGTGCCGGGCGGCGGCGATGGCGGTGGGCAGGTCGTGTCCGACGCCGACGAGGATCGCCGCGCGCTCCCCGGCCTCCTCGACGGTCAACTCGGCGACCAGGCGGCGTTCTTCGGGGGCGAGGGCGTAGAACTCGCCGGTGTTGCCGTTCGGGGTGAGGGTCGTGATCCCGCCGTCGAGCAGGCGGCGCAGCAGGGCCCGGTGGGCGCCGGTGTCGACGGAGCCGTCCGCGGCGAACGGGGTCACCGGGATGGCCACCACGTCGGCCAGGGCCGCCCGCCTGCTCTCGAACGTCACGCTGCTCATGCATGGCCTTCCGCTGGGTGGGGGTCGCCGTCCGAGGGGAACGCGCGCTGGACGAAGGACGCGATGTGGGCGTGCAGGGCGCCGGCGGCCGCGTCGGCGTCGCCGGCGAGCGCGAGCCGCAGGATCTCCCGGTGCTCGGCGGCCTCCCGCTCCCAGGAGGGGTCGGTGGCCCAGGCGACGGCGGAGACGAGGGCGGCCTGGTCGCGGACCTCGTCGAGCATCCGGCCGAGCAGCGGGTTGCCGCACGGCAGGTAGAGCGCGCGGTGGAACTCCCGGTTGGCCAGGGAGCGTTCGGCGGTGTCGGTGGCGCCGTCGGCACGGGCCAGCGCGTCGCGCGCGGCGTCGAGACGGGCGCCACGCCGGACGGCCCTGCGCAGTGCCTCGGGCTCCAGCAGGAGCCGTACGTCGTAGACCTCGCGTGCCATGTCCGCGTCCACCATGCGCACCGTGACGCCCTTGTACTGGCTCATCACGACCAGGCCGGTCCCGGCGAGGGTCTTCAGCGCCTCGCGCACCGGGGTCTTGGACACCCCGAACTGCGCGGCCAGCTCCGTCTCGACCAGAGCCTGACCGGGCGTCAACTGTCCGGTGAGGATGCGGTGTTTGACCGCGTCCAGCACGTACTGCGTGCGGGACGGGATCGGGGTGGGCACAGAGGTCATGCGGCCCTCTCGGATCTCACATATCGCGTCTCGTATATGACGTACGAAGTACGACGCGTTGAAGGTAGGAGGGGGCCCGCGTTTCGTCAATGCTTCTGACAAAGGAAGCCCGGGGGGCCTCGGAGGACGTCGGGGTTTCGGGCCGGGGCGCCTCAGCAGGTGCGGGTGTCGCCCTCGACGGCGGCACGGGTGGGCCGGCCCGCGACCGCGGCGGCGCGTGCGGTGGCCGCCTCGCGGGTGAGCGTGGGACCGACGTGGGTGACGAGCAGCTCGCGCACCCGCGCCTCCCGGGCGATGCGCCCGGCGTCCTCCGGCGTGAGGTGCACCTGTTCGCCTTCGCGATGGACGTCGATGTCGGCCTCGCACAGGAACAGGTCGGCGCGGGAGGCGAGTTCACCGAGTGCGGCGCACGGCCCGCTGTCCCCGGAGTACGCGAGGACACTGCCCTGGCACTCGGCGCGCAGTCCGTACGCCTCGGTGTCGTGGGCGACGGCTCGGGCGGTCAGCCGCAGGTTCCAGTGCCGGACGTCGTGGCCGTCGTACAGGGCGCGGAAGTCGAGGACGCCCTTGAGGAAGTCGACGTCCGCCCGCCCGAGGAAGCCGGCCAGCCTCTGGGCGCAGTCCCGCGGGGCGTACACGGGGATCGGCGCGTGCGGGGTCGCCCCGCCGAAGGCGAAGGCGTAGGCGGCGGCGAGCAGATCGGCGCTGTGGTCGGCGTGCAGATGGGAGATCCAGATCGCGGTCAGCCGCGCCGGATCCGTGTGCCGCTGCAATTCCGCGAACGACCCGGGCCCCGCATCCACCCACACCTCGGCGCCTCCACCGGCCAGCAGGTACCCCGAGCACGGCCGGTCGGGCCCGGGGTGCGGGGAGGCGGTGCCGAGGACGGTGAGGGTGAGGGGCATGGGACGAGAGTACGGCGCCGGGCGAACCGGACACGCGGCAACTCGGGCCCTCCTGCGTGCTGTCAGGCCGGCACCGGCCGCCACCCGGGATCCCGGCCGCTCAGCCCGATCGTCCGGTCCAGCAGCGTCGCGGACTCCGGCACCTCGACCACCGGCCCGAACAGCCCGTTCCCGCGGTTCGGATCATTCGCGGCGGCACGCAGGAACGTGAGCGCCGAGCCCAGCGCGGCCGCGTCGGGGGCGTAGTCCTGGCCCGTGGCGCGCGCCAGGTCCCACCCGTGGACGACCAGTTCGTCGGCGACGACCGCGCCCGCGACCGCCGCCGGCAGGTCCACGCCACCGGCCCGGGTGTCCCCGGTCCATGCGGCCGGGTCGCGCCAGGCGTCGGCCAGCTCGTCCAGCGCCTTGGGCAGTTCCTCGCGCCAGCCGGGGCCGATGTCCGGGACGGCGGCGTTCGGGTTGGTGTCGGTCGTGGGGCCGAGGTCCTTGCGCGCCGCGTCACGGAAGGCCACGGACAGTCCCAGCAGGTGGCCCAGCAGGTTGCGCACCGCCAGATCCGGGCAGGGGGTCGGGCCGGCCAGCTGCTCGTCGGTCACGGACTCGGCGAGCCGCGCCACGGCTCTGGTCTGGGGTCCGAGGTCGAACGTGGTCATGTCTGCCTCACTCCTTCAGGGTCGCGATATCTGCACTCCCCGTACGAAGGACAGACCGGCCGGCGCGGGGAAACTCATCGGTCCCGGCCGTTCCCGTTCGCGTCCGCGAGGGAAATAGGGCACCTCACCGATCCCCGCCGACCCCCCTTAGCTCCACGATGACCAGGCATGACGACTTCCTGGACCCTCCCGCGCGTCCTGCGGGACCGCAACGCGGGGCTGTATCTCACCGCCCTGACGGTGTCCGCCTTCGGCACCTCCTCGCTGTGGCTGGCCTCGGGTGTGTGGGTCAAGGACCTCACCGGGTCCGACGGGCTGGCCGCCCTGTGCATGCTCGCCATGTGGGCACCCTGCCTCGCGGGCCCGGCGCTCGGCACCGTCGCCGACCGGGTGCGCCGGGGGCCCCTGCTGGTCCGCATGGACCTGGGACTCGCCGCCGTCCTCCTCACGCTCTTCGCCGTCCGCTCCCCCGGCGGGCTGTGGCTGCTGTTCACCGTGCTGCTGCTGTACGGCACGGTGGCGGTCGTCGCCGAGGCCGCCGTGGCGGGGCTGGTGACCGCCGCCGTCGACGAGGACCTCCTCGGCGATTTCAACGGGCTGCGGATGACCGTCACGGAGGGCATGAAGCTGGTCGCCCCGCTGACCGGGGCGGGCCTGTACGCGGCCTTCGGCGGTCCGGCGGTCGCCTGTCTGGACGCGGCCACCTTCGTGGTCTGCGCCGGTCTGGTCGCCCTGCTGCGGGTGCGCGAGGAGCGGCCCGTACGGTCCGGGCAGGGCTGGTGGCGGGAGACCGCCGACGGGGCGCGGCACCTGTGGGGGCACCCAGCGCTGCGTCCGCTGGTCGCGGCCGGCGGTACGACGATGCTGCTCGGCTCGCTGAGCGCCACGACGGTGTACGCCGTCGTGGACCGGCTCGGCCGCTCCCCCGCCTACACGGGCGTGCTGTACGCCGTCCAGGGCGCGGGTTCGGTGGCGGCCGGGCTCGTGGCGGGGGCCGCGCTGCGGCGCCTCGGCGGACGCCGGCTCGCGGCGGCGGGCATCGCGCTGAACGCGGTCGCGGTGGCCGCGCGGGCGGTGCCGTCGGACGCGGTGGCCCTCGTGTCCGCCGCGGCGACCGGACTGGCGCTGCCCTGTGTGCTCGTCGCGGTGTTCACCGCCGTCCAGCGGGAGACGCCCGGCCCGCTGCTGGGCCGGGCGACGGCCACCGCCAACACCCTCGTCTTCACACCCAACGTGATCGGGCTGGGCGTCGGCGCCGGCCTGGTCGAACTGGCCTCCCCCGCGCTGCTGTTGCCCCTCTACGGCCTCGCGCTGCTGCTGACGGCGGCCACGACGGCTCAGCGCGCGGCCGGCCCGGACAGCGCGGACAGCGCCTCCCGTACCGCGTCGAGGTCGCCGTCCGACGCCAACCCGGCGTGATACAGCCGCAGTTCCGTCGCGCCCTGCGCACGCGCGCGTGCCGCGTCCTGCGCGAGGGTGCCGGGGCTGCCGCCCATCCCGGACACCACGGTGAGGTTGGCGGCGATCACCGTCCGCTCGCGGGCGTGTGCGGCGAAGGGCGCCAGCAGGCCGGTGCCGCCGGTGCACGGCACGACGACGCCGTCGGCGACGGCGAACACGCGCGCGGGGTCGACGCCGGCGTTGGCGCCGCAGTGGTGGGAGACCGGGTCGGCGTGCAGCAGGATCCGGAAGCCGGCCGGAGCGCCGGCGCGGACGGCGGCGACGGCCTCCTCCTGGAGGCTGCCGGCGGTCTCCTCGCGCCACGCGCGCGTGCGGGCGGCCGGTTCCTCGCCGAGCAGCTTGACGACGGTCGGCCAGCCCTCGTCGTCCGCCGTGCCCCGCCACAGCGGCTCCAGGGCGTCGCGCACGGATGCCGCCAACCGGTCGGGGTCGAGGCCCTGTTCGCCGTACCCGTCGCGGCAGGCCGGGCAGAAGCACAGGGCCATCAGGTACTGCCCGGCCTCGCCGAGGCCGACCCCGCCGGTCTTGTCGTGGGCGTGCAGATGCTGGAGCCCGTACCAGCCGAGGGACTCCAGCTCGGTGCCGTGCGCGCCGGGGCGTACGGCGGCCTCGGCGGCGAGGTCGACCAGGTACGCGCGCGTGGCGGGCTGGGCGATGCAGGGCGCCCAGGGGTAGCGGTCGCCGTAGGCGTTGACGACCGAGGTGTCCGGATGCTCGGCGCCCAGGCGGGAGTTGTGCGCGAGCACGACCCAGGTGTGCACCTCCAGCCCGGCCGCGGCCAGGGCCCGTGCCGCCTCGCCGTAGGCGTCGCCCGGAGCCCAGCGGCCGGCGGGGTAGGGGCGCAGGCCTCTACCCGCCCAGCGGTCGCCGGGCGGGTAGAGGGCGGCCGCGTACTCGGCGGTGACGATGCGGTGGCGGGGGTGGCGGGGGGTCAGGGCGCGGGTGGAGTGGTAGGCGGCGGCGAGGGTCACCTGCTCCACCCCGAGCCCGGCCACGCGCGCGGGGGCCGCGGGGTCGCCGTTGACGTCCCAGGGGTAGACGAACGCCGACGCCTTCACCGGCCCTCCTCCAGCAGTGCGTACCCGCGCTCGATCAGCTGGGCGAGCTGCTTGACGTGGTCCTCCGACGGTTCGTGCAGCGGGGGCCGGACCTCGCCGACGTCCAGGCCGCGCAGTCGTACGCCCGCCTTGACGAGGGAGACGGCGTAGCCGTGGCCCTGGGCGCGCAGTTCCACGAACGGGCGGTAGAAGCCGTCCAGGAGGCGCCGCACGGTCGCCGTGTCGCCCTGTGCGAGGGCGCGGTGGAAGGCGCGGGCGATCTCGGGGGCGAAGCAGAAGACGGCCGAGGAGTACAGGGTGATGCCGAGCGCGCGGTACGCGAGCTGGGTCTGCTCGGCGGTGGGCAGGCCGTTGAAGTAGAGGAAGTCGCCGCGGGCCTCGGTGCGCACGGCGCTGACGATGCGCTGGACGAGGTCGAGGTCGCCGAGGCCGTCCTTGAGGCCGATGATCCCGTCGGTGCGGGCGAGTGCGACCACCGTGGGCGGGGTGAAGACGGCGTTGTCGCGCTGGTAGACGATGACCGGCAGGGCCGTGGCGGCGGCGACCTCGCGGTAGTGCCGCAGCAGGCCCTCCTGGCCGGCCCTGACGAGGTACGGCGGCATGGCGAGCAGGCCGTCGGCGCCCGCCTCCTCGGCCAGGCGCGCGTAGCGGACGGCGAGCGCGGTGCCGTACCCGGCGCCCGCGACCACCGGCACGCGCCCCTCTGCTGCCTCGACGGCCGCCCGGACGCAGTCCCGGAACTCCTCCGGCAGCAGCGCGTGGAACTCTCCGGTGCCGCAGCAGGCGAACACGGCGGCACCGCCGGCCTCGACGCCGCGGCGTACATGGGTGCGGTAGACGTCGAGGTCGAGGGCACCGCCCGGGCCGTAGGCCGTGACGGGGAAGAAGAGCGGCCCGCTCGGGTCGCTGAGCCGTTCGGTGAGAGGGGCTGGCGTCACGAGCTCTCCCTTGAGAAACACCGGTGCACGTTTCTGATTTACGTCTACATTTCTGAACGCGACCACGCTAAGGGGCCCCCTTACGGCAGGTCAAGCAGCCAAACGGGCAACTCCGGGGTGGATTCGCCGCGTTCACGCGACACTTGACGCTGACGGGCGAGGCTCTCTAACTTGTCCATGTATGTGAATATCGGCCACAAGGAGAACCCAGGATGCCCGCTCCCCGCACCGTCCTGCTCACCGGCGCCGCCGGCGGGCTCGGCACCCTGATGCGGTCCCTGCTGCCGGAGTACGGCTACACGCTGCGCCTGTTCGACGTGCGCCCCGTCGAGGGCGCGCCGGACGCGATCACCGCCGACCTCGCCGACACGGCGGCGGTGCGCGAGGCGGTGCGGGGCGTGGACGCGGTCCTCCACCTCGCGGGCATCTCCCTGGAAGCCCCGTTCGAGAAGATCCTTAAGGCGAACATCGAGGGCACCTACAACCTCTACGAGGCAGCCCGCCAGGAGGGGGTGCCCCGGATCGTGTTCGCCTCCTCCAACCACGCCGTCGGCTTCACCCCCGCCCCGCGCGCGGGCGAGCCGCTCATCCCGGTCGACACCCCGCGCCGCCCGGACACCTTCTACGGCCTGTCCAAGTCCTTCGGTGAGGATCTCGCCCAGCTGTACTGGGACAAGCACGGCCTGGAGACCGTCTCTGTGCGCATCGGCTCCTGCTTCCCGGAGCCGACCAGCGTGCGCATGCTCTCGGTGTGGATGAGCCCGGCCGACGGCGCCCGTCTCTTCCACGCGGCCCTGACCGCCGAGGAGGTCGGCCACACGGTGGTCTACGGCTCCTCCGCCAACACCCGGCTGTGGTGGGACCTGAGCACCGCGCGGGCGCTCGGTTACGCGCCGCAGGACGACTCCGAGCCGTACGCCGGCAAGCTGATCGCCGAGCAGGGCGAGCTGGACCCGGCGAACCCGGCCCACGGCCACCTGGGCGGGCACTTCGTGAGCGACCCGCCGATCTGGCCGTACTGACCCCGGGCAGGGCGTCCGGAACGAAGGCTCCCGGCGGCGGAAAACCGTCGCCCACGCGCGCGGGCGGGCACCGAACGGGCCCGCCCGCCGCCGTGTCCGGGCATCCGGGCCGCCCGCTCCCACCCCGCAGGACACGGCCTCGCAGGTCCGCGGCGGGCGCCACGCTCGGCAAACGGGCCCACACGGGCAGAAACGGGCCCGCGACAGGCTTGGTCGGTGCCGCGCCCCCGCTGTAGAACTTCCCCCATGGGCCCGAACGGGCAGTCCCACGGGAATGCGGGTGACGACATGAGCACGAGGACGGCCGAGGAGCGCCAGCGCGAGATCGTGCTGGCGGCGCGGGCCACCGGCTCGGTCGACGTCGCCGCGCTCGCCGAGGAGCTGGGCGTGGCCAAGGAGACCATCCGGCGCGATCTGCGGGCCCTGGAGGACCACGGTCTGGTCCGCCGTACGCACGGCGGCGCCTACCCGGTGGAGAGCGCCGGCTTCGAGACGACGCTCGCCTTCCGCGCCACCAGCCATGTGCCCGAGAAACGCCGGATCGCGGCCGCCGCGGCCGGACTGCTCGGGGACGCCGAGACGGTCTTCGTCGACGAGGGCTTCACCCCGCAGCTCATCGCCGAGGCCCTGCCCACCGACCGGCCGCTCACCGTGGTCACCGCCTCGCTGCCGGTCGCGGCCGCCCTCGCCGAGGCCGAACAGGTCTCGGTGCTGCTGCTCGGCGGCCGGGTCCGGGCGGGCACGCTGGCCACCGTCGACCACTGGACGACGAAGATGCTCGCCGGCTTCGTCCTCGACCTGGCCTTCATCGGCGCCAACGGCATCTCCCGCGAGTACGGCCTCACCACGCCCGACCCGGCGGTCAGCGAGGTCAAGGCACAGGCGCTGCGAGCCGCCCGGCGCACCGTGTTCGCGGGTGTGCACACCAAGTTCGGCGCGGTCAGCTTCTGCCGGTTCGCCGAGGTCGGCGCGCTGGAGGCGATCGTGACGAGCACCCTGCTCCCGGCCGCCGAGGCCCACCGCTACTCCCTGCTGGGCCCGCAGGTCATCAGGGTCTGAAAAACAAACCGTCCAGGTCCGAAAATCAAACTCCCCCTCCCCCAGGGGCTCTTCACGCCGAGGAGCGCCCCTTATCTCCCCATACCTCCAGGAGCGACCCATGCGCACCCCGAGCCGACGGAGGCCGCGAGCCACGCTCGCCATGGCCGCCGCGGGAACGCTGCTCGCCCCGCTGCTCTCCGGCTGCTGGGCCGGCGCGGGCGGGACCGGTTCCGGCGGCGACTCCATCAACGTCCTGATGGTCAACAACCCGCAGATGACCGAGTTGCAGAAGCTGACCGCCGCGCACTTCACCAAGGAGACCGGCATCAAGGTCAACTTCACGGTCCTGCCCGAGAACGACGTCCGCGACAAGATCAGCCAGGACTTCGCCAACCAGGCCGGGCAGTACGACGTGGCCACCCTGTCCAACTACGAGATACCGATCTACGCCCGCAACGGCTGGCTGCACGAGATGGACTCGTACGTCGCGAAGGACCCGTCGTACGACGAGAACGACGTGCTGAAGCCGATGCGCCAGTCCCTCACCGCCGACGACGGCAAGCTCTACGGGCAGCCCTTCTACGGCGAGTCGTCGTTCCTGATGTACCGCAAGGACGTCTTCGCGGCGAAGGGCCTCACCATGCCCGCCCACCCCACCTGGCGGCAGGTCGCCGACCTCGCCGCGCAGGCGGACGGCGCGAAGCCCGGGATGAAGGGCATCTGTCTGCGCGGACTGCCCGGCTGGGGCGAGCTGATGGCGCCGCTGACGACGGTCGTGAACACCTTCGGCGGCACCTGGTTCGACACGAAGTGGAAGGCCCACCTGGACGCGCCCGAGTTCGAGAAGGCGACGAAGTTCTATGTCGATCTCGTCCGTGCGCACGGCGAGTCCGGCGCCGCCCAGTCCGGCTTCGCCGAGTGCCTGAACGACATGACCCAGGGCAAGGTCGCCATGTGGTACGACGCCACGAGCGCCGCCGGACTGCTGGAGGCCGACGGCTCACCGGTCAAGGGCAAGCTCGGTTACGCCCCGGCGCCCGTCGAGAGGACCCCGTCCTCCGGCTGGCTCTACACCTGGGCCTGGGGCATCCAGCAGGCCTCCCGCAACCCCGACAAGGCCTGGAAGTTCGTCTCCTGGGCGTCGAGCAAGGGCTATGAGCAACTGGTCGGCCGGACCAGCGGCTGGCCGAACGTCCCGGCGGGCAAGCGGGCGTCGACGTACGAGAACGCCGACTACCGCGCGTCGGCCGCCTCCTTCCAGGAGATGACCAGGCAGGCCATCGAGAGCGCCCGTCCGAACGACCCCGGGGTGCAGCCGCGGCCCGCACCCGGCATCCAGTTCGTCGGCATCCCGGAGTTCACCGACCTCGGCACCAAGGTCTCCCAGGAGATCAGCGCGGCCATCGCCGGACGCCAGTCCGTCGGCTCGGCCCTGAAGAAGTCCCAACAGCTCGCCGAGAAGATCTCCAAGGAGTACGAGGGACGATGACAGCCACGACCACGGCCGCCCTCGCGGCCTCCCCCGCTCACATGGTGAAACAACCCTCGGCCCGGCTGCGCGCCTGGGCCACCCGGGCCCCCCTGCTGCCGGCCCTCGTCTTCATGATCGCCGTGACCCAACTGCCGTTCGTGGCCACGCTGGTGATCTCCTTCTTCGACTGGAACGCCCTCTACCCCAAGGCCCGTCACTTCACCGGCCTGGCCAACTACCGCCAGGTGCTGACCGACGCCGACCTGCGCCAGTCGGTGTGGACGACCGTGCTGCTCACGGTGGCGGTGGTGCTGGCCAGCCTGGTGCTGGGGCTGGTGCTCGCCCTGCTGCTGGACCGGAGGTTCCGCGGCCGGGGCATCGTCCGCACCCTGCTGATCGCGCCCTTCCTGGTGGTGCCGGTGGCCGCGGCGCTGCTCTGGAAGCATGTGCTCTACAACCCTGAATACGGCCTGCTCAATGGGTTGTTGCACTATGTGGGCGGCCCCCAGCCGGACTGGATCTCCCACACCCCGCTGCTCGCGGTCGAGGCCTCCCTGGTGTGGCAGTGGACGCCGTTCATGATGCTGATCCTGCTCGCCGGGCTGCAGAGCCGGGACCAGCAGCAGATCGAGGCCGCGCGGGTCGACGGCGCGAACGACTGGCAGGTCTTCCGCCATCTGACCCTCCCCCACCTGCGCCGCTACCTCGAACTCGGCGCCCTGCTCGGCTCGATCTACATCGTGCAGAACTTCGACGCGGTGTTCACGATCACCTCGGGAGGCCTGGGGACGGCGAACCTGCCGTACACCGTCTACCAGAGCTTCTACCAGGCCCACGAGAACGGCCTCGCCTCGGCGGCCGGCGTGCTGGTCGTCATCGGCTCCATCATCATCGCGACCTTCGCGCTGCGCGTGGTGTCGTCCCTGTTCCGCGAGGAGGTGTCCCGCGCATGACCGCCGTGTCGCGCATACTGCGCCGGAACGGACCGGGCCTCGTGGCCTGGCTGGCCGGGATCGTGTTCTTCCTGCCGATCGCCTGGATGGCCCTCACCTCCTTCCACTCGGAGGCGGACGCGGCGACCAACCCGCCGTCCTTCGCGGCGTCGTTGACGCTCGACGGCTACCGCGAGTTCTTCGGCAGCGGCGGCGGGGCGAGCCCGTGGCCCGCGCTGATCAACTCCACGGTGGCGTCGGTGGTCTCCACGCTCTGTGTCCTCCTCCTGGCCCTCCCGGCGGCCTACGCGCTGTCGATCCGGCCGGTGAAGAAGTGGACGGACGTGCTGTTCTTCTTCCTGTCCACGAAGATGCTGCCGGCCGTGGCGGGCCTGCTGCCGATCTACCTGTTCGCCAGGAACACCGGGATGCTCGACAACATCTGGCTCCTGGTCGTCCTCTACACCTCCATGAACCTGCCGATCGCGGTGTGGATGATGCAGTCCTTCCTCGCCGAGGTGCCGGTCGCCATCATCGAGGCCGCGCGCGTGGACGGCGCCCGGCTGCCGACCATCCTCGCGCGCGTGGTCGCCCCGATCGCCCTGCCCGGCATCGCCGCCACCGCCCTGATCTGCTTCATCTTCAGCTGGAACGAGCTGCTGTTCGCCCGGGTGCTGACGGGCGTGGTCGCCGAGACCGCCCCCGTCTTCCTGACCGGCTTCATCACCAGCCAGGGCCTGTTCCTGGCCAAGGTGTGCGCCGCGTCGCTCGTCATCTCCCTGCCGGTGCTCGCCGCGGGGTTCGCCGCCCAGGACAAACTGGTCCAGGGCCTGTCGTTGGGAGCCGTGAAATGAAGGCCGCCGTCATCGAGTCCGTGGGCCGCGCCGTGGTCACCGAGGTGCCCGACCCGACACCGGGCCCGCGCGAGGTCGTCGTGGAGGTGGCGGCCTGCGGCCTGTGCGGCACCGATCTGCACATCCTCCAGGGCGAGTTCGCGCCCAAGCTGCCGATCGTCCCCGGGCACGAGTTCGCGGGCGAGGTGGTCGGGGTCGGCGGCCAGGTCACCGAGGTCGCGATCGGCGACCGGGTGGCCGTGGACCCCTCGCTGTACTGCTACGAGTGCCGTCACTGCCGCAGCGGCCACAACAACCTGTGCGAGCGGTGGGCCGCGATCGGCGTGACCACGGCGGGCGGGGCGGCCCAATACGCGGTCGCCCCCGTGGCGAACTGCGTGAAGCTGCCGGAGCACGTGCGCACCGAGGACGCGGCCCTGGTGGAACCGCTGTCCTGCGCGGTGCGGGGCTACGACATCCTCAGCAGCCGTCTCGGCGCCCACGTCCTGATCTACGGCTCCGGGACCATGGGCCTGATGATGCTGGAGCTGGCCAAGCGCACGGGCGCGGCGAGCGTGGACGTGGTGGACGTGAACCCGGCGCGGCTGGAGACGGCTCGGCGGCTGGGCGTGTCCGGCTCGGCGGCGAACGCGGACGAGCTGGAGCGGCCGCAGGGCTGGGACGTGGTCGTGGACGCGACCGGCAACGCGGCGGCGATCCAGGACGGCCTGGGCCGGGTGGCGAAGGCGGGCACCTTCCTGCAGTTCGGGGTGGCCGACTACGCGACCCGGGTGACCATCGACCCGTACCGCATCTACAACCAGGAGATCACCATCACCGGCTCCATGGCGGTGCTGCACAGCTTCGAGCGGGCGGCGGAACTGTTCGCCAACGGCGTGCTGGACCCGCAGGTCTTCATCAGCGACCGGATCCCGCTGGAGCGCTACCCGCAGGCGCTGGAACAGTTCGCGGCGGGGGTGGGCCGGAAGATCGTGGTGGTGCCCTGAGCCACTTGGGGGCTGGGTAAGGGAACGGTAAAGCGGTGTCGTTCGTTCACCCGGCATGACAGCTATGACCCCTGGCTCGAACATCCCTCTGTCGGCCGCCCGTGTCACGGTGGACGTGTCCGCGCCCGTGCGGCTCGACGTATCGGGCCTGCTGCTCACGGGCGACGGCAAGGTGCGCTCGGACGACGACTTCATCTTCTACAACCAGCCGACGGGCCCGGGCGTGACCTACACGTCCGGCGGGGGCGCGGCCCCCGACTCGATCACGGTCGACACCCCCGCCGTCCCGCCGGACATCGAGAAGATCGTGGTCACCGCCAGCCCGGACGCGGCCGGCCAGACCTTCCAGGGCGTCGAGCCGACGGCCACGATCCGCGACGCGGACACCGGCGCCGCGCTGGCCACGTTCACCCCGCCCCGGCTCGGCGCGGAGACGGCGCTGGTCGTCGTGGAGCTCTACCGCCGGGGCGGCGCCTGGAAGGCCCGGGCCGTGGGCCAGGGGTACGCCGACGGCCTGGCCGGCATCGCGACGGACTTCGGCGTGACGGTGGAGGAACCGGCCGCGGCGCCCGCGGCCCCGCCGCAGCCGGTGACCCCGCCGGCCCCGCCGATGTCCGCCCCGGCGGCTCCCCCGATGCCTCCGGCCCCGCCCACGCCGCCCGCACCCGTCCCGGGCGCCGGGAAGGTGAACCTGGACAAGGGCCGCGTCAGCCTCCGGAAGAACGAGACGGTGTCCCTGGTCAAGTCCGGCCGCCCGCTGCTCTCGCAGGTGAGGATGGGCCTCGGCTGGGAGCCGGCGTTCCGCGGCGCGGACATCGACCTGGACGCCTCGGTCATCGCGTACGGCCCGCAGCGCAACCACATCGACAGCTGCTACTTCGGCAAGCTGACGATCCTGAACGGCGCGATCAAGCACTCGGGCGACAACCTCACCGGTGAGGGCGGGGGCGACGACGAGGTGATCGTGGTCGACCTCGGCCGCGTCCCCCCGGAGGTCACCGGCCTGGTCTTCACGGTCAACTCCTTCTCCGGCCAGAAGTTCACCGAGGTCGCCAAGGCCTACTGCCGCCTGGTCGACGCGGCCACCGACGAGGAGCTGGTCCGCTTCGACCTGACCAACGCCGAGCCCCAGACGGGCGTCATGATGGCCAAGCTCGTCCGCCAGTTCTCCGGCGAGTGGGACATGACGGCGCTGGGCGACTTCGTCAAGGCCCGCACGGTCCGGAACATGGTGGACCCGGGGGCGAGAGCCCTGTAGCCCCCCGTCGCGACGCAGCCACCGCGCCCTCCGGGGCGCGGGGCCCCCTACGCCCGCAGCCCTTCCGTCAACAGCGCCAGATAGCGCCGGATCTGCGTGCCCTCCCCGTCCGCCAGCTCCGATGCCGTGGCCACCCCGTGGGCCAGGCGCAGCAGTTCGACCGGCTCCAGGTCGGCCCGCAGGAAGCCCTCCGCCCGCGCGGCCTCGATCAGCCGGCCCGCGGCGCCGCGCACGGGCGTCCCGCACGCGGGCAGCGCCGCGGTGCTGCCGTCCGTGACCGCCGAACCGAGCAGCGCCTTCAGTCCGCGCACCTGGATCGTGCCGACGCACAGCTCGTACAGCCACTCCAACAGCGCCTCGCCCGGCGGCAGTTGTGCCGCCAGCTCGTCGGCCCGTGCCCCGAGCGCCTCGATGCGGTCCACGTACGCGGCCTCCAGCAGCGCCTGCCGCGTGGGGAAGTGCCGGTAGAGCGTGCCGGAGCCGACGCCCGCCCGCTTGGCGATGTCGTCGAGCGACGCGCTCTCCCCATGCTCGGCGAAGGCCTGCGCCGCCACCTTCAGCAACCGCTCATAGTTGCGCCGAGCGTCCGCGCGCATGGGCCTGACCTGCGCCATCCAGCTACTCCTCGCCCACCGGGGACTCTCCGCGCATGCTACCGAACGCCAGGTCGGCGTCGACCGCGCCTCGGCGGCACACGGGTGGAGTCGCCGCAGGCAGCCGCGGTGCGAGCGAAGGAATGGGTTACCGCTTCTGCCGCTTCCACGGCCCCGTGATGGCCAGCATGATGCCCGGGGTCTGGATGTTGACGTACAGGGTCCTGCCGTCGGGCGAGAAGGTGACGCCGGTGAACTCGCTGTATTCCGGGGACGCCTCGGTGCCGATGTTGAGTTCGTTGCGGGCGATCGGGTACGTGCGACCGCTCTCGGTGGCGCCGAACAGGTGCTGGACGCCCTCGCCGTCCTCGGCGATGACGAGGCCGCCGTAGGGGGAGACGGTGATGTTGTCGGGGCCGTCGAAGCGGCCGTCCTCGGCGGGGGCGGGGTTGACACCGAGCAGCACCTTCAGGGTGAGGGTGCGGCGCTTCGGGTCGTAGAACCAGACCTGGCCGTCGTGTGCGACCGGGCTCTCCTCGCGGGCGTAGGAGGAGACGACGTAGGCACCGCCGTCGCCCCACCACATGCCCTCCAGCTTGCGGGCGCGGGTGACCTGGCCGGTGCCGAACTGCTTGCGGACGGAGACCGCCCTGGCGTCGCGGTCGGGGACGTCCGCCCAGTCGACGCCGTAGACCGTGCCGGTCCTCGTGGCGCGGGAGAGGTCGTCGACGAACTTCCCGCCGGAGTCGAAGCACTTGAAGGCCTGGAGCACGCCCGCGTCGTCGGCGAGGGTGCGCAGCCTGCCGCGGCCGTGGCGGAAGCCCTCCGGCGGAGTCCAGCGGTACAGCAGGCCGTTGGGACCGGAGGCGTCCTCGGTGAGGTAGAGGTGGCCGCGCCCGGGGTCGGTCACGACGGCCTCGTGGGCGTAGCGGCCGAGTGCCTTGATCGGCTTGGGGTCGCGGCCCGCCCAGCGGTCGGCGGGGTCGACCTCGAAGACGTAGCCGTGGTCCTTGGTCATGCCGTTCTGGCCGGCCTTGTCCTCGGTCTCCTCGCAGGTCAGCCACGTGCCCCACGGGGTGCTGCCGCCCGCGCAGTTGGTGGCGGTGCCCGCGATGCCGACCCTTCCCCAAGCTCTCAACTACGTTCGAGCAGGGGAGACCCCATTGGCCACGTGGTCGCGGCGGACCTCGACCACCGTGCAGCCGCCGGCCGCCGCCGGGTCGTAGACCAGGCCCTCGGTGAGCGGCACCGGGTGGGGCCACTTGGCACGGGGGCCGGCCAGCTCGTGGTTGTTGACGAGCAGGGTGGCGCCGCGCGGGCCGTCGAAGGTGGCGGTGCCGTCGTGGTTGGACGGGGTGAACTCGCCCGACTCCAGCGTGGTGCGGCCGCTGTAGGTGATGACGCAGTACGTGAAGCCCTCGGGCAGGGCGAGGAGGCCGGCCGGGTCGGCGATCAGGGGGCCGTAGCCGACGCCGTGCCGGCCGCGTGCCGCCGTGCCGTCCGCGGCCCCGGTACCGGCCGCGGTCTCGGCCTCGTCCGTGGCGGCGAGGGCGCCGGGGGCGCTGGCGAGGGCGCCGACGCTGCCCGCCAGCGCCACCCCGGCGCCGGTGATCGCGGATGTCCTGGCGAAGTCCCTGCGGGTGAGCGACATGGTGTCTCCTGAGACGGTGGGAGTGCCGTGGAGGGTGGCGTCCTCGGTCCGGCGCCCACGCTCGCGCCCGCTTCTGAACACCGACTGAACACCGGGCGACTTCGAAGCCCTTTGTTCAAGAATCCGTATGCACTGCCCCATGCCGAACCCAAGGGGTTCTTCGGCCGTCGTCAACTCCCTTGCTGGGAACGCGCCTTGAACGCCGCCTTCCGGGCCTCCTTCGCCACCTTCTTGTCCGGGTGCAGCCGCCCCATCGCCTCCAGCACGTCGGCGGTGGCCGGATGCTCCACCCGCCACGCGGCCGCGAAGAACCCGCTGTGCTGTGCGGCCAGCCCCTCGACCAGGGCCTGCAGTTCCTCGGAGTTGCCCTCGGCGGCGAGCTGTGCGGCAACCGTGTCGACGGTCAGCCAGAAGACCATGTCCTCGGACGGCGCCGGCACCCCGGCGGCGCCCTGCTCCGTCAGCCACACCCGGGCGAGGCCGCCCAGCTCCGGATCGTCCAGCACCTCGCGCAGCGCCGGCTCGGCGTCGCCGCCGATCAGCGACAGAGCCTGCTGGCAGCGCAGCCGGCGCAGCGGCGCGCCCTCGTCGCCGCCGCGCGCGGCGGCGAGCAACTCCCGTGCCGCGACCAGCGCTTCACGCCGCGTCAGCCACTGTTCGGTCTCGGCCTGGGCCGCCGACGGCCCGAATCCGGCCGTACCGTCGAGCAGCGCGTCCGCGCCCTTGTCGGCCAGTTCCCCGACGACCGGCGCCTCGAACCCGGCGTCCAGCAGCCGCGCCCGCAGCCCGTACGCGCCGAGCGGGGTGAGCCGGACCATGCCGTAGCGGGAGACGTCGGTGTCGTCGACCGGCTCCGCCGGTTCCTCCTCGGCGTCGGCCATGAGGGCCTCGTCGACGGGCTGGTACTCCACGAGCCCGACCGGCTCCAGCACCCGGAACTGGTCGTCCAGCCGCATCATCGCGTCCGAGACCCGCTCCAGGACGTCGTTGGTGGGCTCGCCCATGTCGTCGGGGACGATCATCGAGGCGGCGAGGGCGGGCAGCGGGACGGGACCGTCGCCGGGGCCGTCCTCACTCACGGTCAGCAGGTAGAGGTTGCCGAGGACGCCGTCGAGGAATTCCGCCTCGGCCTCGGGGTCCCAGTCGAGTGACGAGAAATCGACCTCGCCGCCCTCGTCCAGCGCACCGACCAGATCGTCCAGGTCGGGCACGGCGGCGTCGGCGAGGACGGTCTCGACGGCGGCGAGCCACACGGTGAGCACGTCGTGCGGGGAACCGCCGGTGAGCAGCGTCAGTTCCTCCCCCGCCCGGACCGTCCCCTCCTCCTCGTCCACGATCTCGACCAGCCCGGTGTCCACCGCGACCCGCCAGGCCTCCCCGGCGTGGGCGGCGGCGTCGTCCCCGGTCAGTCCGAGCAGTTCGGCGGCGGCCGGAAGCTGCTCCTCGGCCAGTCCGCCGCCGGCGTCCACACGGGTGTCGGGTCCGGCCCAGCGGGCGAGGCAGGCGGCGCGGGAGAGCAACGGCGTGGACAGCGCGGCGCGCGCCAGCTCCGCTTCGGGACGCAGCCGTACGGGCGGCAGGGGGGAGCTGTCTGACATCGGCTGGTTCTCCTCGGACCGTGAACGGGCTCGACCGCTCAGCCTAGACGGATTTCCACCCATGCCGCCCGGTTCATCTCCCCGTCGGCCGCCGTACATGGCTGAAACCTTGACAACTCCCTTGCGCAAGCTGGAGATTGACGCGCGTAGAAGTTGGGGGGACAACTGTTCACTCGGCTCTACGCGTGTCACGGAGGGCGACCGGTCCCCCACGCTCCCGATCCGCCCGTGCCCCACCTCGTCCCGGCACTTCGTCACATCCCCGGAGGGATCCCTTGCCGAGCAGGTCTTCCGCGCGCCTCGCCGCGCTCACCGTCGCCGCCGTCTGTTCCGCCGCGTCCGCCGTGGTGCTCACCTCCCCCGCGCACGCCGACTCCGTGCGCATCCACGACATCCAGGGCACCACCCGGATCTCGCCGCTCGCCGGTCAGAAGGTGACGGACGTGCCGGGCATCGTCACGGCCACGCGCACGTACGGCTCCTCCAGAGGCTTCTGGATGCAGGATCCGAACCCGGACGACGACCCGCGCACCAGCGAGGGCGTGTTCGTCTTCACCGGCTCCACGCCGAAGGTCGCGGTCGGCGACTCGGTGACGGTGACCGGCACGGTCTCCGAGTACGTCCCGGGCGGCACCTCGTCCGGCAACCAGTCCCTGACGGAGATCACCAAGCCGACGGTCACCACGGTCTCCACCGGCAACCCGGTCCCGGCGCCGGTCGTGATCGACGCGAGGTCGGTCCCGAGCCGGTACACCCCGGCGGGTGACACGGCCGCGAACGGCTCGGTCAACGGCCTGCCGCTGCAGCCGTCGACGTACGCCCTGGACTACTACGAGTCCCTGGAGGGCATGAACGTCCAGGTCGCCGACGCCCGCGTGGTCGGCCGCACCGACCCGTACAGCGAGCTGTGGGTCACGGTGAAGCCGCACGAGCACCGCAACCGCCGCGGCGGCACGGTCTACGGCTCCTACGACTCCCAGAACACCGGCCGGCTCCAGATACAGTCGCTGGGCGCGACCGCCGACTTCCCGAAGGCGAACGTCGGCGACACGCTCACCGGCACCACCACCGGCCCGCTGGACTTCAACCAGTACGGCGGCTACACGCTGGTCGCGAGCAGGCTCGGCACGCTGCGGAGCGGCGGCCTGGAGCGCGAGACCACGCGCAGGCAGTCGGGCCGCGAGCTGGCGGTGGCGACGTACAACGTCGAGAACCTCGACCCGTCCGACCACACCTTCGACCAGCACGCCGCCGCGATCGTCAACAACCTCCGGTCGCCGGACATCGTGTCCCTGGAGGAGATCCAGGACGACAACGGCGCCACCGACGACGGCACCGTCGACGCGAGCGTCACCGTGAACAAGCTGATCGACGCGATCGTCGCGGCGGGCGGCCCGAAGTACGACTGGCGCTCCATCAACCCGGTCAACGACCAGGACGGCGGCGAGCCGGGCGGCAACATCCGCCAGGTGTTCCTCTTCAATCCCGCGCGGGTGTCCTTCGTGGACCGCGCGGGCGGCGACTCCACCACCGCGGTCGGCGTCACCAAGGTGAACGGCAAGGCGGAGCTGACGGCCTCGCCGGGCCGGGTCGACCCGGCGAACGCGGCCTGGAAGGACAGCCGCAAGCCACTGGCCGGCCAGTTCGTCTTCCACGGCAAGACCGTCTTCGTGATCGCCAACCACCTGGTCTCCAAGGGCGGCGACCAGCCGCTGACCGCGCAGTACCAGCCGGTGACGCGCAGCTCCGAGATCCAGCGCCACGCGCAGGCCACGGCGGTGCACGCGTTCGTCATGGACATCCTGAAGGTCCAGAAGAACGCGGACGTCCTCGCGCTCGGCGACATGAACGACTTCGAGTTCTCCGGCACGGCCAAGATCCTGGAAGGCGACGGCGAGCTGTGGTCGGCGATCAAGTCCCTGCCGAGGAGCGAGCGTTACACATACGACTACCAGGGCAACGAGCAGGTCCTGGACCAGATCCTGATCAGCCCGCGGATCCGGCGCGACGGCGACTTCGCGTACGACAGCGTGCACATCAACTCGGAGTTCAACGACCAGATCAGCGACCACGACCCGCAGGTGCTGCGCTTCCGCCCGTAAGTTCAAGGGGCTTCAGGCCTGGTGGCTGAACACCTCGTTCAGCCAGGCCTGCCAGGCGGTCTCGTTCGCCTCGGCATCGGCGTCCGGCGCGAAGTCGTGGACGCTGATGCCGAGCGGGGCGCCCCAGTGACCGCGCCCGAAGAACCGGATGAGCGCGCCCTCGGTGCGCAGGCCGAGGAAGTACGGGTTGCGGTAGTCGACCACGGCGTCCAGGGTCCGCCCGCCGGGCCCCCGGAGGCCGGCCTTCGTGCCCGCGGCCGCGTCGTCCGGCAGGCCGAGGGCGTGGGCGACGGCGGCGAGCGCCTGCTGGGTCGCCGAGCCCGCGGGCCCGTCGACCTGGGCGAAGGTGACCGGGCGGGGCGCGAAGTGCGTGAGGTACTCGCACAGGGTGTGCAGATAGAAATTGGTGTGCTTGCTCGCGCCGTCGTACTGGTTGTTCCAGTCGTCGGTGAAGACGCCGCTGTGGACGTAGCGCACCCAGGCGCGGCGGCCCTCGTCGCGGGGCTCGATGGTGTAGTCGAGCTGGTTGGCCGACTGGGTGGGCATGCCCACGTTCTCGCTGCGGTTGGTGTAGCGGTGGGGCGGGTCCCAGGCGGTGACGGTGGAGCCGAAGGGTCCCGAACCGCCGACACGCGGCTCGGGCGGGTCCATCGGCCAGAGGTAGGCGCCGGACGCGTTGACGACCGCGTCCCACACCTGCTCGGGCGGGACGTCGACCTCGAACTCGCGGACGATCTCGAATTCCTTGGGCGATTCCTGGGACATGACGGGACTCCTGCTCAACTCTCTGTAGGGGGCTGGTCCTTGACCGTGGGGTCCTTGACCGTGGGGGCCTTGAGCGCGGGGGCCTTGAGCGCGGGATGGAGGGCGACGACGATCCGGTGGTCCCGGCCGCCCTCGGCGCCCGGGGCGTCGTACTTGCGGACGAGGGCGCTCACGCCCGCCGTCAGCTCCTGCACGAAGGCCGCACGGTCGGCGGCGGAGGCGAAGCGGACCTCGCCGTCCAGGGCGTAGGTCGCCAGCTGCTGCCGGGCCTTGGCGGCGCCGGTGATCAGCGCGCCGACGTCCCGCACCAGACGCGCGCCGAGCGCGAGCAGCCAGCGCGCGGACAGCTGGTCCCGGAAGCGCTCCGGGTCCGGCTGCACGGCGGGCAGGGCGGCCGGCGAGATGACGTACGACGCGGCGGTCGCGCGCATCACCCGCTCGGTGACATTGCCCTTGCGGCGCTCTCCGGCCAGTTCGACCAGGCCGTGCCGCTCCAGCGCCTTGAGGTGGTAGTTCACCTTCTGCCGGGGCAGTCCGACCTTGCCGGCCAGCATCGCGGCCGACGCGGGCTCGGCGGCCAGCTCGGCGAGCAGCCGGGCCCGCACGGGGTCCAGCGACACAGCCGCCGCCTCGGGGTCCTCGATCACGGTCACGTCCAGCATGCGTCCACCCTCGCACCGAAAACTTTTTTTGTCCAGACGGATCGAGTTTTCGGCGAGAGGGCGGCGCACGGCATCTGACGGCTGGGGCCTGTCGTCACCTTCCCGACGTCCGCCCGAAGGGCGGGCCGCGCGGCGTCCGGTGCGTGCGGCTGCACGGCGGAGGAGGGAGCCGACGCGATGGGGCCCCTCCCGCCCGAGCGAAGCCGAGCGCGGGGAAGTCGGCGACCGACGACAACGCGGCTGGGGGTGCCCCCTCCGGGGAAGCGCGTGCCAGCCCCCGCCCGGCAGGCGGGAATGTGACGACAAGCCCTAGGGGGCGTCCCCCTGTTCGCCGAGCCGGGCGAGCTGGGTCTGGAACCAGTCCAGGCGTGCCTGCAACAGCGCGGCCTCGGCGACGAGTTCGGGCACGCCCGGCTCCGCGCCGGACGCCGGGGCGAGCGCCGGGAGCGCTGCAGCGCCGCCGCGCGCCACGACCTTCAGCCCCTCCCCGGCCAGCCGCGCGAACCCGGCGAGCGAGACGGACGTACGCCCGCGCACACAACCGGCGCAGACGGGGACGAGGGCGAGCCAGCCGGGGCGGCCCCAGCCGGCGTCGGCGAGCGCGACGGCCCCGGCCCCGCAGGCGCAGGGACCGGCGGCGACCGTGCGCACCCGCTGGCGGGCGTAGCGGAATCCGCGCTCGAAGCGGATGTAGGCGCCGAGCACGGTGATCTCCAGCAGGAGCGCGGTGCGGTGCTCGGCGGTGCACAGCATGGCCTCGGCGGCCTCGCGGTCGTGGACGCAGTGGAAGCCGCAGTCGCACAGCCGCGCGGGCGGGCGGTGCCGTCGGCCGTAGACACAGGAGGCGTCGTCGAGCACGCCGTACGGCAGCGCGCCGCCGAGCGACACCCCGGTGAACCCGGCCCGGGTGCCGTCCTGGGACAGCACCGGGTGGGCGATCTTGTATCCGGTCGGCGGCTCCGTCGGGCGTTCCGCCGGGAGCCGCAGTCTCATCGGGCGGCCGGGACCTCTTCGCGGGCCGGCTCGGCCGGTTCGACGTGGACGGTGGCGGTGGCGGTGCCGGTGGCGGTGGCGGTGTCCTCGGGGAGCGGGATCTCTTCCTCGCCGACGAGCGGTCGCTCCTCGGCGACCCCGGTGGCCAGTGCCTTGCCGAGCTTCATGGTGCCTCCCATGACGGACTGACGGACGGACTGACGGACGTCACTGTGCCCCTTCGGCCATAGTGACCCATGAGGGCCCGAGTTGGACACCGCGCCTTCGGCCGCACACCCCACTCATCAGAGATACTTAGAAATATCCCTTAGAAGAATTAAGTAGAGCTACGCCTTCGCGCTGCCGAGACTACTCCCATGACGAGCACACGCGACACCGCCCGGCCTTTCGGCCGCACCCTCTGCGCGATGATCACGCCGTTCACCGAGGCGGGCGCCCTCGATCTGGACGGTGCCCGGAGTCTGGCCGTGCGCCTGGTGGCCGAGGGCTGCGACGGCCTGGTGCTGAACGGCACCACGGGCGAGTCGCCCACCACTTCGGACGCCGAGAAGGCGGAGCTGGTCACGGCCGTACGGGACGCGGTCGGCGACCGGGTGGCCCTGGTCGCGGGCGTCGGCAGCGCCGACACCCGGCACACCGTCGAGTTGGCGCTCGGGGCGCAGAAGGCGGGCGCCGACGGGGTACTGGTGGTGACGCCGTACTACAGCCGGCCCCCGCAGGAAGCGGTCGAGGCGCACTTCCGCCAGGTCGCCGACGCGAGCGGGCTGCCCGTGATGCTCTACGACATCCCGGGCCGCACCGGCACCCGGATCGAGCCGGACACGATGATCCGGGTGGCCGCGCACCCGCGGATCGTGGCGGTCAAGGACTGTTCCTACGACTTCCTCGGCACCCAGAAGGTGCTGGCCCGCACGGAGTTGGCGTACTACGCGGGCTGCGACGAGCATGTGCTGGCGCTGTACGCGATCGGCGCGGCGGGCTGTGTGAGCACGGTCGGCAACGCCGTCCCCGGCCACATCGCGGCGATCCTCGACGCCTTCGACGCGGGCGACACCGCGCGGGCGCGCGAACTCCAGCTGCGCGCCACGCCGTTGATCGAGGCGATGATGGGCGCGGGCCTGCCGGGCACGGTCACCGCCAAGGCCCTCCTCGCCCGGCTCGGCCTGCCCGCGGGGCCGGTCCGCCCCCCGCTGCTGCCCGCCGGCCGGGAGACCGCCGACGGGCTGCTGGCACGGTACGAGGAGCTGGCGGCGGCCTGATCAGTCCCCGGCGGACCCGGCCGGGGACTGCCGTACGGTGTCCCCGTGAGCCGCCCCCTGCTGTTCCTGGACATCGACGGCCCCCTGAACCCGTACGCGGCGAAGCCGGAACGCCGGCCCGCGGGCTACACGACCATCCGGGTGCCCCTCGCCTACCGGCGGCCCCTGCGGGTCTGGCTGAACCCGGCCCACGGCCCGGCGCTGCTGCGGCTCGGCTACGAACTGGTCTGGGCGACGAGCTGGATGGCGGAGGCCAACGTGTGGATCGCGCCGGTCGTCGGCCTGCCCGCCGATCTGCCGTACGTCGACTTCGGCCACGGCCTGTTCGCCGAGCGCCCGGACGGCGTCCACTGGAAGACGGAGGCGATCGTGGCGTACGCCGGGGGCCGGCCGTTCGCCTGGGTGGACGACGAGCAGAACCCGGCGGACACGCTGTACGTCAGGGCCCGTCACCCCGGTCCGGCCCTGCTGCACCACGTCGATCCGCGGGTCGGCCTGCGGGAGGGCGACTTCGCGGTGCTGCGGGAGTTCGCGGCGGGCGTCGGCACAGGAGAGACCGGCGCCTGACGGAAGCGCCCCTCACCGGACGGTGAAGGGCGCTGCCGGAACTGCGCGCGTCAGTTGTGGCTGTGCAGGATGTCGTTCAGGCCGCCCCAGACCGCGTTGTTCGGGCGGGCCTCGACCACGCCGGTGACGGAGTTGCGGCGGAAGAGGATGTTGGAGGCGCCGTTCAGCTCGCGGGCCTTGATGATCTGGCCGTCGGGCATGGTGACCCGGGTGCCCGCGGTGACGTAGAGGCCGGCCTCGACCACGCACTCGTCGCCGAGCGCGATGCCCACGCCCGCCTCGGCGCCGATGAGGCAGCGCTCGCCGATGGAGATGATCACGTTGCCGCCGCCGGACAGGGTGCCCATGGTGGAGGCGCCGCCGCCGATGTCCGAGCCGTTGCCGACCACGACACCGGCGGAGATGCGGCCCTCGACCATCGAGGTGCCGAGCGTGCCGGCGTTGAAGTTGACGAAGCCCTCGTGCATGACCGTGGTGCCCTCGGCCAGGTGCGCGCCGAGGCGGACCCGGTCGGCGTCGGCGATGCGGACGCCCTTCGGGGCGACGTAGTCCGTCATGCGCGGGAACTTGTCGATCGAGGTGACCTGGAGGTGCAGGCCCTCGGCGCGGGCGTTCAGGCGCACCTTCTCGATGTCGTCCACGGCGACCGGGCCGAGCGAGGTCCAGGCGACGTTGGCGAGGTGGCCGAAGATGCCGTCCAGGCTCTGGCCGTGCGGCTTGACCAGACGGTGCGAGAGCAGGTGCAGGCGCAGGTAGGTGTCGTGCGCGTCGATCGGCTTCTCGTCCAGCGAGGCGATGACCGTGCGGACCGCGACCACCTCGACGCCCCGGCGGGCGTCCGGGCCGACCGCCTTGGCCGCGCCGTCGCCCAGCAGCTGTGCCGCCTGCTCGGCGGTGAGCCGCTCGGTGCCGGCCGGGCCGGGCTGCTCGACCAGTTCGGGGGCCGGGAACCAGGTGTCGAGGACGGTGCCGTCGGAGGCGATCGTGGCGAGGCCGGCGGCGACGGCGCCGATGGTGCGGGAAGCGGTGTCGGTCATGTACCAAAACCTAACGTGAGCGGCCTCGCGGAGGCGAACCGGCACCGGGGCGTCTCACGTGCCGGGCACGGCTTCAGGGGATCAGACGGGCGAGCGCGGTGCGCGCGTACTCCTCGTCGTACGAACCGCCGGTCAGCAGCACCTGGAGACAGATGCCGTCCATCAGCGCGAGCAGCGCGCGGGCGGTGACCGGGTCGGTGCGCCGGGCGAGCAGGGCGGCCGCGTCCTCGGTCCACTCGGCGGCGACGGGACGCAGCGCCGGGCGCCGCAGCGCGGCCAGATACAGCTCGTACTCCAGCTCCACGCCGCTGCGCTCGCCGCCCAGCCACGCACCGAGCTCGGCGGCCAGTTCGGCGGCGAGATCCCCCTGGCCGGCCTCCGGCAGCCGCTCGGCGAGCCTGCGGCCGAAGCCCTCGTTGGCCTGCCGCAGCGCGGCCACCATCAGCTCTTCGAGGGTGGCGAAGTGGTACGTCGTGGAGCCGAGCGGCACGTCCGCCTCGGCGGCGACGCTGCGGTGGCTCAGCCCGGCGATGCCGTCCCGGCCGACCACGCGGATCGCGGCGTCGATGATCCGCTGGCGCCGCTCGGGGTCGTAGCGCCGGGCCATCAGTGGCTCGCCCCGCCGAGGTTCAGCACGACCACGCCCCCGATGATCAGCAGGATTCCGGCGACCTTGGCGGCGCTCAGCCCCTCCCCGAACAGCAGCAGCCCGAGGACGGCGATGGTCGCGGTGCCCACCCCGGACCAGATCGCGTACGCGGTGCCGATCTGCACGGTCTTCAGCGTCTGGGCGAGCAGCGCGAAGGAGACGACGTAGCCCAGCGTCGTCACGAGCGAGGGCCACAGCCGGCTGAACCCCGCGCTGTACTTCATCGCCGTCGTCGCGGCGACCTCGGCGGCTATGGCGCCGGCGAGCAAGAGATATCCCATGTGTACGAGCGTACACAACATATGCGTACGGACGTACACAACGAGAAAGTTCCACTTTCACAGAAACCGCTCACTAGGGGCCCACGGGCCACTAATGTGCGGGCTCATGCCCGACCACACCCCCCGCCCCTGGGAGAACGGCTGGAGCGCCGACATCTCCCGGACCCCTGGCACCCGAAGACTCTGGCTGGCCGGCGCGCTGGCACTCGCGACGGTCGTCGCCTGCGTGACGGCCATAGCCGTGGACGGCACGGATCCCGGTCCGGCGACGGCCCCGGCTGCCGCCGGGGCGCCGACCGACCACGGTCCGGGGCTGCTCTCCTTCGCCTCCCCGTCGACGCGCACGGCCTCACCGCCGAAGGGCACGGGCACCGCGCCCTCGACGGCCCCGCAGGCGGCCGTCTCCCCCTCCGCCGAACCACCGGCGTCCCCCGCCAAGTCCCCGCCCCATCACGGCAGTTCACAGCATCCGCCGCAGCCGGCCGCGAGGGGGACCTCCGTCCGCTCCGCCAACTACCCGGACCGCTACTGGCACATCAGCGGTGACTACGTGAACCTCGACCCCGTCGTCCCCGCCGCCGACCGCGGCGCCGCGACCTTCACGGTCGTCAAGGGCCTCGCGGACAGCTCCTGTTACTCGTTCACGACCTCGGACGGCGGCTACCTCCGCCACCGGAACTTCCTGCTGCGCGCGGAACAGGACGACGGCACCGCCCTGTTCCGCCAGGACGCCACCTTCTGCCCCCGCCCGTCCCCCTACGCCGGCGCGACCATGCTGGAGTCGGTCAACTACCCCGGCCGCTTCCTGCGCCACCAGAACTTCCGGCTGAAACTGGACCCGTACCAGAACACCGATCTGTACCGGGCGGACTCGGCGTTCCTGCTCGTGGACGCACCGGCCTGACCGCACGAAAGAACGGCGGCACCCGCGTCGGGTGCCGCCGCTTCACGCACACGGTGTGACGTCAGACGTTGAACCCCAGCGCCCGCAGCTGCTCGCGGCCGTCGTCGGTGATCTTGTCGGGGCCCCACGGCGGCATCCAGACCCAGTTGATGCGCAGCTCGTTGACGAGGCCGTCCGTGGCGGACTTGGCCTGGTCCTCGATGACGTCGGTCAGCGGGCAGGCCGCCGAGGTCAGGGTCATGTCGATCGTCGCGATGTTGGCGTCGTCGATGTGGATGCCGTAGATCAGGCCGAGGTTGACGACGTCGATGCCCAGCTCGGGGTCGACGACGTCGTACAGCGCCTCGCGGAGTTCTTCCTCCGAGGCCGGCTTCATCTCAGCGGTCTCGCTCATGCCGTCTTCCTTTCGGCTTCGGCGCCACCCAGCGCCTGGGCCGTCGCGTCCTTCCACGCCATCCAGCTCAGGAGGGCGCACTTGACCCGCGCGGGGTACTTGGAGACGCCCGCGAACGCGACCGCGTCCTCCAGGACCTCCTCCATGGCGTCGTCGGGCTCGATCCTGCCCTTGGACTGCATCAGCTCCAGGAAGGTCTCCTGGATCTTCTGCGCCTCGGCCAGTTCCCTGCCGACGAGGAGTTCGTTGAGGACCGACGCGCTCGCCTGGCTGATGGAGCAGCCCTGGCCCTCGTACGACACGTCCTTGATCGTCGTGCCGTCGTACTTCACGCGAAGGGTGATCTCGTCGCCGCACGTCGGGTTCACGTGGTGCACCTCGGCGTCGCCATCCCGAAGACCACGCCCGTGCGGGTTCTTGTAGTGGTCCAGGATGACTTCCTGGTACATCGAATCCAGCTTCACGGTCTCAGCTCACGCCTCTCAGCCGAAGAAGTTCCGTACGTGCTCCAAGCCGTCGACCAGTGCGTCGATCTCGGCCGGCGTGGAGTACAGATAGAACGACGCTCGCGTGGTCGCAGGAATTCCGTAGCGCAGGCAGACGGGGCGCGCGCAGTGGTGGCCGACGCGGACCGCGATGCCCTGCTCGTCGAGGACCTGGCCCACGTCGTGCGGGTGGATGTCGCCGAGCGTGAAGGAGATCGCCGCGCCCCGGTCCTCGGCCGTGGTCGGGCCGATGATCCTCAGGTCCGGGACCTCGGCGAGGCGCTTGACCGCGTACTCGGTGAGCGCGTGCTCATGGGCGAGGATCTTGTCCATGCCGATGGAGTTGAGGTAGTCGATCGCCGCGCCCAGACCGACCGCCTGGGCGATCGGGGGCGTGCCCGCCTCGAACTTGTGGGGAGCGGGAGCGTAGGTCGAGGAGTGCATCGACACCGTCTCGATCATCTCGCCGCCGCCCAGGAACGGAGGCAGGTCCTCCAGCAGCTCCTGGCGGCCCCACAGGACGCCGATGCCGGTCGGGCCGCACATCTTGTGGCCGGTGAAGGCCACGAAGTCGGCCTGGAGGGCCTGCACGTCCAGCGGCATGTGCGGGGCGGCCTGGGAGGCGTCGATGCAGACCAGCGCGCCGACCTCCTGGGCGCGGCGCACTATCGCCTCGACCGGGTTGACGGTGCCCAGGATGTTCGACACCAGCACGAAGGAGACGATCTTCGTCTTCTCGGTGATGATCTCGTTGATGTTCGAGAGGTCGAGACGGCCGTCGTCCGTCAGGCCGAACCACTTCAGCTTCGCGCCCGTGCGCTGCGCGAGCAGCTGCCACGGCACGATGTTGGAGTGGTGCTCCATCTCCGTGATCACGATCTCGGTCTCGTGGTCCACGCGGTAGGGCTCGTCGGCCCAGCCCAGCATGTTCGCCACGAGGTTCAGCGACTCGGAGGCGTTCTTGGTGAAGATCACCTCGTCGCGGCTGGGCGCGTTGATGAACTCGGCGACCTTGTCGCGCGCGCCCTCGTACAGCGCCGTGGCCTCCTCGGCGAGCACATGCACACCGCGGTGGACGTTGGCGTTGTAGCGCTCGTAGTACTCGCTCAGGGCGTCCAGCACCTGGCGCGGCTTCTGCGAGGTCGCCGCGTTGTCCAGGTACACGAGCTTCTTGCCGTCGTGGACCACACGGTCCAGCACGGGGAAGTCCTTGCGGATCGCCTCGGTGTCGAGGAGGCCCGGCAGCTGTGTCACGCGGATACGCCACCCTTCGTGTACGCCTCGTAGCCCTCGTCCTCCAGCTTGTCGGCGAGCTCGGCACCGCCGGACTCGACGATCCGGCCGCCGGAGAAGACGTGGACGAAGTCGGGCTTGATGTAGCGCAGGATGCGCGTGTAGTGCGTGATCAGCAGGGTGCCGACCTCGCCGGTCTCGCGGACGCGGTTGACGCCCTCGGAGACGATGCGGAGCGCGTCGACGTCGAGGCCGGAGTCGGTCTCGTCGAGGATCGCGACCTTCGGCTTGAGCAGTTCGAGCTGGAGGATCTCGTGGCGCTTCTTCTCACCGCCGGAGAAGCCCTCGTTGACGTTGCGCTCGGCGAAGGCCGGGTCCATGTTGAGGCGCTCCATGGCCTCCTTGACCTCCTTCACCCAGGTGCGCAGCTTGGGGGCCTCGCCGCGGACGGCGGTGGCGGAGGTGCGCAGGAAGTTGGAGACCGAGACGCCGGGGACCTCGACCGGGTACTGCATCGCCAGGAACAGGCCCGCGCGGGCGCGCTCGTCGACGGACATCTCCAGGACGTCCTCGCCGTCGAGCAGCACGGTGCCGCTGGTGACCGTGTACTTCGGGTGACCCGCGAGGGAGTAGGCGAGAGTCGACTTGCCGGAGCCGTTGGGGCCCATGATGGCGTGCGTCTCGCCCTGCTTCACGGTGAGGTCGACGCCCTTGAGGATCTCCTTCGTGGCGTTGTCGGCCTCGACGGTGACGTGCAGGTCTCGGATTTCAAGCGTTGCCATGGGTGCCTCAGGACTCCTGGGTGAGGGAGACGAGAACGTCGTCCCCTTCGATCTTTACGGGGTATACGGGGACGGGGCGCGTCGCGGGGAGGCCGGACGGCTTGCCGGTGCGGAGGTCGAAGGAGGAGCCGTGCAGCCAGCACTCGATCTGGCAGTCCTCCACCTCGCCCTCGGAGAGGGAGACGTTCGCGTGCGAGCAGATGTCGTAGATCGCGAAGACCTCGCCGTCGGTCTTGACGACCGAGACCGGCGTGCCGTCGAGTTCCACCCGCTTCGGGGTGTCCGTCTCCAGCTCGCTGAGCGCACAGGCGCGGACGAACGTGGACGAAGCTGTCATGCGACCGACGCCTCCAGCTCCTCCTCGATCTTGGCGAGCAGGCGCTCCTCGATGTCGGCGACACCGATCTGCTGGACCAGCTCGGCGAAGAAGCCGCGGACCACGAGGCGGCGGGCCTCGTGCTCCGGGATGCCGCGGGCCATCAGGTAGAAGAGCTGCTCGTCGTCGAAGCGGCCGGTGGCGGAGGCGTGGCCGGCGCCGACGATCTCGCCGGTCTCGATCTCCAGGTTCGGCACCGAGTCGACGCGCGCGCCGTCCGTGAGGACCAGGTTGCGGTTCATCTCGTAGGTGTCCGTGCCCTCGGCCGCGGCCTCGATGAGCACGTCGCCGATCCACACCGCGTGCGCCTCGTCGCCCTGGAGCGCGCCCTTGTAGACGACGTTGGACTTGCAGTGCGGGACGTTGTGGTCGACCAGGAGGCGGTGCTCCTGGTGCTGGCCGGCGTCCGTGAAGTACAGCCCGAGCAGCTCGGCCTCGCCGCCGGTGCCGGCGTACGCGACGCGCGGGTGCAGGCGGACGACGTCGCCGCCGAAGGTGACGACGACCGACTTGAAGCTCGCGTCGCGCCCGACGAGGGCGTTGTGCTGGGCCACGTGCACGGCCTTGTCGTCCCAGTCCTGCACCGAGACGACGGTCAGCTTGGCGCCGTCGCCCAGGACGTAGTCGACGTTGGCGGCGAGGACCGCGTCACCGGTGTGGTCGATGACGACGACGGCCTCGGCGAAGGCTCCCAGCTCGACGACCTGGTGGCCGTAGGCGACCCCGCCCTCGCCGTGCACGGCGATGCGGATCGGCTCGCTGAGCACCGTCTCCTTGGGGACGGTGACCACGCCGGCCTTCTCGAACGCCGAGTACGCCTGGGCGGCGACACGGTCCACCGGGGTGCCCGCCCTGCCGATCCGGGCGTCGTCGCGGTCGACGGTCTCGACGGTGACGCCCTCGGGGGCCTCCACGACGACCTTCACGCCCGCGCCGGTGACGACGGCGGTGCCGTCGTGCAGCCCGCGCAGCCGCTCCAGCGGGGTGAACCGCCACTCCTCCTCGCGGCCGTGCGGGACCGGGAAGTCCGCCACGTCGAAGGACGGGGGCGCGCTCATGCGCGTGGCGACCGTCGACTCGGCGGCCACCGCGATCTGGCCCGCGGTGGTGGAGCCCACGGGGATGTTCTGAGCCTCAGCCATGGCTGCGGTCTGCTCGCTTTCTTGCGTAAGTGGCTTGATGGGGTGGGCGGTTGGCGCTCAGCCGACCGCGCCTTCCATCTGGAGCTCGATCAGCCGGTTGAGTTCGAGGGCGTACTCCATGGGCAGCTCCTTGGCGATCGGCTCGACGAAGCCGCGCACGATCATCGCCATCGCCTCGAACTCGGTGAGACCGCGGCTCATCAGGTAGAAGAGCTGGTCCTCGGAGACCTTGGAGACGGTCGCCTCGTGGCCCATCGACACGTCGTCCTCGCGGACGTCCACGTAGGGGTACGTGTCCGAGCGGGAGATGGTGTCGACGAGCAGCGCGTCGCACAGCACGTTGGACTTGGATCCGGCGGCGCCCTCGCCGATCTCGACGAGACCGCGGTAGGACGTGCGGCCGCCGCCACGCGCCACGGACTTGGAGACGATGTTGGACGACGTGTTCGGCGCCATGTGGACCATCTTGGAGCCGGCGTCCTGGTGCTGGCCCTCGCCCGCGAAGGCGATGGAGAGGGTCTCGCCCTTGGCGTGCTCGCCCATCAGGTAGACGGCCGGGTACTTCATCGTCACCTTGGAGCCGATGTTGCCGTCGATCCACTCCATGGTCGCGCCCTCGTAGGCCACGGCGCGCTTGGTGACCAGGTTGTAGACGTTGTTCGACCAGTTCTGGATGGTCGTGTAGCGGCAGCGGGCGTTCTTCTTGACGATGATCTCGACGACCGCGGAGTGCAGCGAGTCCGACTTGTAGATCGGGGCGGTGCAGCCCTCGACGTAGTGCACGTAGGCACCCTCGTCGACGATGATCAGGGTCCGCTCGAACTGGCCCATGTTCTCCGTGTTGATGCGGAAGTAGGCCTGGAGCGGGATCTCGACGTGGACACCCGGCGGGACGTAGATGAAGGAGCCGCCCGACCAGACGGCGGTGTTCAGTGACGCGAACTTGTTGTCACCGGCGGGGATGACCGTGCCGAAGTACTCCTTGAAGAGCTCCGGGTGCTCCTTCAGCGCGGTGTCGGTGTCGAGGAAGATGACGCCCTGCTCCTCCAGGTCCTCGCGGATCTGGTGGTAGACGACCTCCGACTCGTACTGGGCGGCGACACCGGCGACGAGGCGCTGCTTCTCGGCCTCCGGGATGCCCAGCTTGTCGTAGGTGTTCTTGATGTCCTCGGGCAGGTCCTCCCAGGACTCCGCCTGCTTCTCCGTGGAGCGCACGAAGTACTTGATGTTGTCGAAGTCGATGCCCGAGAGGTCCGAGCCCCAGTTGGGCATCGGCTTCTTCTCGAACAGCTTCAGACCCTTGAGGCGGAGCTTGGTCATCCACTCCGGCTCGGACTTCTTGCCGGAGATGTCCCGGACGACGTCCTCGTTCAGGCCACGGCGCGCGGACGCACCGGCCACGTCGGAGTCGGCCCAGCCGTATTCGTACTTGCCCAGGCCTTCGAGCTCAGGGTGGGCAGTCTCCATGGGGAGAGTCATGCGGGGTTCCTCCCGGCCGTGCTTGCAGGTGCGTCAGTGGAAATCTTGGGAATGAACGTCGTGCAGACGCCGTCGCCGTGCGCGATGGTCGCCAGTCGCTGGACGTGGGTTCCCAGCAGCTCGGCGAAGATCTCCGTCTCCGCCTCGCACAGCTGGGGGAACTGCTCCGCGACGTGGGCGACCGGGCAGTGGTGCTGGCACAGCTGCTCGCCGACCGGTGCGGTGCGCGCCGTTGCAGCGTACCCGTCCACGCTCAGGGCCTTGGCCAGTGCTTCGGCGCGCTTGTCGGGCGTGACCGCCTCGATCGCCCTGCGGTAGGCGCTCGCCTGGGCGGTGATCCGCGCGCGGGCGAACGCGGCGACGGCCTCGGGGCCACCGCCCTGCTCGGCGATCCAGCGCAGCGCGTCGGCGGCCAGCTTGTCGTACGACTGGTCGAAGGCGTCGCGGCCGCAGTCGGTGAGCGCGAAGACCTTGGCGGGGCGGCCACGCGTGCGGGTGCCGTACACCCGCTGCTCGCGCGCCTCCACGACGTCGTCGGCGACGAGGGCGTCCAGGTGGCGCCGGACGGCGGCCTGGGTCAGCCCCAGCCGGCCGGCCAGCTCGGCGACGGTCGACGGGCCGTGGTCCAGGATGGAGCGGGCGACGCGGTTGCGCGTGGAGCGCTCACCGGTCGCGAGTTCCTCCTGCGGGGCCCCCAGAGGGGTCTCCCGAGCCTCGTCGACGTTTTTCACAACGCCATTGTTGCGTAATTCCGCGGGGCCTGACAAGCGCCGTCCGGATCACCGGACGGTGCCCTGCATCACTTAGGCATACCTAATCCGACCTGCGCAAACGATCTTTGATCGATCGTCTCCGGGGGTGCTGAACAGGCAATTCGGTGGCGCCGCGCGAGTCCGTCCGGAAGACTCACACACCATGCCGACTCCCGCTCCGACCGGCCCGCTCGTCACCCGCGACACCCTCGCCGCCCAGCTGCGGCTGCTCGGCGTCGAACCCGGCGAGATCCTCCTCGTCCACTCCTCGCTCAGCGCGCTCGGCTGGGTCAACGGAGGCGCGGTCGCCGTCGTGCAGGGCCTGCTCGACGCCCTCGGCCCGGCCGGCACGCTCGTCGTCCCGACGCAGACCGGCGATCTGTCCGACCCGGCGGTGTGGTCGAACCCGCCGGTGCCCGCGCAGTGGTGGGACCGGATCCGGGCCACCATGCCCGCCTACGACCCGCTGATCACGCCCACGCGCGGGGTCGGGGTGATCCCGGAGACCGTGCGGACCTGGCCCGGCGCGCTGCGCAGCGCCCACCCGCAGACGTCCTTCGCGGCCGTGGGCCCGCACGCGCGCGAGATCACCGACGGCCACGCGCCCGACTGCCGCCTCGGCGAGCGCAGCCCGCTGGCCCGCCTGGAGAAACGGGGTGCCCGGGTCCTGCTGCTGGGCGCCGGATACGAGGCCTGCACGAGCTTCCACCTCGCCGAGTACCGCATACCCGCGCCCCGCGTGGCCGTCGGCCGGCCCGCGCCCGGCGGCGGCTGGGAGACCGTGACCGAGGTCTCGATCACCTCGGACCGCTTCGACGAGCTGGGGCACGACTTCGAGCGGGACCGGGACGTCGTACGGGGCAAGGCGGGCGCGGCGGACGTACGGCTGTTCCCGGTGGCGGACGCCGTGGCCTACGCCGAGCGCTGGCTGCCGCTGCACCGGCCCCGTGCGGAGGAGTTCTAGCACCCCGGCTCCGCGGCGCCCCGCGCTCTCCCTAGACTCTGGATCCATGCGAAGTGACCCTGTGGTCCAGGTCCAGGCCCTGGTGAAGCGGTACGGCACGAAGACCGCGGTGGACGGCCTCGACCTGGTGGCCCGGGCGGGTGTGACCGCCGTCCTCGGTCCCAACGGAGCGGGGAAGACGACCACGGTCGAGACCTGCGAGGGGTACCGGAAGCCGGATGCCGGCACGGTGCGCGTCCTGGGCCTCGACCCGGTGCGGCACTCCGCCGAGCTGCGTCCCCGTATCGGCGTGATGCTCCAGTCCGGCGGCGTCTACTCCGGCGCGCGGGCCGACGAGATGCTGCGGCACGTCGCCAGGCTGCACGCGCATCCGCTGGACGTGGACGCGCTGATCGAGCGGCTGGGGCTGGGCAGTTGCGGACGGACGAGCTACCGCCGGCTCTCGGGCGGCCAGCAGCAGCGTCTCGCACTCGCCATGGCCGTCGTCGGGCGCCCGGAGCTGGTCTTCCTGGACGAGCCCACGGCCGGCCTCGACCCGCAGGCCCGCCGGGCCACCTGGGACCTGGTGAAGGACCTGCGCGCCGACGGCGTCTCGGTGATCCTCACCACGCATCACATGGAAGAGGCCGAGCAGCTCGCCGACGACGTGGCGATCATCGACGGCGGCAGGGTCATCGCCCAGGGCTCCCCCGAGGAGCTGTGCAGGGGCGGCGCCGAGAACACCCTGCGCTTCACCGGCCGCCCCGGCCTCGACGTCGGCTCCCTGCTCAAGGCCCTCCCGGACGGCTGCACCGCCGCCGAGCTGACCCCGGGCGCCTACCGGGTCGTCGGCAAGGTCGACCCGCAGCTGCTGGCCACGGTGGCCTCGTGGTGCGCCCAGCACGGGGTGATGCCGGACCGGATCTCGGTCGAACGGCACACGCTCGAAGACGTCTTTCTGGAGCTCACGGGCAAGGAGCTGCGCTCATGACGACCGCCACCGGTACCGGTACCTACACCCCCGAGCCGGGTGCGGCACCGCTCCCCCGCATGATCGGGGCCCAGGCGGCGCTGGAGACCAGGATGCTGCTGCGCAACGGCGAGCAGCTGCTGCTGACGGTCGTCATCCCGACCCTGCTGCTGGTGCTGTTCAGCTCCGTGGACATCGTCGACACCGGCAAGGGCAAGGCCGTCGACTTCCTCGCGCCCGGCATCCTGGCCCTCGCCGTGATGTCGACCGCGTTCACCGGGCAGGCCATCGCGACCGGCTTCGAGCGCCGCTACGGCGTGCTCAAGCGGCTCGCCTCCTCGCCGCTGCCCCGCTGGGGGCTGATGGCCGCCAAGACGGCGTCGGTGCTGGTCACCGAGGTCCTCCAGGTCATCCTGCTGACGGTGATCGCGTTCGCGCTGGGCTGGCACCCGCACGGCAACCCGGCCGCCGTCCTGCTCCTCCTCGTCCTCGGCACCGCCGCGTTCTCCGGGCTCGGCCTGCTGATGGCGGGCACGCTGAAGGCGGAGGCCACCCTGGCCGCGGCCAACCTGGTATTCCTGCTGCTGCTCGTCGGCGGCGGGGTCATCGTCCCGCTGGACAAGTTCGGCTCGGCCGGGCAGCACGTGCTCGGGCTGCTGCCGATCTCGGCGCTGTCGGGCGGTCTTCGGGACGTGCTCCAGCACGGGGCCGGCGTGCCGTGGGGCGACCTCGGGATCCTCGCCGTATGGGCGGTCGTGGGGCTGGCCGCGGCCGGAAAGCTCTTCCGCTGGGAGTGAGCCGGGCCGTGAGTCGCGCAGCGACCTGCACGCACGCATGGGGGCCGACCCTCGTGAAAGCGTGCACAAGCGGCGTCCTACCATGGTGCCCGTGCCCAAGCTGACCCGCGCCGACGCCGTAGCCGCCCTGCGCAACCCGCTCGCCTTCATCGCCGCACGCTGGACGCCGGAACCCCGGACCGTGCAGCGGGCGGCGCTCGCCGCGCTCGTCATGTCGGTGGTCATCGTCGTCACCGGCGGTGCCGTGCGCCTGACCGGCTCGGGCCTCGGCTGCCCGACCTGGCCCGAGTGCACCGACGGCTCGCTGACGCCGACGACCGCGCTGAGCTATCACAGCGCCATCGAGTTCGGCAACCGCATGCTGACGTACGTGCTGTGCGCGGCGGTCGGCTGGGCGATCATCGCCGCGCGCTCCGAGAAGCCGTACCGGCGCAGCCTGACCCGGTTGGGCTGGGCGCAGTTCTGGCTCGTGATGAGCAACGCGGTGCTGGGCGGCATCGTGGTGCTCGTCGGCCTCAACCCGTACACGGTCGCGGCGCACTTCCTGCTGGCCACTGTTCTGATGACGGTCGCCGCGGTGATGTGGCAGCGCACCCGCGAGGGCGACGGCGCGCCCCGGCCGCTGGTCGGCAAGGCCGTGCAGCAGCTGGTGTGGTTCCTCGCCGTCGCCTCCGGCCTGCTGATCGCGGCCGGTACGGTGGTGACGGGCGCGGGCCCGCACGCGGGCGACTCCAGCGACGTCAAGCGCATCCCGATCGACTGGGAGACCGTCGCCAAGCTGCACGCCGTGCTCGCCTGGATCGTGGTCACGCTCACCTTCGCACTGTGGTTCGTCCTCAAGGCGGTCGACGCGCCGAAGGGCCCGCTGCACCGCACCCGGGACCTGTTCCTGATCCTCCTGGGCCAGGGCGTCATCGGCTACGTCCAGTACTTCACCCACCTGCCCGAGCTGCTCGTCGGCCTCCACATGCTCGGCTCCTGCCTCGTGTGGATCGGCGTCCTGCGCGTCCTGCTGGCGCTGCGGGAGCGTGCGGATGCCGCCGTGGACCTGCCCGGCCCGGCCGCCGAGGTGACGGTGGGCACGCGCGCGTAGCGCGTTTTCCATCGGTACGCGCGCGTGGTGCGGTTTTCGGCGGCACGCGCGCGTGCGTCATCCGTACGTCGTGACCAGGGTGTCGATCGCCGGGGCGAGGTAGGCACGGGTCAACTCGGCGCGGCGGGTGAGCCACGCGTCGTCCGCCGTGGGGGCGGCCGCGTCGTACCGCCTTCGGGTGATGTCCTCGACGACCTCGGCCGGGGCGCCGAGCGGGGGGAGTTCGGCGAGCGCCTCCCGCTTCGAGATCAGCCGCCCGTCCCGCAGGGTCACGGTGGCGCGGGCGAAGGTCACCAGACCCAGGTCGACCCAGACGTCCTGCTTCCACAACCGGGCCCTGTCGACATGGGGCCGCCAGAAGTCCCGCTGGTCGCGGACGACGAAGGCGGTCAGCTGCCGCTGCGGCACCGGCGGCAGCAGGGCGGCCGGTGTCTCCCCGTGCAGCACCCGGCCGAAGTCGTGCAGCTCGCGCCGGGTGACGGGGGTGACCGGGCGGCGCATCACCCGCCGGTGCGCCCAGGTGAGGTGGGACCGGTCCGGATCGTCCAGGGTGGCCGGGGTCGGATAGCTGCAGTGCAGCTTGGCGGCGAGCGGTTCCGTGCGCAGGCGCCGGTGCAACGCCACGACCCGCCGTACGGTCGTGAGGTCCACCGCGTCCGGCAGTACGGCGATGAGGTCCAGGTCGCTGCGGCCCTCCTGGTAGTCGCCGCCGGCCAGTGAGCCGTGCGCCCAGACGGCCCGGGGGCGCAGGGGGGTCAGGTCGGCGAGGAACCGGGCGAGCAGGGATCGCGTCCGCATCCGCTCAGTCTGAGCAGTTCAGCCCAGCCTGTACACCCGGCGCGCGTTGTCCGACGCGACCATCCGGGCCACCCGCTGGGCGTCCTCCAGGCACCACGCGCCCTCGCCGACCCAGCCGCCCAGGACCTGGCCCAGCGCCTCGCGGAACAGCCGGGCCCCGACGACGTGCAGCTCGGGCAGGCCGTGGGCGCCGGTGGAGAAGAGGATCTTGCCGAAGGGGGCCAGCTCCAGGATCTCGGCGAGGACGGTGGCGGCCCGGGCCCCGGTGCGCACGAGCGCGGCGCCGGAGTCGGTGTAGACGTGCGCGAAGACACCGGCCAGATGGGCGGCGTGCCGGTGGTACGGATAGCCGTGCAGCAGGATCAGATCGGTGCCGAGGCCCGCCGTGGCCCGCACGAAGTCGGTGAGCAGCACCGGGTCGGTGCGGTCGATGCGGGAGCCGGGCTCGCCGAGTCCCGCGTGCAGTTGCAGGGGCCGTCCGGAGGCGACGGCGATCCACAGCAGGTGCCGCAGCAGTACGGGGTCGCGCAGCGCACCGCCGACCGGGCGCCCGGCCAGCCAGCGGCCCGCCGCGCCCCGCACCTCCCCCGGCCCCGGCGGCTCTGGCGCGAGGGCGAGGCCGTGGCGCAGGCCGGCGACGGAGGTGAAGGCGACGGCGTGCGCGGCGGCGCCGTGCACGGACTCGGCGAGGTTGGCGAGGAAGGACTCGACGGTGCCGGAGGTGTCGGCGACCTGCTCGGCGAGCAGCTCCAGCCGGACGATCTCGTGGGCCTCGGCGAATCCGGCGGAGGCCAGCTCGGCCGGGCCGGTGAGGTCGCCGGGCAGGCCGGTGTCGACGAGGTAGGTGGTGATGCCGCTGCCGCGCAGCAGCCGCCGGCCCGCTTCCAGGACGCCCAGTTCCCGGCGCCGGGCCAGATAGCGGGCGGGCGCGCAGTGGGGTTCGAGGCCGAGCAGGGGCGGGCACCAGCGCCGTACGGCGAAGCCCGTCTGGGTGTCGAAGAGGGTGGTGCCGGCCGCGGGCGGGCCCTCGGTGCGGGCGAGTTGGGCCTCGAAGGTGCCGAGGCCCAGTTCCGTGCGGAGCACTCCGTGGCAGTACTGGTCCACCAGGGACGGCGTTTCGATCATCCGGGACTCCCCCGTGAAGACGTGCGCTGCCTTGCACGTCCTAACGGGGGAACGGGTATCGAGGTCGCGGAACAGCCCGGGACTGCGGGTTATTCGGCGGCTTCGGACCGTATGTGGTCAACCCCCGATCTGAATGCCCGCCATCCTCTTCCACTCGTACGGGCCCGTCTTCACCTTGGCCGCGAATTCGCCGTCGAAGGACTCGTGGACGGTGATGCCGGACTTCTCGACGGCCTTCTCGGCGATCTCGGTGCTGGGGGCCACCAGGTCGCCCCAGCCGCCGTCCTCGCCGACCAGGACGATGCGGGCGCCGCGTTCGCCGATGTGGGCCACCTGGCCCTCGGCCCCGCCGTGTGCCTTGGCGAAGGCGCTGATCTGGTGGGCGAGCCGGGACACCTTGCGCTCGGCCCGCGCGTCAACCTGCTGCGTGTCTGCCATGACCCCGATGCTACTCACGAGTAGATCGACTGGCGAGAGCGGGCCGTTGTGACGTGCGTCAGCGCAGGAAGGGGTCCACCGCGACCGCGACGAAGAGGATCGACACGTAGGTGATCGACCAGTGGAAGAGCCGCATCTCCTTCAGCTTCCCGCCGGTCACCTCGGCCTTCGCCCGGTTCTGCAGGCCGTGCGCCTCCCAGAGCCAGAAGCCGCCGGCCGCGAGGGCGACCACCGTGTAGAACCAGCCGGTGTAGCCGAGCGGGGTCAGCAGGAGGGAGACGGCGACCATCACCCAGCTGTAGATGACGATCTGCCGGGCGACGACCTTGTTGGACGCGATGACGGGGAGCATCGGCACGCCCACGCGCGCGTAGTCCTCCTTGACCTTCATGGACAGCGGCCAGTAGTGCGGCGGGGTCCAGAAGAACATGACGAGGAAGAGGATGACCGGCGCCCAGGACATCGAGTTCGTGACCGAGGACCAGCCGATCAGCACCGGCAGGCAGCCGGCGATGCCGCCCCACACGATGTTCTGCGACGTGCGCCGCTTGAGGATCATCGTGTAGACGACGACGTAGAAGAGGAGTGCGCCGAGGGAGAGCCAGGCGCTCAGCCAGTTGACGGTGAGCCCGAACAGCAGCGTCGAGACGACCGCCAGGGTGATGCCGAAGGTGAGGCACTCGCGCGGGCTGACCATGCCGGTCACCAGCGGCCGCTGCGAGGTGCGGTCCATGAGGGCGTCGATGTCGCGGTCGATGTACATGTTCAGCGCGTTGGCGCCGCCCGCCGACAGGTAGCCGCCGACGCAGGTGAGCAGGACCAGACCGAGGTCCGGCACGCCCTTCTGCGCCAGGAACATCACCGGAACAGTGGTGATGAGCAGCAGCTCGATGATCCTCGGCTTGGTCAGAGCCACGAACGCCTTGACACGGGCCCCGAACGGCCGGTGAACCGGGCCCTGGCTCGCACCACCCAGCACGCCCGCTGGACGTGATTCGACGGCCGTCACGCACACCCCTGACAGAGACATCCCAGCAAGCCTCCCCCTGTGAAGTCCCGGTAAAGGCTCGCGCGTACCACGCCACTTTAGACGTTGCCCATACCCCGGCCTTCGCGGGGGTGGGGTCGTGTTGGCGGCCCCTCATAAGAGGCCTCCCGAAGGGCCCCCATAAGAGGGGACCCACCCCTCGATTGAGCGCTCAGATGACCGGCTCCGTATTCATGTGCCAAATGCCGTCTCGGCCAGTCGGGAGGCGGATCGCACGGACTCCCGGCAGTCTGGAATGAGTCGAAAAAACGCACGTCTTCGCGAGGGTAGGCTCGACAGCGTCCGGTGGGCGGCAAGCCCGCCGGAAGCCGGGTGGGCGCATGCCG
Organism: Streptomyces sp. NPDC025793; assembly: GCF_055558375.1. Taxonomy (NCBI): domain Bacteria; kingdom Bacillati; phylum Actinomycetota; class Actinomycetes; order Kitasatosporales; family Streptomycetaceae; genus Streptomyces; species Streptomyces sp. NPDC025793. Next base: position 636,884 of record NZ_JBVHMR010000001.1, on the reverse strand, counting down.
CGACAGACCGGCGACCGACATGTGGAGAGGAGCCCTGACCCAGGGTGAGCACCAAGCCGACCACCACAGACCTTGAGTGGACCGAGCTGGACCAGCGGGCCGTCGACACCGCCCGTGTCCTGGCCGCCGACGCCGTACAGAAGGTCGGCAACGGCCATCCCGGTACGGCGATGAGCCTGGCTCCGGCCGCGTACACCCTCTTCCAGAAGGTGATGCGGCACGACCCGGCCGACCCCGAGTGGGTCGGCCGCGACCGTTTCGTGCTGTCCGCCGGCCACTCGTCCCTGACCCTCTACACCCAGCTGTACCTGGCCGGCTTCGGCCTGGAGCTGGACGATCTGAAGGCCTTCAGGACGTGGGGTTCCAAGACCCCGGGCCACCCGGAGTACGGGCACACCAAGGGCGTGGAGACCACGACCGGTCCGCTGGGCCAGGGTGTCGCCAACGCGGTGGGCATGGCGATGGCCGCCCGCTACGAGCGCGGTCTGTTCGACCCCGAGGCGCCGCAGGGCGAGTCCCCGTTCGACCACTTCGTCTACTGCATCGCCGGTGACGGCTGCCTCCAGGAGGGCATCTCCGCCGAGGCGTCCTCGCTGGCCGGCCACCAGAAGCTCGGCAACCTGATCCTGCTGTGGGACGACAACCACATCTCGATCGAGGGCGACACCGAGACGGCCGTGTCCGAGGACACCGTGAAGCGCTACGAGGCCTACGGCTGGCACGTGCAGCGCGTGGAGGCCCAGGACAACGGCGACCTGGACCCGGCCGCCATCTACGACGCGGTCCAGAAGGCCAAGGCCGTCACCGACCGGCCGTCGTTCATCGCGATGCGCTCGATCATCGCCTGGCCGGCCCCGAACGCGCAGAACACCGAGGCCGCACACGGCTCGGCGCTGGGCGACGAGGAGGTCGCGGCCACCAAGCGCGTCCTCGGCTTCGACCCCGAGAAGAGCTTCGAGGTCGCGGACGAGGTCATCGCCCACACCCGCAAGGCGCTGGAGCGCGGTGCGCAGGCGAAGGCCGAGTGGGAGAAGTCGCTCCAGGTGTGGCGCGACGACAACGCCGAGCGGGCCGCCGAGTTCGACCGCATCAGCAAGGGCGAGCTGCCCGCCGGCTGGGAGGACAAGCTGCCGGTCTTCGAGCCCGGCAAGGGCGTCGCGACGCGTGCCGCGTCCGGCAAGGTGCTGCAGGCGCTCGGCGCGGTCATCCCCGAGCTGTGGGGCGGCTCCGCCGACCTCGCGGGGTCGAACAACACGACCATCGACAAGGACAGCTCGTTCCTGCCCGAGGGCAACCCGCTGCCGGAGGCCAACCCCTACGGCCGCACCGTCCACTACGGCATCCGCGAGCACTCCATGGGCGCGGAGATGAACGGCATCGCCCTGCACGGCAACACCCGTATCTACGGCGGCACGTTCCTCGTCTTCTCCGACTACATGCGCAACGCCGTGCGTCTGTCGGCGCTGATGCACCTGCCGGTGACGTTCGTGTGGACGCACGACTCCATCGGCCTCGGCGAGGACGGCCCGACCCACCAGCCGGTGGAGCACCTGGCCTCGCTGCGTGCCATCCCGGGCCTGAACGTCGTCCGCCCGGCCGACGCCAACGAGACCGCGATCGCGTGGCGCGAGATCCTCAAGCGCTACACCAAGGAGTTCGGCAAGGGTCAGCCGCACGGCTTCGCCCTCACCCGCCAGGGCGTGCCGACGTACGAGCCCAACGAGGATGCGGCGAAGGGTGGTTACGTCCTCTTCGAGGCGGACGGCGGCACCCCGCAGGTGATCCTGATCGCCACCGGTTCCGAGGTGCACGTGGCCGTCGAGGCGCGTGAGCGGCTCCAGGCCGACGGTGTCCCCACGCGCGTGGTGTCGATGCCGTCCGTGGAGTGGTTCGAGGAGCAGGACCAGGCGTACAAGGACTCCGTCCTGCCGCCGTCGGTCAGGGCCCGCGTGTCGGTCGAGGCGGGTATCGGTCTCACGTGGCACAAGTACGTCGGGGACGCCGGCCGCATCGTTTCCCTGGAGCACTTCGGTGCTTCCGCCGACGGCAAGGTGCTCTTCCGCGAGTTCGGCTTCACTGCCGAGAACGTGGCCGCGAAGGCCCGGGAATCCCTCGCCGCCGCCCAGCGCTGACGCTCATATACGACATGTAGGAGATGTAATTCCATGACAGACGCACTCAAGCGCCTCTCCGAGGAAGGCGTCGCGATCTGGCTGGACGACCTGTCGCGCAAGCGGATCACGTCCGGCAACCTCGCCGAGCTGATCGACCAGCAGCACGTCGTGGGCGTCACCACCAACCCGACGATCTTCCAGAAGGCGATCAGCGGCGGCGACGGCTACGAGCAGCAGCTCACGGATCTCGCCGCCCGCAAGGTCACCGTCGACGAGGCCATCCGCATGATCACGACGGCGGACGTCCGTGACGCCGCCGACATCCTGCGCCCGGTCTTCGACGCCACCGACGGCCAGGACGGCCGGGTCTCCATCGAGGTCGACCCCCGTCTGGCCCACCACACCAGGGCGACGGTCGCCGAGGCCAAGCAGCTGGCCTGGCTGGTGGACCGCCCCAACACCCTGATCAAGATCCCGGCCACCAAGGCGGGTCTGCCGGCGATCGCGGAGGTCATCGGCCTCGGCATCAGCGTCAACGTGACGCTGATCTTCTCGCTGGAGCGCTACCGCGCGGTGATGGACGCCTACCTCACTGGTCTGGAGAAGGCGAAGGAGCGCGGCCTCGACCTGTCGCTCATCCGCTCCGTGGCGTCGTTCTTCGTGTCCCGTGTGGACACCGAGATCGACAAGCGGCTGGACGGCATCGGCACCGACGAGGCCAAGGCGCTGCGCGGCAAGGCCGCCATCGCCAACGCGCGCCTCGCCTACCAGGCGTTCGAGGAGGTCTTCTCCTCCGACCGCTGGCAGGCGCTGGAGAACGCGGGCGCCCGCAAGCAGCGTCCGCTGTGGGCGTCGACCGGCGTGAAGGACCCGGCGTACCAGGACACGATGTACGTCACCGACCTGGTCGCGCCGAACACGGTCAACACCATGCCGGAGGCCACGCTGGAGGCCGCCGAGGACCACGGCGAGATCACCGGCGACACCATCACCGGCACCTACGAGCAGGCCCGCGCCGACCTCGACGCGGTCGAGAAGCTCGGGATCTCGTACGACGACGTGGTCCAGGTGCTGGAGGACGAGGGCGTCGAGAAGTTCGAGGCGTCCTGGATCGACCTGCTGAAGTCGACCGAGGCGGAGCTCAAGCGCCTCACCCCCTCGGAGGGCTGATTTGTCACCCCTCGTCGGATCCGGAGCGAACCCGCTTCGTGACCCCGCCGACCGACGGCTCCCGCGTATCGCGGGGCCGTCGGGCCTGGTGATCTTCGGCGTCACGGGCGACCTGTCGCGCAAGAAGCTGATGCCCGCGGTGTACGACCTCGCCAACCGGGGTCTGCTGCCGCCGGGCTTCTCGCTGGTGGGCTTCGCCCGCCGCGAGTGGGAGAACGAGGACTTCGCCCAGGAGGTCCACGACGCCGTCAAGGCGCACGCCCGCACCCCGTTCCGTGAGGAGGTCTGGCAGCAGCTCATCCAGGGGATGCGTTTCGTCCAGGGCACCTTCGACGACGACGACGCCTTCGAGCGGCTGCGCGCCACCATCGAGGAGCTGGACAAGGCACAGGGCACGGGCGGCAACTTCGCCTTCTACCTGTCGGTGCCGCCGCGCTCCTTCCCGGTGGTCATCCAGCAGCTGAAGAAGCACGGGCTGGCCGACCAGTCGGGCGGTTCCTGGCGGCGCGCCGTCATCGAGAAGCCCTTCGGCCACGACCTGAAGTCGGCCGAGGAGCTGAACAAGGTCGTGCACGAGGTGTTCGAGCCGGACCAGGTGTTCCGGATCGACCACTACCTCGGCAAGGAGACCGTCCAGAACATCCTGGCGCTGCGCTTCGCCAACACGATGTTCGAGCCGATCTGGAACCGGTCCTTCGTGGACCACGTGCAGATCACCATGGCCGAGGACATCGGCATCGGCGGCCGCGCCGGCTACTACGACGGCATCGGCGCCGCCCGTGACGTCATCCAGAACCACCTCCTCCAGCTCATGGCGCTCACCGCCATGGAGGAGCCCGCCTCCTTCGGCGCGGACGCGCTGGCCGCCGAGAAGGAGAAGGTGCTCGGCGCCGTACGGCTGCCGAAGGACCTGGGTGCCTCGACCGTGCGCGGGCAGTACGCGGGCGGCTGGCAGGGCGGCGAGAAGGTCATCGGCTACCTCGAAGAGGACGGCATCGACGCCAAGTCGAAGACCGACACCTACGCCGCGATCAAGCTGGAGGTCGACAACCGCCGCTGGGCGGGCGTCCCCTTCTATCTGCGCACCGGCAAGCGCCTGGGCCGCCGGGTCACCGAGATCGCGGTCGTCTTCCAGCGGGCCCCGCACTCCCCCTTCGACCACACGGCGACGGAGGAGCTGGGCCAGAACGCGATCGTCATCCGCGTCCAGCCCGACGAGGGCATCACGGTCCGCTTCGGCTCCAAGGTGCCGGGCACCTCGATGGAGATCCGGGACGTGTCGATGGACTTCGCCTACGGCGAGTCGTTCACCGAGTCGAGCCCGGAGGCGTACGAGCGCCTGATCCTGGACGTGCTGCTGGGCGACGCCAACCTCTTCCCGCGCACGGAGGAGGTCGAGCTGTCCTGGAAGATCCTCGACCCGATCGAGCAGTACTGGGACAAGCACGGCAGGCCCGCGCAGTACCCGTCGGGCACGTGGGGCCCACCCGAGGCGGACGAGATGCTCGCACGAGACGGACGGAGCTGGCGGCGGCCATGAAGATAGACCTGACCGACACCACCGCCGGCGACATCAACAAGGCGCTCGTCCAGGGCCGCCGGGCCATCGGCACGCCGGCCGTGGGCATGGTCCTGACCCTCGTCATCGTGACCGACGAGGAGAACGCGTACGACGCGCTGAAGGCCGCGGGCGACGCGTCGCGCGAGCACCCCTCGCGCACGCTCGTGGTCATCAAGCGGGTCTCGCGCACCCCGCGCGACCGTACGACGTCCCGGCTGGACGCCGAGGTGCGGGTGGGCGCGGACGCGGGTACCGGCGAGACGGTCGTCCTGCGGCTGTACGGCGAGGTGTCCGACCACGCCGACTCGGTCGTGCTGCCGCTGCTGCTGCCGGACGCCCCGGTCGTGGTGTGGTGGCCGGTGAACGCCCCGGTGGACCCGGCGAAGGACCCGCTGGGCGCGCTCGCCCAGCGCCGGGTCACCGACACCTATGCCGCCGAGCAGCCGGTGCGGGAGCTGTCGGCCCGCGCAGAGGCCTACACGCCCGGCGACACCGACCTGTCCTGGACCCGGATCACGCCGTGGCGCTCGATGCTCGCGGCGGCCCTGGACCAGGTCACCTGCGAGGTGCGGGGCGTCGAGGTGGAGGGCGAGGAGTTCAACCCGAGCTGTGAGCTGCTGGCGATGTGGCTCGCGAACCGGCTGGACGTCCCCGTCCGGCGCTCCCTGTCGTCCGGCCCCGGTCTGACGGCCGTGCGCATGGAGACCACCTGCGGCCCGATCGTGCTGGACCGCGCGGACGGTTCGCTGGCCACGCTTGCCATCGAGGGCCAGCCGGCCCGCGCGGTGGCGCTGAAGCGGCGGGAGACCGCCGAGCTGATCGCGGAGGAGCTGCGCCGGCTCGACCCGGACGACACCTACGCGTCGGCGCTGCGCTACGGCGTGGAGCGGCTGAACACGGCGCCGGAACCCACGGGTTCCGAGCCGGAGGCCGCCGAGGCACCCGCGCCCGCGAAGAAGGCGGCGGCCAAGACCGCCAAGAAGGCCCCGGCGCGGAAGGCGGCGGCGAAGTGAGCACTCCGCAGCTGGTCGTCCACCGCGACAAGGAGCTGATGGCGCAGGCCGCCGCGGCCCGTCTGATCACGAAGATCGTGGACGCGCAGGCCTCCCGGGGCACCGCGTCCGTGGTCCTCACCGGTGGCCGCAACGGCAACGGCCTGCTGGCCGCGCTGGCGGCGGCGCCCGCGCGGGACGCCATCGACTGGGGCCGGCTCGACCTGTGGTGGGGCGACGAGCGCTACCTCCCCGAGGGCGACCCCGAGCGCAATGTCACGCAGGCCCGCGAGGCCCTGCTGGACTCGGTACCGCTGGACCCGGAGCGCGTGCACGCCATGCCCGCCTCCGACGGCCCGTACGGCAGGGACGTCGAGGCGGCGGCGGAGGCGTACGCGGCGGAGCTGGCGAAGGCGTCCGGGCCGGAGAACCACGGCTCGGTGCCCACCTTCGACGTGCTCATGCTGGGCGTCGGCCCGGACACCCATGTGGCCTCGCTCTTCCCGGAGTTGCCGGCCGTACGGGAGACCGAGCGCACGGTGGTCGGCGTGCACGGCGCGCCCAAGCCGCCGCCGACCCGGATCAGCCTGACCCTGCCCGCGATCCGCGCGGCCCGCGAGGTGTGGCTGCTCGCGGCCGGTGCGGACAAGGCGGAGGCCGCGGCCATCGCCCTGTCGGGCGCGGGCGAGATCCAGGCCCCGGCGGCGGGCGCGTACGGGCGGCAGCGCACCCTGTGGCTGCTGGACTCCGCGGCGGCTTCGCAGCTGCCCCGGTCGCTGTATCCGCCGTCGTCGCCGTGACGACCGGCTGTGAGTAGGGGCGGCGGGGACCTCGGTCCCCGCCGCTTCTCATTTCACGGAGCCCGCCATCACGCCCTGCACGAAGTGCCGCTGGAACGCGAAGAACACCACGACCGGCACGATCAGGGACAGGAACGCACCCGGGGCCAGGACGTCGATGTTGCTGCCGAACTGGCGTATCTGGGACTGGAGTTGAACGGTCAGCGGCTGGGACGAGCTGTCGGCGAAGAGCAGGGCGACCAGCATGTCGTTCCACACCCACAGGAACTGGAAGATGGCGAGCGAGGCGAGCGCCGGGCGCCCGACCGGCAGGACCAGCCGGGTGAAGATGCGCCACTCGCTGCCGCCGTCCATCCGTGCCGCCTCCAGCATCTCCTTCGGCATCTCCGCGAAGTAGTTCCGCAGCAGGAACACCGCGAAGGGCAGGCCGTAGGCGACATGGAAGAGGACGACTCCGGGGATGGTGCCGAACAGGCCCAGCGCGCCGAAGAGTTTGGCCACCGGGAGCAGACCGATCTGCACCGGCACCACCAACAGGGCCACCACCAGCAGGAAGAGCGGTTCCCTGAGCGGGAAGTCCAGCCAGGCGAAGGCGTATCCGGCGAGGGCCGCGATGACGACGACCAGGGTGGTCGCCGGCACCGAGATCAGCACCGTGTTCCAGAAGGCCTGGGTGATGCCGGAGTTCTTGAGCAGAGCCGTGTAGTTGTCGAAGGACAGCCGGCCGGGACTCGTCAGGGCCGTCCACCAGCCGCCCTTGGCACTGTCCTCGGACGATCGCAGCGAGGACACGAACAGTCCCGCCAGCGGTGTCAGCCAGACCAGGCCGATCACCACCAGGAAGGCCTGTACCAGGCCGTTGCCGAGCCCCCTCCTGACCGCGTTCATCGCTGACTCCTTCTGAATCGGCGGACGTTGAAGACCATCGCGGGGATGACCAGGAGCAGCAGGAGCACGCCGAGGGCACTGCCGAGGCCCTGGTTGTTGCCGCCGCCGAAGGACACGAGCCACATCTGGGTCGCGAGGACGGTGGCGTCCTCCTGCACCGGTCCGGGCGCGATGATGTAGACGAGGTCGAAGACCTTCATCACGTTGATCACCAGGGTCACGAAGACCACGGTCAGCACGGGGGCCAGCAGCGGCACGGTGATGCGGCGGAAGATCTGCCACTCGTTCGCGCCGTCCATCCGGGCCGCCTCCAGCGCGTCCCGGGGCAGGGTGGAGAGCCCCGCGCCGATCAGCACCATCGCGAAGCCGGTCCAGATCCACAGGTACGCGCCGATGATCGCCGGCGTGACGAGGGCCGGGCCCAGCCAGGAGACGCCCTGGTAGGGCTGGGCGAAGTTGGACTGCGGCAGCCGCACCGTGTACGACCCGGCGGCGAGTCCGGGCAGGCGGAAGGAACCGTCGGCCGCGGTGGTCGCACTCGCGACCGCCTTGCCGTCGCGCACCGCCTGGACCGTCATCCCGGGCAGGCCGCTCTCCTTCGGGTCGACCTTGCCCTGCCGGCCGCCCCCGCCGGGGGTGAAGTCCAGGTAGACGACTCCGCGCAGTTCGCCCGGGGCCGCCTGCTTCGCGGCGGCCGGGTACGCGGGCGCGGCGTTCTTCGGCAGGTCCCCCGGCAGCACGCCGACCATCGGGAGCGTCACGGACTCGCCCGCCCGGGCCGTCGTACGCCAGGAGCCGTCGCGGTCCCCGGTCAGCAGACCCGCGCGCCCGCGGGCCGTCGGGTAGGCCGACGTGCTCCGGAAGGCGTCGTGGACGGAGACGACGGCCGCGTTGAGCACGCCCTTGTTCGGGTCCTCGTCGTAGGCGAGGCGGAAGACGATGCCGGCGGCGAGGAAGGACACCGCCATCGGCATGAAGAGCAGGAGCTTGAAGGCGGTGGCCCAGCGGACCTTCTCCACCAGCACGGCCAGGATCAGGCCGAGCCCGGTCAGCAGGGCCGGGGCCACGACGACCCAGATCGCGGTGTTGCGGATGGCCTTCAGGGTGGCCGGGTCGCGGAACATCCCGGTGTAGTTGCCGGCGCCGACGAAGCGGGTGCCGGTGGCGTCGAAGAAGCTGCGGCCGACGGAGAACAGCACCGGGTAGACGACGAGCGCGCCGAGCAGGAGCAGCGCCGGGAAGACGAAGAGCAGGGCGATCAGCCGGGCGCGCCGCCGGCCGCGGCGCCCGCGCGCCGGGCCGGCGGCCCGCGGGCCCGCCTGCTGTTTCACGAGAGTGGTGGCGGTCATGTGCGGTCGCCGCTCAGTTCCCGTAGGCCTTGGCCGCGGCGGACTCCAGCTGCGTCGCGGTCGCCTTCGGGTCCGAGGGGTCGCGCAGGAAGTCCTGGAGCAGCTTCCACTCCCCCGCGCCCTTGGTGCCGCCGAAGGCGGCGGGCGCCTGGTCGGACATGTCGAAGCGGACCGAGTCGCCCGCGCCGACGAGGGACTTGGCGGTGGCGCGGGTGACGTCGTCGGCGTACGAGGTGAGATCGAGCTTCCTGTTCGCGGACAGGAAGCCGCCCGCCTTCGCCCAGACGGCCGCCGCCTCGGGGGTGGCGAGGTACTCCAGCAGCTTCATGCCGGCCGTGGCGTTCTTGGCGTCCTTGAGGACGACCGCCGCGTCGCCTCCGCTGACGACCGGTGCCGTGCCGCCGTCGACCGCGGGGAAGGGGAAGAAGTCCGCGTCCTTGCCGATGCTCTTCCCGAACTGGTCGTGGGCGACGCCGGCCACGAAGTCGCCCTCGTAGACCATGCCGGCCTCGGGCTTGGGTCCGAACACCTTCTCCACCGAGCCGGGGAAGTCCGTGTTCAGTGCCTCCTTCTGGCCGCCCGCGACGAGCTGCTTGTCCTTGAAGAGCGTGCCGAGGGTGGTGAGCGCCCTGACGACGGAGGGGTCGGTCCACTTGAGCTGGTGGGTGGCGAGGGCGTCGTACTTCCGGGGTCCGGCCTGGGAGAGGTAGACGTTCTCGAACCAGTCGGTGAGGGTCCAGCCGTCCTCGCCGCCGACGGCGAAGGCGGCGAGCCCGGAGTCGGAGATCGTGTGCCCGTCCTTGAGCATCTCGTCGTACGTCTTCGGCGGCTTGACGCCGGCCTGGGCGAGCGCGCCGGGGCTGTACCAGACGGTGGACTTGTGGGCGGCCTTGAAGTAGAGGCCGTACAGGGTGCCGCCGACGCTGCCGTAGTTCTGCCACACGGGCGCGTAGTCGGCGGTGATCGTCTGCCGGGCCGTCGGCGACAGCGGCTTGAGCCAGCCCTTCTTGGCGAACTGCTGGAGCACGCCGACCTGCGGGACCATCACGACGTCGGGTGCGTTGCCGCCCTCGATCTTGCTGCCGACGACGGTGGAGACGTTGTCACCGGTGGAGACGAACTGGGTCTTGGCGCCGGTCTTCGCGGTGAACGCGTCCAGCACCTTCTGGAAGTTCTTCTGTTCGGCTCCGGACCAGACACCGGCCACGGTGACGGTCTGGCCGCTGAGCGCTTTGTCGCCGCCGCCGGCCGCGACCGGTCCGCCGCCGCAGGCGGTGGCGCCGAGCGCGAGGGTGAGGGCGGTGCAGCTGGTGAGCAGGGTCGTACGTCGTCGCATCATCGTTGACGGGCCTTTCGTGCGGGGAAGTCGGCGGAGGATCTACAGGTCGTTCAGCCACCAGGCGGCCGTGGAGCCGGGCAGGACGCCGGGCGGGCAGGGGCCGCTGGACAGCAGGGGGGTGCCGGAGACCGGCGCGGGCATGGGGGCGGTGGTGAAGTTGACGGCGCAGACGAGGTCGTCGCCGCGGGCGAAGGCGAGGACGCCGGGCGGAGTGTCCAGCCAGCGCAGGGTTCCCTCGCCCAACTGGGGCAGTGAGCGCCGTAGTTGGAGGCCGTCGCGGTACAGGTGCCAGAAGGAGCGGGTGTCGGCGAGGGCGCGGTCGGTGGCGTAGGCGGCGAAGTAGTCCGGCTGCGGCAGCCAGGGTTTGGCGGACTCGGCGCCGGAGGTGAAGCCGAACGGCGAGGCCTGCCCGGACCAGGGCAGCGGCACCCGGCAGCCGTCGCGGATGCGGGCGCGGCTGCCGGTACGGCGGAAGATCGGGTCGGTGAGCACGTCGTCGGGCAGGTCGACGACCTCGGGCAGTCCCAGTTCCTCGCCCTGGTAGATGTACGCGGCTCCGGGCAGGGCCAGCATCAGCAGCGCGGCGGCGCGGGCGCGGGCGGCGCCGAGACCGCTGCCTTCGGTGGCGGGTTCGCCGTAGCGGGTGACGGTGCGGACCTGGTCGTGGTTGTTGAGGACCCAGGTGACCGTGGAGCCGGTGCCGGCGATGTCCTGCATCGCCTCGGAGACGACCTTGCGGAAGGCGTCGGCGTCCCAGGGGGCGCCGAGCAGGTCGAAGAAGAAGGCCTGGTGGAGTTCGTCGGGGCGGACGTACAGGGCGTGTTCGCGAGCGGTGGGCACGGAGACCTCGCCGACGAGGAGGCGTTCACGGCCGTCGCGGGCCGTGTACTCCTCGCATGTCGCCCGCCACTGCCGCCACACCTCGTGCACCTCGGGCTGGTTCCAGGCGAGCGGGTTGACCGAGTCGCGGGTGCGGGCGTCGGCCTCGGGGTCGTCGGAGTCGGGCAGTTCGGGGTGCTTGAACAGGCCGGCGGCGACGTCGATGCGGAAGCCGTCCACGCCCCGGTCGAGCCAGAAGCGCAGGGTCCGGTCGAACTCGGCGGGGATCTCGGGATGACGCCAGTTCCAGTCCGGCTGTTCGGGCGTGAACATGTGCAGGTACCACTGGCCGTCGCCGACTCTGCTCCAGGCGGGGCCGCCGAACATGGCGTGCCAGTTGTTGGGCGGCTCGGCGCCGCCCTGGCCGCGGCCGTCGGCGAAGTGGAAGCGGGCGCGGGCCGGGCTGCCGGGTGCGCCGTCCAGAGCCTCGCGGAACCAGGGGTGCTCGCTGGAGCAGTGGTTGGGGACGATGTCGAGGAGCACCTTGATGCCGAGCCGGTGGGCGGCCGTCATCAGCAGGTCGAACTCGGCGAGGTCGCCGAAGAGCGGGTCGACTGCGCGGTAGTCGGCCACGTCGTAGCCGTGGTCGTGCTGCGGCGAGGGGTAGAACGGGCTCAGCCAGATGCCGTCGACGCCGAGCTTCTTCAGGTACGGCAGCCCCGAGCGGACCCCGGCGAGATCGCCGATGCCGTCGCCGGTGCTGTCCAGAAAGCTGCGGACGTAGACCTGGTAGATCACGGCGTCACGCCACCAGCCGTCGTACTTACTCAACATGCATGCATGTTAGGTAGGAGCCTCGCGAAGGTGTCAACGAAGTGAACGGAAACTACTGGTCAGTTCCCTGACCATAACGGGGCAAATCACCGCAATGAGCCGACAGTCGTGATGACGGCGTTACTTAACAAGTAACTAGCGACGGGCGACGGCGTCGAGTTCGCCGGCCAGCCGGCGCACGGCCTGCTCGGGCGTCTCGCGTCCGGTCAGGGCGCCGTACACCACCGCCTGCACCACCAGGCTGACCTGGTCGTAGTGCGCGCTCTTGGGGCGCGGCGCGGCGGTGAGCACGGCGGTGCGCAGGGTCGGCAGATAGGGGAACCGCCGGATCAGCGCGGGATCCTGGTACAGCGCGGCGCGTACGGGCGGCAGCGCGCCCCGGACGAGCACCTGGCGCTGGACCTGCGCGCTGGTGAGGTAGGCGATCAGGCGCGCGGCGGAATCGGGGTGCCGGGCATGGGAGTTGACCGCGAGGTTGGAGCCGCCGAGGACGCTGGTCCCCGGCCCGTCGGGGCCGGGCAGGGGTACGGCGCCGATCTTCCCGGCGACCCTGGAGCCCTTGGCGGAGGCGACGGCGTAGGCGTAGGGCCAGTTACGCAGGAAGAGCAGCCTGCCGTCCTGGAAGGCCTGCTTGGACTCCTCCTCCTTCCAGGCCAGCGCCGCCTTCGGGATCCAGCCCTCGCGGACGCCGCGGGCGAGGAAGCCGATGCCCTTGCGCGCGGCGGCCGAGTCGACGGTGACCCGGGTGCCCTCGTCGCCGAGGATGGTGCCGCCCGCCGAGTACACGGCCTCGGCCGCGTTGACGGTGAGGCCCTCGTAGGGCAGGAACTGGCCCGCATAGCCGTCGAGTCCGTACGCCGGCGCGATGGTCCTCGCATCGCGCTCCAGCTCGGCCCAGGTGCGCGGCGGCGGCACGCCCGCCTCGGCGAGGACGTCCTTGCGGTACAGCAGGAGCCCGGCGTTCGTGACGTACGGGACCGCGTACAGCCGTCCCTCGTAGGTGGCCGTGTTCACGACGGGCGGCAGGAAGCTCTTCAGCGGGAAGCGGCTCGGGGGCAGCGGGCGGATCCAGCCGGCCGCCGCGAACTCCGAGGTCCAGTTGACGTCGATGTTGAGGACGTCGAAGCGGCTGCGGTCGCCGCCGCGCAGGTCGGTCGTCATCTGCGCATGGGTCTCGTCCGCGGAGTCCGGCAGCTCGACGAGGGTGACCTTCTCACCGGGGTGGGTGCGGTTCCAGCCCTGGAGCAGCGGGCCGAGATAGCCGGTGAGGTCGCCGGCGGTGGCCAGGGTGAGCGGGCCGCGCCCCTCGGCCGCGCCCTCCTCGGCGTGGGCACCGGAGGTGACGTACCCGGCCGTGATCACGGCGAGAACGAGGAGGCCCCTACCGGCGGCGCGTATCCACCGCATAGGTTCCTCCCTGAACACGTACACACGGCTCCGGGCGCCCTCGCCCCGGGAGTCAGAGGCCATGTATACCTGTTAGGTATGGGCGATACTAGGGTCTGGAGCACATTGTGAGCAGACAGGAGGACAGCACGAGTGCGCCTTGCCCTCCTGGCACTCCTCGCCCGCGGCCCCGCCCACGGCTACGAGCTGAAGCAGGACCTTGAGCAACTGCTGGGCTCCGCGTACCCTCAGCCCAACGTCGGCCAGATCTACGTCACCCTCGGCCGCCTGGAGAAGTCCGGGCTGATCGAGGGCGAGGACGTCGAGCAGTCCAGCCGGCCCAACAAGAAGGTCTACCACCTCACCGACGCCGGGCGGGAGGCGCTGCACGTCTGGTTCGAGGAGACCGAGGACGAGCCGCGGGTGCGGGACGAGTTCTTCATGAAGCTCGCTCTCGCCCCGCAGACCGGCCTCGTCGACCAGATCGCCCTCATCAACAAGCAGCGGCGCCAGTACCTCAACACCATGCGCAGCCTGTCGAAGCTGGCCGCGGCCGAGAACCGGGACAACCGAATCGCCCAGTTGCTGATCGAGGGCGCGATGCTGCATCTGCAGGCCGACCTCGACTGGCTGGAGCGGTGCCAGGAGGAACTGGAATGAGCGAGGACCGTGTTCCGGTGCTCCGCGCCGAGGGCCTGGTCAAGACCCACCACGGCGAGGGCGCGCCCGCGCACGCCGTCCGCGGGGTCGACCTGAGCGTGGCCCGGGGCGAGTTCGTGGCGATCACCGGTCCGTCCGGCGCCGGGAAGTCGACACTGCTGCACCTGCTGGGCGGGCTCCAGCGGCCGGACGAGGGCAGCATCTGGCTGGACGGCCGGTGCACGGACTCGTTCGGCGAGGCGCGCTGGGCGGTGGAACGCCGCAAGGCCATCGGGATCGTCTTCCAGTTCTTCAACCTGGTCTCGAACCTGTCCGTCGCCGACAACGTCGAACTGCCCGCCCTGCTCGCGGGCACCCCGCCGAAGCAGGCCCGCGCCGAGCGCGAGGCGCTGCTGGCCGAGCTGGGCCTCGCGGGCAAGGAGCGCGGCATGCCGGGCGAGCTGTCCGGCGGTGAGCAGCAGCGGGTCGCCCTCGCCCGGGCCCTGGTCAACCATCCGCCGCTGCTGCTGGCCGACGAGCCCGCGGGCAGCCTGGACAGCAAGGGCACCCGCGAGGTGATGCGGCTGCTGTCCCGCTTCCACGCACGCGGCCAGACGATCGTGCTGGTCACCCATGACGCCCGGCTGGCGAGCGCCGCGGACCGGGTGATCAGCTTCTTCGACGGCCGGATAGCGGACGACGCCGCGCTGGACGGTGCGCCGCCGCGCCGCGCCGGCATCTCCGGCGTGCTGGAGCTGAAGGACTGACCGTGCTGGATCTCAGGGACGTGCGGGCCACCCTGCGCTGGGCGCACTCCGACCTGCGGACGCATCGCGGCGAGGCGCTGTTCCTCGTGCTGGCCACCGCCGGCATCGTCGCCTCGCTGCTGCTGGCCGCCGCCCTGTTCGGCTATGCGACCAACCCCTGGCAGCGGACCTTCGCCGAGGCGCGCGGGGCGCACGTGTGGATCCACACCGCGTCGTCCGCGGACACCGGCAGGCTCGCCCGGCTGGACGGCGTCGCGTCCGTCGCCGGCCCCTATCGCACCGAGTCCGTCACCGTCGCCTCACGCGGCGCCCGTGCCTCCGTGGAGCTGCGCGGCACCGCACAGCTGCCCTCCGTCGGCCGGCCGCTGCTCACCGCCGGACACTGGCTGGATCCGGCCGAGCCGGACGGCGTGGTGCTGGAGAGCGGCCTCGCGCGTGCCCTGCTGGCCGAGCCCGGAGACACCCTCACGCTGCCCGGCACTCGTCGCACCCTGACCGTCGAGGGCGTCGCCGACAGCGCCGAGCCGTCCTACAGCCCCGGCGAGCAGCCGGGCCTGGTCTGGGCCCGGCCGGCCGCGCTGCGGGCGCCCGGCGGCCAGGTCATCGGGCTGCGGCTCGGCGATCCGGCCGACACGGACTACGCGGTGCAGCGCGCCGTCACCGTGCTGGGCGCGGGCGCGGTCGGCGAGGTCTCCACCTGGCAGCAGGCCCGCGCCGCGGCACAGGGGGACAACCGCCTGCTCGGGCAGGTGCTCGGCCTGTTCGGACTCGGCGCGCTGATCGCCGCCGGACTCGCCGTGCACGGGGCGATCGCCACCCGGATCCGCGGCCATCTGCGCGACCTGTCGGTGCTGAAGGCGATCGGCTTCACCCCCGGCCAGGTCGTCCGGATCTTCCTGCTCCAGCACCTCGCCTACGCCCTGCTCGGCGCCGTGGCCGCCGCCGCCCTCACCCAGACGCTGGGCAGCCGGATCCCCGGGCGGCTCGGCGACGCCGTGGGCGTGTGGCAGGGGCTGCCGGGACATGCCATGGCGCTGTTGGCGGTGCCCGTCGGCGCGGTGCTGTTCATCGGCCTGACCACGGGCCTCGCGGCCTGGCGGGCCGGACGGGTGCCGCCGGTCCCGGTGCCGCGCCCGGCCGCGGCGACGGGCGGACGGCTCACCGGCCCGGCCCGGCGGGCGCTCGGAATGCGTCTGCCGGCCGCGCTGGTCCTCGGCCTTCACAAGCTGCTGACGGGGCGCGGACGCTCGCTGACCACCGTGGCCCGTCTCACCCTGCCGTTGCTGCTGATCGTGGTGGCGCTCAGCGCATGGACCACGATCGACCGGTTCCACACCGACCCGGCCCGGGTCGGTCTGCCCACCTCGCTCACGGTCCGCACGGACGGCACACCGGCGCCGGCGGACCTGCGGTCCCTGCTGGCCGGCGACTCCCGCGTCGCCGCCGTCTATCCGGGCGTCGAACTGGCCGCGCTGGTACCCGGGCAGACCGCGACCATCGCCCTGCGCGGTCTCGGCACCGACGCCCGCCCCTACCCCTACGCCCTCGCCGAGGGCCGCGCCGCGCACGGACCGGACGAGGCGGTGGCCGGGCAGGGGCTGCTGGACCTGCTGCACGCGCGGGTCGGCGACTGGGTACGGATGACGGTCGGCGACCGGCCGCAGATCCTGCACATCGTCGGCCGCAGCATCGAACCGCAGAACGCCGGCCGGGTCGCCACGGCCTCCCTGGACACCCTCCGCGAGAACGACCCGCACCTGGCCCCGGCCTTCTACGAGCTGCGGCTGCGCCCGGACGCCGACCCGCACCGGGTGGCCGCCGCGCTCACCACCGCCGGCCGGGGCCACCTCGACGTGCACGCCGTGACCAACCCGGCCGACGGGCTCTCCCCGCTGCGCGCGGTCGTCGCCGGGCTGATCGCCGTACTCGCCCTCATCGGGCTGGTGGAGCTGCTGACCGCGATCGGCGGCAGCGTCCGGGAGGGCGAGCGCGACGTGCTCGCCTTCAAGGCGATCGGCATGTCCCCGCGGCAGATCACCGCGATCACCGTCACGGCCACGAGCGCCACGGCCCTGGCCGCGACGCTCACCGCCACGGCCCTCGGCCTGCCACTGGCCCGCCGGCTCATCGACGCCCAGGGCGCCTCCAGCGGAATCGGCGCGGGGATCGCCCGCTCCCCCTCCCCCGGACTGCTCCTCGCACTGGGCACGGCCACCGTCCTGGGAGCAGCCGGACTCGCCGCACTCCCCGCCACCCGCACGGCACGCCGACGACTCGCGGACACGCTGAGCGCGGTGGCCTGAGCCGACGCCCGGCCCTGCGCGGACCCGGCGATCGCCGGGAGCGCACGGGAGCCGGTCGGCCGCGGCGCGGTCGGCTCCCGTGCGTACCGGGTCGGCTGTGTGCAGCCGGTTCAGCTGTGTGTGCCTGCCGGCTGTACGCCGGTCAGCTACGACCGCGCAGGGCGCGGTACTTGGCGACCAGGGCCTTGGTCGAGGCGTCCAGGCCCGGCACCTCCGCGCCCTCGGTCAGGGCGGGCTCGACGCGCTTGGCGAGGACCTTGCCCAGTTCCACGCCCCACTGGTCGAAGGAGTCGATGTTCCACACCGCACCCTGCACGAAGACCTTGTGCTCGTAGAGGGCGACGAGCTGGCCGAGGACGGACGGGGTGAGCGCCCTGGCCAGGATGGTCGTGGTCGGCCGGTTGCCCTGGAAGGTCTTGTGCGCGACCAGCTCCTCGGCCACCCCCTCCGCGCGGACCTCCTCGGCGGTCTTGCCGAAGGCGAGGGCCTGGGTCTGGGCGAAGAAGTTGGCCATCAACAGGTCGTGCTGCGCCCGGAGTTCACCGCTCAGCTCGGCCACCGGCTCGGCGAAGCCGATGAAGTCCGCCGGGATCAGCTTCGTGCCCTGGTGGATCAACTGGTAATAGGCGTGCTGCCCGTTGGTGCCCGGCGTGCCCCACACCACCGGACCGGTCTGCCACTCCACCTCCTTGCCGTCGCGCGCCACGTACTTGCCGTTGGACTCCATGTCCAGCTGCTGGAGATACGCGGTGAACCGGGAGAGGTAGTGGCTGTAGGGCAGGACGGCGTGCGACTGGGCGTCGTGGAAGTTGTCGTACCAGATGCCCAACAGGCCCAGCAGCAGTGGCACGTTGGTCTCGGCGGGGGCGGTGCGGAAGTGCTCGTCGACCAGGTGGAAGCCGTCGAGCATCTCGCGGAAGCGGTCCGGGCCGATCGCGATCATCAGGGACAGGCCGATCGCGGAGTCGTACGAGTAACGGCCGCCGACCCAGTCCCAGAACTCGAACATGTTGGCCGTGTCGATGCCGAACTCGGCGACCTTCCCGGCATTGGTCGACAGGGCGACGAAGTGCTTGGCCACCGCCGCATCGTCACCGAGCGCGGCCACCAGCCAGCTGCGGGCGGAGGTGGCGTTGGTGATCGTCTCGATCGTGGTGAAGGTCTTGGAGGCGATGATGAACAGCGTCTGGGCGGGGTCGAGGTCGCGGATGGCCTCGTGCAGGTCGGCGCCGTCCACGTTGGAGACGAAGCGGACCCTGAGATCACGGTCGGTGAAGCTGCGCAGCACCTCGTAGGCCATCGCGGGGCCGAGGTCGGAGCCGCCGATGCCGACGTTGACCACGTTCTTGATGCGCTTGCCGGTGTGGCCGGTCCACGCGCCGGAGCGGACGCGGTCGGCGAAGTCGCTCATCTTGTCGAGGACGGCGTGCACCTTGGGGACGACGTTCTCGCCGTCGACCTCGATCACGGCGTCGCGCGGGGCGCGCAGCGCGGTGTGCAGCACGGCGCGGTCCTCGGTGACGTTGATCTTCTCGCCCCGGAACATGGCGTCCCGCAGGCCGAAGACGTCCGTGGCGTCGGCCAGCTCGCGCAGCAGCCGCAGCGTCTCGTCGGTGACCAGGTGCTTCGAGTAGTCGACGTACAGGTCGCCGACCTGGAGCGTGTATCCCGCACCGCGCCCGGGTTCGGCGGCGAACAGCTCCCTGAGATGGGTGTCGGCCAGCTCCTCCCGGTGCTTGGCGAGAGCCGTCCACTCGGGCGTCTGGTTGAGCCTGGTCCGGCCGTCTGCGTTCATTTCCGACCTCAGCCTTCTTTCCTGCACCTGTCGCGTCCCAACCTAGTTGATCAGGACATGGGACGAGCGGACACAATGCTGTCCGCACGGTCAACAACAGGTACGTCCGTGCGACGCGCCGGTGTCGGTACCGCGTACAGACGGCACAGGAGGAGGCAGAGCGGGAGGCAGCAGCTCCGCCCCGGCACCAGCGCAGGTGCCCGGCCGGTCGCAATGCCTAGATCTCGCCCCGCAGTTTGGCGAGCGCCTCGGCGAGGATCGCCTCGCCGTCCGCGTCGCTGCGCCGCTCCCGCACATAGGCGAGGTGCGTCTTGTAGGGCTCGGTGCGCGGCGGGTCCGGCGGATTGTCCCGGTCCTGGCCGGCGGGGAAGCCGCAGCGCGGGCAGTCCCAAGTCTCGGGAACCTGAGCGTCGCTGGCGAAGCTCGGCTGCGTCTCGTGTCCGTTGGAGCACCAGAAGGAGATGCGCAGACGGGGCGCGGACTCGCCACGCTCGGCCTCGCCCATCGGCCCCGCCCCGACCCGGCTTCCTCGGATCGCGTTGCCACTTGCCACGGTCGTAACTCCCTGCGTGATGGTGCCGCGAAGCGAGTCGGCGTTCCGCTTCGCTGCAAGCGCCTCAGTCTACGTAAGGCCCAACGCGCGTCCAGTGATTGGAGTTACAAGCCCCACACCAAGACGCAAGCCCCATGATAGGCCGCGCTCAGGAGCGCGTACCGAACATGGGGCCTTACCTGCCGAATAGGCGTGATGTGTGTGCTGTGCGCGGGCGCACGGACGCGTCAGCTGTTCGACTTCATCAGCATGCCGAGGACGATGATGCACGCGAACCAGCACACGCCGACCACGATGGTGATCCGGTCGAGGTTGCGCTCGGCGACCGAGGAGCCGCCGACGGAGGACTGCATGCCGCCACCGAACATGTCGGAGAGGCCGCCGCCCTTCCCCTTGTGCATCAGCACCAGCAGCATCAGCAGCAGGCTGAAGACGATCAGGGCGATCGAGAACCCCAAAACCACGGCTGGACCAACTTCCTCGGATACGGATGGACGACTTCGGAGGGACGACGGGGGCACAGCGCACCGGCTGTGCCCCCGCAAGGGTACGACGTATCGCCGCTACCGCCTACTCACAGTGTGTGTCACTGATCGCGGAAGCGCACGATCTTGACGAACTCGTCGGCGTCCAGCGAGGCACCGCCGACCAGGGCGCCGTCGATGTCGGCCTGCGCCATGATCTCGGCGACGTTGCCCGACTTCACGGAACCGCCGTACTGGATGCGGATCTTGTCGGCCACGTCCTGCGAGTAGAGCTCGGCGAGCTTGGCACGGACGGCGGCGCAGACCTCCTGCGCGTCCTGCGAGCCGCAGACCTTGCCGGTGCCGATGGCCCATACGGGCTCGTAGGCGACCACGATCGTCTCGGCCTGCTCGGCCGTGACGTCCTTCAGACCGCCCTCCAGCTGGGCGAGGGTGTGGGTGACGTGGTTGCTCGCCTCGCGGACGTCCAGCTCCTCGCCGACGCACAGGATCGGGGTGAGGCCGTGTTTGTAGGCAGCCTTGACCTTGGCGTTGACGACCTCGTCGGTCTCGTCGTGGTACTGACGGCGCTCGGAGTGGCCGATGACCACGTACGTGCACTTCAGCTTGGACAGCATCGGGCCGGAGATCTCGCCGGTGTAGGCACCGGAGTCGTGCTGCGAGATGTCCTGGGCACCGTACTTGATCTTGAGCTTGTCGCCGTCGACCAGAGTCTGCACGGAGCGCAGGTCGGTGAAGGGCGGCAGGACGGCGACCTCGACGGCCTCGTAGTCCTTGTCGGCCAGGGCGAAGGCGAGCTTCTGGACGTGTGCGATGGCCTCCAGGTGGTTGAGGTTCATCTTCCAGTTGCCCGCCATCAGCGGCGTGCGGGTGGTCATACGGGGTCAGTCCTCCAGTGCGGCGAGGCCGGGGAGCGTCTTGCCCTCAAGGTATTCGAGGGAGGCACCGCCACCGGTCGAGATGTGGCCGAACGCGTTCTCGTCGAAGCCGAGCGTACGCACGGCCGCGGCGGAGTCACCACCGCCGACGACGGTGAAGCCCTTGGACTCGACGAGGGCCTGGGCGACCGCCCTGGTGCCCTCGGCGTAGTCGGGGTGCTCGAAGACGCCCATGGGGCCGTTCCAGAAGACGGTGGCGGCGTCGGCGAGCTTCGAGGCGTAGAGCTTGCGGGTCTCCGGACCGATGTCCAGGCCCTCCTGGTCGGCCGGGATGGCGTCCGCGGCGACGGTGGTGGGGTTGGCCGGGGCCTTCGTCTTCAGGTCCGGGAACTCCGGCGAGACGAGGACGTCGACGGGGAGCACCAGCTCGACGCCGTTCTTCTCGGCGCGCTCCATGTACTCCGTGACGGCCGGGATCTGGTCCTCCTGGAGGAGGGAGATGCCGACCTCGTGGCCCTTGGCCTTGAGGAAGGTGTACGCCATGCCGCCGCCGATGAGCAGGCGGTCGGCCTTGCCGAGGAGCTCGTCGATGACGGCGAGCTTGTCGGAGACCTTGGCGCCGCCGAGCGCGACGACGTAGGGGCGCTTGACGTCCTCGGTGAGCTTCTTCAGGACGCCGACCTCGGTGGCGATGAGGTAGCCGGCGTGGTGCGGCAGCTTCTTCGGCAGGTCGTAGACCGAGGCGTGCTTACGGTGCACGGCACCGAAGCCGTCACCGACGTAGACGTCGGCGAGGGCGGCCAGCTGGTCCGCGAAGGCGTCGCGCTCGGCGTCGTCCTTGGACGTCTCGCCGGGGTTGAAGCGCAGGTTCTCGATGACCGCGACCTGGCCGGGCTGGAGGCCGTCGACCGCGTCGTGGGCGGCGGGGCCGACGGTGTCCTGGGCGAAGGCGACCGGGGCGCCGAGCAGCTCGCCGAGGCGTTCGGCGGCGGGCAGCAGCGAGAAGGCGGGGTCCGGTGCGCCCTTGGGCCGGCCCAGGTGCGAGGCGACGACCACCTTGGCGCCGGCCTCGGCAAGGGCCTTGATGGTGGGCAGGACGGCTCGGATACGGCCGTCGTCGGTGATGGTCGCGCCGTCCAGCGGCACGTTGAGGTCGGCGCGGACGAAGACCCGCTTGCCGCTCACGCCGGCGGCGAGAAGTTCGTCGATCGTCTTCATTGAGTGGACTCCAAAGGAGGGCTCGTGGTGCACCTGATCGTAAAAGGACGCTGTCCGGGCGTGGGACAGGGCCCGGACAGCGCGTCCCTGCGCTGCCCGGGCCCTGCTCTCACTTCAAGGTGTGCTTCGACGATCAGAGCTGGCTGCCGACGAAGACCGTGAGGTCCACGAGGCGGTTGGAGTAGCCCCACTCGTTGTCGTACCAGCCGATGACCTTCACGTTCTTGCCCTCCTGGACCATGGTCAGGGAGGAGTCGAAGGTGCAGGACGCCGGGGCGTTGACGATGTCGGAGGAGACGATCGGGTCCTCGGTGTAGTCGAGGAGGCCCTTCAGCTCGCCCTCGGCGGCCTTCTGGAAGGCGGCGTTGACCTCTTCCTTGGTGACCTCGCGGCCGAGCTCGACGACCAGGTCGGTGACCGAGCCGGTCGGGACCGGGACGCGCATGGCGATGCCGTCCAGCTTGCCCTTGAGCTGCGGGAGCACCAGGGCGGTGGCCTTGGCGGCACCGGTGGTGGTCGGGATGATGTTCTCGGCGGCGGCACGGGCGCGGCGCAGGTCCTTGTGCGGGAAGTCCAGGATGCGCTGGTCGTTCGTGTACGCGTGCACCGTGGTCATCAGACCCTTGACGATGCCGAAGTTCTCGTCGAGGACCTTCGCCATCGGGGCCACACAGTTGGTGGTGCAGGAGGCGTTGGAGATGACGTGGTGGTTCGCCGGGTCGTACTTGTCCTGGTTGACGCCCATCACGATGGTGATGTCCTCGTCCTTGGCCGGGGCCGAGATGAGGACCTTCTTCGCGCCGCCGGCGATGTGCTTGGCGGCGTCTTCCTTCTTGGTGAAGATGCCGGTCGACTCGATGACGATGTCGACGC
This sequence comes from Streptomyces sp. NPDC025793, assembly GCF_055558375.1. Lineage (NCBI taxonomy): Bacteria > Bacillati > Actinomycetota > Actinomycetes > Kitasatosporales > Streptomycetaceae > Streptomyces > Streptomyces sp. NPDC025793. The sequence goes on along the minus strand of NZ_JBVHMR010000001.1, from coordinate 614,121 downwards.
CCAGCTCGCCCCAGGGGATGTCGGCCGGGTTGCGCTCGGAGAGCACCTTGATGGTGTGGCCGTCCACGGTGATGGTGTCGGCGGTGTGGGAGACCTCTGCCTTGAGGCGGCCCAGGATCGTGTCGTACTTGAGCAGGTGCGCGGTGGTCGCCGTGTCACCCAGGTCGTTGACAGCCACAACCTCGATGTCGGCACCCTGCTCCAGCAGCGCGCGGAAGTAGTTACGACCGATGCGGCCGAAGCCGTTGATGCCTACGCGGATCGTCACGAACCGATCTCCTCGTTGGTACGCCGGCCATGCGGTGCCGGCGAGCTCTGTTTGGGATGTCCCCGACCACCACCGACCCTACCTCTCTGGAAGCCCTGGGGTGACATCGAGATGCCCCATACACGGGCAGGCGTTCCGTACCCGCCAGTAGAGGTACGGACCGCCTCGGATCGACTGTTGTTTTGCCCGTATTCGATATGAAATGCCGGGCAATTTTTACTCCGACTTCACTCGTTCGTGAGCGGGTCGGCTCACTTGATCAGCACCCACGAGGGGCGCGTTTGCGCACCGTTGAGAGGGCTCCCGCTCACCTGTTGGAACAAGGCGGGCGAGATCTGTCAACGTGGCGGCCCTCACGCCCCCGAGCCCCGCCGCGTACGTCCGGAACAGCGCCCGGTACGCGTCCGCTCCTTCCACGCGGCCGGGCTGCCGACGGGCGGTCCGGCAAAGCGCCTCACCCGCACCATCGACCTCACCGGTGTCAGCGCCGCCGGTGAGACGTCGCAGGGCGCCCGGCGCATGCGCATGCGGGTGCGGGTGCGGGTGCGGGTGTGGGGTACGGTCAATCCCCCCTGCTACAGCGGCAGTTGGACGCCGGCCGGGGTGGTGCCTCCAGGGGCTCACGCGCCGGGAAGGCGAACGTGGCATCGCTGCCCGCATGGATGCGCCACCGCCACTCCAAGGAGTGAAGCCTGAGCCGACGGCATTGCCGGGGCCGTGCGCTCCGGAGACATTCGGCCCGTCGCCACTCTCCCCCGTGAACCACACCTCGACCCGGTCGCCCGGAACGCCGTCCCGCACTGTGGCCCGGTACTCGTCGAAGGACAGATCGCCCTCGCCGCCGTCGACGCGCGCCCCGGGAGTACGACGTGGGGAACGCGGCCGGGGCGACGTCGGCGGCGCTCGGACCGCCCGCGGAGGACGGCCGGTCCGGGTGTACGGCGGACTCGGCGACGGAGAGCGCGAAGCGGACGTTGTGAACATCGCGACGCCGTTGACGTCGGAGGGGTGCCCGTCCTCCTCGCCGTCGGTGGTGTACAGCTCCGAGGAGACCTGGGAACAGCGCGCCGAGGATGACTGGATCGCCGGGCGTGGCGACGAGCGCCTTGTAGAGGTCGTCGCCCTGGCAGGTCTCACTTGCGGGGTCCGGGGACGAACCCTCGTCGTCGTAGCCCCACTTCGTCACCGTTGACGTCCCGTTCCTTGCCGACTCCTTCGCCGGGGCGACGGTGATCCGCGATGGCCCGCCATGACGGCGAACGAACTCGTCAGGGTCATGGCACTTCACGAGGGGCGGTTTCGTGCGGGTCGGTGGGTGTGAGAAAGCCGGTGCCGGGGTCTCGACTGGAGCCCGGCACCGGCGTGTTGAGCGTGCGCCGGTCAGCCGGCCAGGTTGTCCGCCAGCTCCTCGCTGAGGTTGGCCTCCGTGCTCGGGATGCCCAGGTCGGCGGCGCGCTTGTCGGCCATCGCCAACAGGCGGCGGATCCGGCCCGCGACCGCGTCCTTGGTCAGCGGCGGGTCGGCGAGCGCGCCCAGCTCCTCCAGCGAGGCCTGCTTGTGCTCCATGCGCAGCCGGCCGGCGGCCGCGAGGTGCTCGGGCACCTCCTCGCCGAGAATCTCCAGGGCCCGCTGCACCCGCGCCCCGGCTGCCACGGCGGCGCGGGCCGAGCGGCGCAGGTTGGCGTCGTCGAAGTTGGCGAGCCGGTTGGCCGTGGCCCGCACCTCGCGGCGCATCCGGCGCTCCTCCCAGGCCAGCACCGACTCGTGCGCACCGAGCCGGGTCAGCAGCGCGCCGATCGCGTCGCCGTCGCGAACGACCACCCGGTCCACGCCCCGCACCTCACGGGCCTTCGCGGCGATCGACAGCCGGCGGGCGGCGCCGACCAGCGCGAGCGCGGCCTCCGGACCCGGGCAGGTCACCTCCAGGGAGGAGGAACGGCCGGGCTCGGTCAGCGAGCCGTGCGCCAGGAAGGCCCCACGCCAGGCCGCCTCCGCGTCGCAGGTGGCCCCGGAGACCACCTGCGGAGGCAGACCCCGGATCGGGCGGCCCCGGCCGTCGACCAGACCGGTCTGGCGGGCCAGCTGGTCACCGCCCGCGACGACCCGTACGACATAGCGCGAGCCGCGGCGCAGTCCGCCAGGCGCCATCACGATCAGCTCGGAGCTGTGCCCGAAGATCTCCAGGATGTCCCGCTTGAGGCGGCGAGCCGCCATCGCGGTGTCCAGCTCCGCCTCGATCACGATGCGCCCGCTCACCAGGTGAAGGCCGCCGGCGAACCGCAGAATGGCGGAGACCTCCGCCTTCCTGCAACAGGTCCGGGTGACGGGGAGCCGGGAGATCTCGTCCTTCACCGCTGCCGTCATCGCCATGGGCCGATCCTTCCATGCATCCGAAAAATACGGTCGTACGCGGCGGCCAACAGCTCCGGGTCGTGCCGCGGTGAACCGTCGGTCCGGGCCACGGGCGCCAGCTCGACCGCGGCCCCCAGCCGCTTGGCGGCCTCGGTGAGCGAGTCGCGGTCGGGTACGGCGGCCTCGTCGGCCAGCACCACGTCCAGGGCGAGTTTAGGGGCGTGTCGCCCCAAAACCTCCAAATGACGCTGCGGAGAGAAGCCCTCGGTTTCTCCCGGCTGCGGAGCGAGGTTCAAGGAGAGCACCTTGCGCGCCTTGGTCTCGGTGAGGGCGTCCAGCAGCTCGGGGACGAGCAGGTGCGGGATCACCGAGGAGAACCAGGAACCGGGGCCGAGCACCACCCAGTCGGCGTCCTGGACCGCCGCCACGGCCTCGGGCACGGCCGGCGGGTCGTTCGGCACGACGTGCACCGACTGAACCTCCCCCGGCGTGAGCGCGACCGTCGCCTGCCCGCGCACGGTGTCCACGTCGTCCGGGCGCTCCGGGTCGTGCCCCTTGACGAGGGCCTGGAGCTCCAGCGGCACGGCCGACATGGGCAGCACGCGGCCGTGCGCGCCGAGCAGCTTGCCGACCAGGTCCAGGGCCTGCACATGGTCGCCGAGCTGCTCCCACAGGGCGACGATCAGCAGATTGCCGACCGCGTGCTCGTGCAGGTCGCCCTTGGACTGGAAGCGGTGCTGGATGACCCGGGCCCAGGTCTGGCCCCAGTCGTCGTCACCGCAGAGCGCGGCCAGCGCCTTGCGCAGATCGCCGGGCGGGAGCACGCCCAGCTCGTCACGCAGCCGGCCGCTGGAGCCGCCGTCGTCGGCCACGGTGACGACGGCGGTGAGGTCGCCGGTGATCCGGCGCAGTGCGGCGAGCGAGGCGGACAGGCCCATGCCGCCGCCGAGCGCGACGACCTTGGGCTGGGCGCCCCGGCGGCGGGGCCGGGCGCCGCGCGACTCGGCCGGGCGGCCGGTGCGCGACTCGGGCACCATCCGGCGCAGTCTGCTCAGCCGCGGTGTACGTTCCGTCATTCCCGTCCCATGTCCCGGTGCACGATCACCGTCTCCACGCCCTCGGCCGCGAGGCGCGCGGCGAGCTTCTCCGACATCGCCACCGAGCGATGCTTGCCGCCGGTACAGCCGATGGCGATGGTCACATACCGCTTGCCCTCGCGCCGGTAGCCGGCCGCGATGAGGCGCAGCAGCTCGGCATAGCGGTCGAGGAACTCCTTGGCGCCGGGCTGGTTGAAGACGTAGGCGGCGACCTCCTCGTTGAGGCCCGAGTACGGGCGCAGTTCGGGGACCCAGTGCGGGTTGGGCAGGAACCGCATGTCCGCGACCAGGTCGGCGTCGACCGGCAGACCGTACTTGAAGCCGAACGACATGACGGTCGCCCGCAGCTCGGGCTCCTCCTCGCCGGCGAACTGGGCGTCCATCTTGGCGCGCAGCTCGTGCACGTTGAGGCTGGAGGTGTCGATCACCAGGTCGGCGTCCCCGCGCAGCTCTCGCAGCAGCTCTCGCTCGGCGGCGATGCCGTCCACGATGCGGCCGTCGCCCTGGAGCGGATGCGGGCGGCGCACCGACTCGAAGCGGCGCACCAGCGCCTCGTCGGAGGACTCCAGGAACACGATGCGCCGGGTGACGCCCCGGGTGTCCAGGTCGGCGAGGGACTCGCGGAGGTTGTCGAAGAAGCGCCGGCCGCGCACGTCCACGACGACCGCGATCCGCGCCACGTTGCCCTGCGAGCGGGCACCCAGCTCCACCATGGTGGGGATGAGGGCGGGCGGGAGGTTGTCCACGACGAACCAGCCGAGGTCCTCCAGACATTTCGCGGCCGTCGACCGGCCCGCTCCGGACATGCCGGAGATGATCACCAGTTCGGGGATGGCCGCTTCGGGGGCCGCGGCCGCCGTGACGTCCGTACTCACCTGTGCTCCGTTTTCCTGGACCGCGTGCTGATCGCCCGCCGCGGGCTGTGGCCGGTCCCGGCCCGCTTCGTTGTGCGCCCGATCTCGCTCGGGCGTCGGGTGTGTCTCGTGCTCGGTCATGTCTCCTGCCCCCGTCGTTCGTCCGGGAGACCCGCGATCGCGGGCTCCCCCGAGGAACCGCCCGTCGTGTCGGGTTCCTCGTCTTCAATGATCTCTCCGGTCGCCGTGTTCACGGCGGGTGCGGCCGGGGCCGCCTGGGCGAGGGCCGCGGCGATGGTCTCGGCCGTCTTCCGGCCTATCCCGGGCACCTCCTGGATCTGTTCGATTGTGGCGGACCGGAGCTTCTTCACCGAGCCGAAATGCTTGATGAGCGCCTGTTTGCGGGTTTCGCCGAGGCCGGGCACGTCGTCCAGGGGGCCGGCGCGGAAGCGCTTGGCCCGTTTGACGCGCTGGTAGGTGATCGCGAAGCGGTGGGCCTCGTCCCGCACGCGCTGGAGGAGATAGAGGCCCTCGCTGGTGCGCGGCAGGACCACCGGGTCGTCCTCGCCCGGCACCCAGACCTCCTCCAGGCGCTTGGCGAGGCCGCAGACGGCGATGTCGTCGATCCCCAGCTCGTCGAGGGCGCGCCGGGCCGCCGCGACCTGCGGCTGGCCACCGTCGACGACGACGAGCTGCGGCGGGTAGGCGAACTTCTTGGGCCGGCCGTCGTCGTCCTTGAGGGAGTCGGTGATCTCGTCCGCACCGATGGGGAGGGAACCGTCGGCGGCGGCCTCCTCGCCGTCGGACCACTCCCCCGTCTTCTCCTTCTCGGCGAGGTAGCGCCTGAAGCGCCGGCTGATCACCTCGTGCATGGAGCGGACGTCGTCCTGGCCCGCGAAGCCCTTGATCTGGAAGCGGCGGTACTCGCTCTTGCGCTGGAGGCCGTCCTCGAAGACGACCATGGAGGCGACCACGTCGTCCCCCTGGAGGTGCGAGATGTCGTAGCACTCGATCCGGAGCGGGGCGCTGTCCAGGTCGAGGGCCTCGGCGATCTCCTCCAGGGCACGCGAGCGTGTGGTCAGGTCGGAGGCGCGCTTGGTCTTGTGCAGCGCCAGGGCCTGCTGGGCGTTGCGCTGCACGGTCTCCATGAGCGCCTTCTTGTCGCCACGCTGCGGGATGCGCAGCGACACGTTCGCGCCGCGGCGGCCGGCCAGCCACTCCTGGACCGGTGCGACGGGCTCGGGCAGCGCCGGGACCAGGACCTCCTTGGGGACGGCGTCCCCGGTCTCCTCGCCGTACAGCTGCTGGAGCGCGTGCTCGACGAGGGCTGCGGTGGTGACGTCCTCGACCTTGTCGGTCACCCAGCCGCGCTGGCCGCGCACCCGGCCCCCGCGCACGTGGAAGATCTGGACGGCCGCCTCCAGCTCGTCCTCCGCGACGGCGATGAGGTCGGCGTCGGTCGCGTCGGCGAGCACGACCGCGCTCTTCTCCATGGCCTTCTTCAGGGCCTCGATGTCGTCGCGCAGCCGGGCGGCCCGCTCGTACTCCATCTCCTCGGCCGCCGTCATCATCTGCTTCTCCAGGCGGCGGAGGTACGTGCCCGTGCGACCCGCCATGAAGTCGCAGAACTCCTCGGCCAGCTCCCGGTGCTCCTCGGGGCTGATCCGGTCGACACAGGGTGCCGAGCACTTGCCGATGTAGCCCAGCAGGCACGGCCGGCCGGTGCGGGCGGCGTTCTTGAAGACACCGGCCGAGCAGGTACGCACCGGGAAGACGCGCAGCAGCAGGTCGACGGTGTCCCGGATGGCCCACGCGTGCCCGTAGGGCCCGAAGTACCGCACGCCCTTCTTCTTGTGACCGCGCATCACCTGCACACGCGGGAACTCCTCGTTCATCGTCACCGCGAGGTACGGATAGCTCTTGTCGTCGCGGTACTTGACGTTGAACCGGGGGTCGTACTCCTTGATCCAGGAGTACTCCAGCTGGAGCGCCTCGACTTCCGTGGACACCACGGTCCACTCCACGGACGCGGCGGTGGTCACCATCGTCCGGGTGCGCGGGTGCAGGTTCGCCAGGTCCTGGAAGTAGTTCGCCAGGCGCTGGCGCAGGCTTTTCGCCTTTCCGACGTAGATCACCCGGCGGTGCTCGTCACGGAACCTGTACACCCCCGGAGAGTCCGGGATCTCACCCGGCCTGGGGCGGTAGCTGGAGGGGTCGGCCATGTCTCACACCCTACTGGCGAGCGCCGACACCGCGTCGGGCCTGTGGACAACGTCCGCGCCCGCGCCGTTCACCCGTCCCGGCACCGTCCCACGTCGGCCGGGGACGCACCGGTGCCGATCACCTGCCGGACGATCCTGAGCCCCTCGTCGAGCGGCACGGTGTCCTCGTCGGGATACGTGTCGCACTGCCCGTTCGCGAGCCGGAAGCCCCCGCTCACGCCCGCGGCCCCGAGGGTGACCGCGTGACCGCCCGGACCGCCGTCCGCTTCGAGGAGCATCACCAGCGCGCGTTCGGTGTTGGTCAGCACGCTCAGCAGGCGTCGGGCGGAACCGGTGAACGGGCTTCGAGACACCCCGCTGCGATCCGACGCCGCAGCCCGGCGACCGCCTCTTCCGGCGTCACAGCGGTGTCGTCACCGGCGAAGGCCCAGGTCTCCGCCACGCGTCGATCCTCCCATGGCGCGACGGGCACCGGCACGGCCCGGGGGTGCGACGGTTCCGGCGGCGCGCCGCGGTCCGGCCGGGCGGGGCCATGGCGGGTTCGAGGTGTTGTCGGGGCCAGGTCAACACGCTTCAATGCGGGGGAACTCGGGGCCGGGCACGCCCGCACAACGGGATGCGGCGTGCGCAGTCAGGGGTGCTCACAGCGCCCACGGGGGTGGTCCCGCACACCAGCGCAGACGGCCCGACCAGCCGTAGCGACACCTCATAGAAAGGCGCCTCGGCATGCGGCATGCCACCGAGCACGCGGACGTCCTCACCACGGAACTGGACATGGTCCTTCGGGGCGGCCCCTTCCATGCGGCGCTGCGCGCCGCCATCGCCGCACGCGGGCTGCCGCTCCAGCGTGTCCAGCACCATCTGTCCCGCCACGGGGTCAAGGTCGGTGTGACCAGCCTGAGTTACTGGCAGCAGGGCGCCCGCCGCCCGCAGCGCCCCGAGTCACTGCGGGCCGTGCGCGCGCTGGAGGAGATCCTCCACCTGCCGGACGAATCGCTGATCCGGCTGCTCGCCGACACCCACGAGCACAGGGTGTCCGGCCGCCCCGGGGCCCGCTCCTACCGCTCCCTGATCGAGGCCTCGGACGTCCTCGACCGGCTCCGGGCCGGTCTCGGCTGGTCCGCCGACGGCGGACTGCACACCCTCGGCCATCACGAATACGTCCGGATCGGCGCCCGGCGCGAACTGGCGGGCCGCGAGGCCCAGCACATCGTGCGGGCCCAGCACGACGGCGTCGACCGCTTCCTCGCCGTGCACCACGGCGACCCCGGCTGCCGCCCGCCGGACATCAGGGTGCGGGCCCTGGAGAACTGCCGCACGGGACGCGTCCGCTGGGACCAGGACGCCGGCCTGCTGGTGGCCGAGCTGCTCTTCGGCACCCGGCTGCGCTCCGGCGACACCTTCCTCTTCCGGTACGGCATCGAGGACGGCACGGCCGGAACCTCCCGTGAACATCTTCACCGGTTCTGCTCCCCCGGCGGCCAGTACGCACTCCAGGTGCGCTTCGACACGGCCGCACTCCCGGCACGCTGCCACCGCTTCACCCAGCCCTCGGCGGCGGCCCCCCGCAGCGGCCGACAGGAACTGCCGGTCACCGGACCGCACCACTGCGTCCACGTGGTCGAGCCGCGGATCCGGCCGGGCATCATCGGCATCGCGTGGGACTGGGAGTGAAGTCCCCTACGCCGTAGGCCTGTTGGCCGTTGCAGGCCTGTTGGCCACTGGCGACCGCCAGGACGGTGGCTCGGCCGGCGTCGGCTTCCGGTCAGGCGCCGGGCCCGGCGACGATCCTGCCGTTGGTGGTCTTCACCGGCAGCTCGGTGAGGGGCTCGGTGGCCGGCTGCTGGACCACCTTGCCGGTCGTGGCGTCGAACTCGCTGCCGTGGCAGGGGCAGACCAAGGTCGTCCCCTGGAGCTTGTCGATGGGACACCCCGCGTGCGTGCAGATCGTGCTGTACGCCTTCAGTGCGCCGTTCCTGTCACGGCTGACGACCACGTTGTGATCCCGGTAGAGCTTGGCTGCGCCTTGGGCGACCTCGCTCTCGGCACCGAGGTCGACGGGCGCGGTCGGGGTGGCCGCCGCCGAGGCACCGCCCGGCGCCGAGCACGCGGCCAGGCCGAGCCCGGCGACCGGGGCCACAGCGGCCCCTCGAAGGACGGTACGACGGCTCGCGGACGGTCGGGCGGGCATCTGGAACTCCACGGATCAAGGGCTGGGCAGGGCGACCATACCCGGGCAAGGGTGCAGGTTCTGCGGCAGGGTGGCTCCCCGGAGGGACGGCGAGGGCGCCCTGGAGCGGAACGCTCGGTGGGCGGGGGCAGGCCAGTGGACGGGGAGCCGGGCGGGGGATGGGCCGGGGCTGCCCGCGTGGAGGACGTAAACGCTTGCGCAAGCGTTTACGCGGGGCCGGTCGATGGGATACGTTCCCGGCCAGAGCCCCCGCAACAGGGGCCGGGAACGCCCGGCCTCGTCGGCCCAGGGAGGAAAGGCCGATGGCCACCATGGCGGACGTCGCTCGCAGCGCCGGTGTCTCCGTGGCGACCGTCTCCCACGTCCTCAACGGCACGCGCCCGGTGCTGCCGCACACCCGCCAGGCCGTGCTGGACGCCGTCGACAACCTCGGCTACACGCCCAACACCCTGGCCCGCTCCCTGGTGACCTCCCGTACCCGCTCCATCGGGCTCGCCGTGTCGGCGGTCAGCAACCCCTACTTCACGGAGATCCTCCAGGGAGTCGAGGCGGCCGCCCTGGAAGCGGGGTACAGCCTGCTCATCGCCGACCCGCACGACGACCCCGGGCACGAACGCAAGGTCGCTCAGCTCCTCCATGAGCGCCGCGTGGACGGCATGATCGTCGCCCCCTCCGCACATCCGCACGACCTCGTCGGCTACCTCCGCCGCCACGCCGTCCCCACCGTGTTCCTCGACCGGGTGATCGACGCGCGCGTGCTGGACGGCACCCCGGCCTGCGGTGACGAGGGTGCGTCCCCCGACGGGGGCGTGTCGTGGTGCGACCAGGTCTGTGCCGAGAGCGCCGGGCCGACCTCCCGCCTCGTCGCTCATCTCGCCGCCCTGGGCCACCGGCGGATCGGCATGGTCGCGGGTCTGCCCGGGCTGAGCACCACCGAAGAGCGCGTCGCCGGCTATCGGGACGGCCTCGCCGCCGCCGGCCTGGCGCTTGACGAGCGGCTCCTCGTGTCCGGCGACTCGGAGTCCGCCGGTGCCGAGCAGGCGACGGTGGCCCTGCTCACGCTGCCCGATCCGCCCACGGCCCTCGTCACCGCCAACAACGCGATGACCATCGGGGCGCTGCGCGCACTGCGCCGGCTCGGCCGGTCCGTCCCGGACGACCTCGCCCTGTGCTGCTTCGACGACTTCGCCTGGGCCGACCTGTTCTCGCCCCGGCTCACCGCCGTCGCCCAGCCCAGCAGAGAACTGGGCACGCAGGCCGTGCGGGTTCTCCTGGACCGGCTGAGCGAGCCCCGGCGTCCCGCCCGGACGGTGCGACTGCCGTGCACGTTCGTGCATCGCACGTCCTGCGGCTGCCCGGAGCAGCCCGGCGCGGCCGGGAGACCCGAGCACCGCGAACCATCCACGCTGTCCGAGAAGGGAACCGTCTCGTGATCGTCGTCGCCGGTGAGGCACTGATCGACCTGGTACCACAGGGCCCCGGGGCCCTCGCGGACCTGAAGCCGGCGCTCGGCGGCGGCCCGTACAACACCGCCGTGGCCTTGGGCCGGCTCGGCTCCCGCACCGCGTTCTGTTCGCGAGCCTCGTACGACGCCTTCGGTGCGGCGCTGCTCGACGGGCTACGACGGGCGGAGGTCGATGTGTCGGCCGTCCAGCGCGGGCCGGAGCCGACGACCCTCGCGGTGGCCACGCTCGACGCCACCGGCTCCGCCGCGTACTCCTTCTATGTCGACGGCACCGCCGACCGTCTGTTCACCGCGCCCGCCGCACTGCCTGCCGGCACGCGCGCGGTGTCGTTCGGCACCTGCTCGCTGGTCCTGGAACCGGGGGCGAGCGCCTATGAGGAGCTGATGCACGCGGCGGCCGGGCAGGGGCTGTTCACCGCGCTCGATCCCAACATCCGGGCGGGGCTGATCCCGGACGCGGACGCCTACCGGGCACGTTTCAAGAGCTGGCTGCCCTCGGTGACGCTGCTGAAGCTGTCCGCGGAGGACGCGGCGTGGCTGGGCGGCACGCCGCGCGAGTGGCTGGCCTCGGGACCGTCGGCCGTCGTGGTGACCCGGGGCGGGGACGGGCTGACCGTGTTCACCCGTGACGGAGGGGAGCACTCCGTGCCGGGTGAGAAGGTCGCCGTGGTGGACACCATCGGCGCCGGTGACACGGTGAACGCGGCCTTGCTGCACGGGCTTTCCGCCCAGGACGCGTTGTCCGCGGAAGCGCTCGCCGCCCTGGGGACACAGGGCTGGGCACGGCTGCTGCGCTTCGCGGCACGGGCGGCGGCGATCACCTGCTCGCGGGCCGGGGCCGAGCCGCCTTATGCGGCCGAGCTGGGTGAGTGGTGAACGCCCCGTCTTCTCTGTGCTGTTGACAAGGTGCGGCCGGGACTGTGGTGTGCGGAGACCTGCTGCACCGCAGAACCGGGCTGGCTGATGGATGAACGAACGGCGCCCCGCGGGGAGTTCCCGCGGGGCGCCGTTTTTTTGGTATTGCGTCAGCCCATGTGGTGATGTGTCGTCAGGCCTTGCGGGCTCGCGTCGCCTTCTTCGCCGCAGGGGCCTTCTTGGCGGCCCCGGCGGCCTTCTTGGTCGCCGTGTTGTTGGCCTTCGCCGTCACCGTCTTCTTCGCAGTCGACCTGGCCGCGGCCGTCTTCCGGGCCGGGGTGCTCCGGGACGCCTTGACCGGCTCCGCGTCGCTGATGCGGTCGGCACCGAGAATCTCGCGCAGGAACTTGCCGGTGTGGCTGGCTGGTACCCCGGCCACCTCTTCGGGCGTGCCCTCGGCGACCACAAGGCCACCGCCGGCGCCGCCCTCCGGGCCCATGTCCACGACCCAGTCTGCGGTCTTGATCACGTCGAGGTTGTGCTCGATGACGATGACCGTGTTGCCCTTGTCGACCAGGCCGCCGAGCACCTTCAGCAGCTTGCTGATGTCCTCGAAGTGCAGGCCGGTGGTCGGCTCGTCGAGGACGTAGACCGTGCGTCCGGTGGAGCGCTTCTGCAACTCGCTGGCCAGCTTCACCCGCTGGGCCTCACCACCGGAGAGGGTCGTGGCGGACTGGCCGAGGCGGACATAGCCGAGGCCGACGTCCTTCAGCGTCCTCAGGTGCCGGGAGATCGCCGGGACCGCCTCGAAGAAGTCGGTGGCCTCCTCGATCGGCATGTTCAGCACGTCGGCGATGGACTTGCCCTTGTAGTGGACCTCCAGGGTCTCCCGGTTGTACCGGGCGCCGTGGCAGACCTCGCACGGGACGTAGACGTCCGGGAGGAAGTTCATCTCGATCTTGATCGTGCCGTCGCCCGCGCAGTTCTCGCAGCGGCCGCCCTTGACGTTGAAGGAGAATCGTCCGGGCAGGTAGCCGCGGACCTTCGCCTCGGTGGTCTCGGCGAACAGCTTGCGGACGTGGTCGAAGACGCCGGTGTACGTCGCCGGGTTGGACCGCGGGGTGCGGCCGATCGGCGACTGGTCGACGTGCACGACCTTGTCGACGAGGTCGTCGCCGTCCACACGCGTGTGCCGTCCCGGGACATTCCTCGCGCCGTTCAGCTCGCGGGCCAGGTGCGTGTAGAGGATGTCGTTGACCAGCGTCGACTTGCCGGAGCCGGACACGCCCGTGACGGCCGTGAAGACGCCCAGGGGGAAGGACACGTCGATGTCCTGAAGGTTGTTCTCACGGGCGCCGTGCACGGTGAGCCGGCGGGAGGGGTCGCGGGGACGGCGGATGTCGGGCAGGGGGATCGCCTTGCGGCCCGACAGGTACGCGCCGGTCTGCGACTCGGTGTTGGCGAGCAGCTCCTTCAGAGAGCCGCTGTGCACGACCTTGCCGCCGTGCTCACCGGCGCCGGGGCCGATGTCCACGACCCAGTCGGCGACCTTGATGGTGTCCTCGTCGTGCTCCACCACGATGAGCGTGTTGCCCATGTCGCGCAACCGGACCAGGGTCTCGATCAGCCGGTGGTTGTCCCGCTGGTGCAGACCGATGGACGGCTCGTCGAGGACGTAGAGCACGCCGACGAGGCCGGAGCCGATCTGGGTGGCCAGGCGGATGCGCTGGGCCTCGCCGCCGGAGAGCGTGCCGGCCGCGCGGTTGAGGGAGAGGTAGTCGAGGCCGACGTCGACCAGGAAGCGCAGCCGCTCGTTGACCTCCTTCAGCACCCGCTCGGCGATCTTCTTGTCGCGGGCGTTCAGCGTCAGCCGGCCCAGGAAGTCCGCGCAGTCGCTGATCGACATCGCGGAGACTTCCGCGATCGACTTGTCCATGATCGTGACCGCGAGGACGATCGGCTTCAGGCGCGTGCCCTCGCAGGTGGGGCAGGGCACCTCGCGCATGTAGCCCTCGAAGCGCTCGCGGCTGGCGTCGCTCTCGGCCTCGCTGTGCCGGCGCTTGACGAACGGCACCGCTCCCTCGAAGGGGGTGGTGTACACGCGCTCGCGGCCGTACCTGTTGCGGTACCGCACCTCGATCTGGGTCTTGTGGCCGTGGAGCAGGGCCTTCTTGGCGCGCTGGGGCAGGCCCGCGAAGGGGATGTCCGTGCGGAAGCCGAGCGCGTCGGCGAGGGCGCCGATCAGCCGGCCGAAGTAGTCCTTGGTGTGCCCGTGCGACCAGGGGTGGATGGCGCCCTCGTCCAGGGACTTGTCCGGGTCCGGGACGAGCAGCTCCGGGTCGACCTCCATGCGCGTGCCGATACCGGTGCACTCGGGGCAGGCACCGAAGGGCGAGTTGAAGGAGAAGGAGCGGGGCTCCAGCTCTTCGAAGGACAGGCCGTCGTACGGGCAGTAGAGGTGCTCCGAGTACATGCGCTCACGCTCGGGGTCGTCCTCGGGGAGGTCGACGAAGTCGAGCACGATCATGCCGCCGGACAGCCCGAGGGCGGTCTCCACGGAGTCGGTGAGGCGGCGCTTGGCGGAGTCCTTGACCGTGAGGCGGTCGACGACCACCTCGATGGTGTGCTTCTCCTGCTTCTTCAGCGCCGGTGGGTCGGAGAGCTGGATCGTCTCGCCGTCCACGCGCGCGCGGGAGTAGCCCTTGGTCTGGAGGTCGGCGAAGAGGTCGACGAACTCGCCCTTGCGCTCGCGCACGAGCGGCGAGAGCACCTGGAAGCGGCTCCCCTCCGGCAGCTCCAGGACCTTGTCCACGATGGCTTGGGGCGACTGGCGCGAGATCGGGCGGCCGCACTCGGGACAGTGCGGCTTGCCGATGCGTGCGAAGAGCAGACGCAGGTAGTCGTAGACCTCGGTGATGGTGCCGACCGTCGAGCGCGGGTTGCGCGAGGTCGACTTCTGGTCGATGGAGACCGCCGGGGAGAGGCCCTCGATGAAGTCGACGTCCGGCTTGTCCATCTGGCCGAGGAACTGCCGGGCGTACGAGGAGAGCGACTCCACGTAGCGGCGCTGGCCCTCCGCGAAGATCGTGTCGAAGGCCAGGGAGGACTTGCCCGACCCGGACAGGCCCGTGAAGACGATGAGCGAGTCGCGAGGCAGGTCGAGCGAGACATTCTTGAGGTTGTGCTCGCGCGCGCCACGGACGATGAGACGGTCGGCCACGCCGGTCCGCACCTTTCTTGAGAGAAGTGACAGGGGCGGGGCCCCCGTGCTTCTTCAGACTAGGGGGAGCCACTGACAACGCCGGTCGGATTGCCCGGTTGCATAACAACCCCCGGCCATCCAGCATGCCCGACGCCGCTCTCGACGATATAGCACGTGCTTTCGATTCGCGGACGAGCTTCACCACCTTCACCCAAAGGTGTGGTGGGGCTAGGGTCAGGTCCATGACCGATCACGCTCATGACCTGGCATGTGTACGTGACGCGACCGAACGGCTCCTCACCGCGGTCGCCAAACTGGACAACGCTTCGCTCGCCGAGCCGTCACGGCTTCCGGGCTGGAGCCGCGGGCACGTCCTCGCCCACCTCTCCCGCAACGCGGACGCGCTCGTGAACGTTCTCGAAGGCCGGCCCATGTACGCGAGCGCCGAGGTGCGCGACGCCGACATCGAACGCGACGCCCCGCGCCCCCTCGACGTCCAGCTCACCGACCTGCGCGAGAGCGCGGCTCGCCTCCAGGCGCTGGGGGACGCGCCGGCGGACTGGTCGCGCACCGTCGAGCTGCGCAACGGGGTCACCGACTCCGCGTCCCGGGTGCCGTTCCGCCGGTGGGCCGAGGTGGAGCTGCACCACGCGGATCTCGGGATCGGGTACGAGCTGGAGGATCTCCCGGCGGAGTTCACCGAGCGGGAGATCGACTTCCTGGCCCGGCGCTTCGCCGGGCACAAGGAGGTCCCGTCGACCGGTCTGTCCTCCGGGGACGGCCGGAACTGGACCACGGGCGGCGGCGCCGACGGCGTACCGGTCGCGGCCGAGGGCACGCCCGCCGACCTGCTGGGCTGGCTCGCCGGACGGCGCGACGGTTCCGGTCTGACCACGGACGGCACGCTGCCCAAGCTGCCTCCCCTGTAGGCCGACGACGGTCCGCGGGCCCCGCCCCCGCTATAGGCTGATCGCCATGACGTACACCGGAGAGGTCAAGGTCGGCGGACCGGCGGACGTGCACGAGCTGAAAGACCTGATGATCACGAAGATCGCGGTCGGCCCGATGGACAACAACGCCTATCTGCTGCGCTGCCGCGCCACCGACGAGCAGCTTCTGATCGACGCCGCCAACGAGGCGGAGACGCTCCTGGGCATGATCGGTGACGACGGCATCGCGTCCGTCGTCACCACCCATCGGCACGGCGATCACTGGCAGGCGCTGGCCGCGGTCGTCGCGGCCACGGGCGCGCGTACGTACGCGGGCCGCGAGGACGCTTCCGGCATCCCGGTGCCCACGGACGTGCTCGTGGACGACGGCGATGTCATCAAGGTGGGCAACGTGGAACTCACCGCGCGGCACCTGGTCGGGCACACCCCGGGTTCGATCGCCCTGGTCTACGACGACCCGCACGGCCACCCGCACGTCTTCACCGGCGACTGCCTCTTCCCAGGCGGGGTCGGCAACACGTTCAAGGACGCGGGGGCGTTCGCCAGCCTCATCCGCGACGTGGAGACGAAGATCTTCGACGTGCTGCCCGACGAGACCTGGGTGTACCCCGGGCACGGCAAGGACACCACGCTGGGCGCGGAGCGGCCGCAGTTGCCGGAGTGGCACGCGCGCGGGTGGTGAAGCGCGGCATCCTGGAGACCGAGCGCGCCACGGTCCATCGCGCGCTCCATGGCACGGAGTTCGCGCGCCGGGCGCGCACGTCTCTCGCATGCGCCCGGCGCGCTTTCTCCTGCGCGCACCCCGTGTGAACGCTTCACACGTGCCGGATCCCTGCGCACGCTCCCGGGCGACGCCGCCATGCGGTCAACTGGTGGCAGTACCGCGCAGGCCGACGGCTCCTGTGCGGGAAGGGCCGCCGGTCTTCCCACCCCGCCCCTCGACCGGCGGCCCAGGCCCGCGGCACACACGCGGCGAGGTTCACGGAAGCTGTTCACGCAGCCGCAACACCCGTTCCCACCATGCGGACAGTTACCGCTGTGACCTGGACAAACGCCGGGTTCGCTGCCAATCTCCCGCCATGCATCCTGCCCCTCGCACCCTGCGCCACGCGGTGGCCGCCGCCACCGTAGCCCTGCTCGCCACCGCTGTCGGCTGTGCTCCGCAGCCCGACGGGAAGGCGTCGCCCCCTGCGTCCGGATCGGCCGCGAAGAGCTGCGCCCCGGGCAAGTTGGCCACCAGGACGTCCGGAAAGCTCACGATCGCGACGGACGAACCGGCGTACGAGCCCTGGTTCCAGGACGACAAGCCCGCCGACGGCAAGGGCTTCGAGTCCTCGGTCGCCTATGCCGTGGCCAAACAGCTCGGATACGGCAAGAACGCGGTCGTGTGGCAGAGCGTGCCGTTCAACAAGGCGTTCGCGCCCGGCGTGAAGACCTTCGACTTCGACATCAACCAGGTGTCGATCAGCGACGAGCGCAAGAAGGCCGTGGACTTCTCCTCCGGCTACTACGACGTGCGCCAGGCGGTGATCGCGCTGAAGGGCAGCAAGGCGGCCAAGGCGGCGAGCATCGCGGATCTGAAGGGCCTCAAGCTGGGCGCCCAGGTGGGCACCACGAGCCTGGACTACATCACCGACGTGGTGAAGCCGAAGCAGGAGGCGGCCGCGTTCGCCAAGAACGACCAGGCCAAGTCCGCGTTGAAGAACGGCCAGGTGGACGCCATCGTGGTCGACCTGCCGACCGCGTTCTACATCACCTCGGCCGAGGTGACGGACGCGAAGGTCGTCGGCCAGTTCGAGAACCAGGGCGGCACGCCCGAGCAGTTCGGGCTGGTGCTGGACAAGGGCAGTGCGCTGACCCCGTGCGTGAGCGGCGCCGTCGACGCCCTGCGCAAGGACGGCACACTGGCCCGGCTCGAGAAGCAGTGGCTCTCGGACGCCGTCGACGCGCCGGTGCTCAAGTGACGGTCACCAAAGGCGAGCCGGCCCCGGAGGGAGCCGACGGCAAGGGAGACATGACCGGCGCCGTCGACGACAACTACGCGCCCTCCGAGCGACGTTTGGAGCGCGAACGCCACAAACGCGCGCGTGCGCGGCGTGCCACGGCCGTCGCGGCACTCTCGACGCTCGTCACAGCCGTCGTGCTCTACCTCGTCGTCGTCAACGCACCGGGCTGGCCACGCACCAAGGAGACGTTCTTCAGCGCGCAGTACGCACGCGAGGCGCTGCCGAAAGTCCTCGAAGGGCTGTGGCTGAACGTCCGTCTGCTGGCGATCTGCGGCGCCGCCGTCCTGGTCCTCGGCATGCTGATCGCCATCGCGCGTACCCTGCGCGGACCCGTGTTCTTCCCGCTGCGCGTGCTGGCGGCGGCGTACACCGACTTCTTCCGCGGACTTCCGCTGATCATCAACCTGATGATCGTGGTCCTGGGCGTACCGGCGCTGCGTCTTCAGGGCGTGACGGTCGATCCGGTGCTGCTGGGCGGTACCGCGCTGACGCTCACGTACTCGGCGTACGTGGCCGAGGTGTTCCGCGCCGGCATCGAGTCCGTGCACCCCTCGCAGCTCGCCGCGGCCCGCTCGCTGGGCCTGACCAGCCGACAGGCGCTGCGCCACGTGGTGCTGCCGCAGGCGGTGCGCCGTCAGGTGCCGCCGCTGCTCAACGACCTGGTGTCGCTCCAGAAGGACACCGGTCTGGTGTCGATCGGCGGCGCGGTGGACGCCGTCCGGGCGGCCGACATCATCGTGGGCCGCAGTCTGAACTACACGCCGTACATCGTCGCCGGGCTGGTGTTCGTGGCGCTGACCATTCCGATGACCCGCTTCACGGACTGGGTGACGGCCCGGACGGACCGGCAGCGGGCCCAGGGAGGATCCCTATGAGCGACGCACCCGTGCTGCGCATGGAGTCCGTCCGCAAGACCTTCGCCGGCTCCGTCGTCCTGCGCGACGTCGGCCTGGAGGTCGCCCCGCACACGGTGACCGCCCTGATCGGCGCCTCCGGTTCGGGCAAGTCGACGCTGCTGCGCTGCGCCAACCTGCTGGAGGAGATCGACGACGGCGCGATCTGGCTGGACGGCGAGGAGATCACCGATCCGCGCGTCGACCACGACGCGGTGCGGCGCAGGATCGGCGTCGTCTTCCAGGCATACAATCTCTTCCCGCACATGACCGTGCTGGACAACGTGACGCTGGCGCCGCGGCGGGTGCACGGCGTCCTCCGCGAGGAGGCCGAGGAACGCGCCAGGGAGCTGCTGGAGCGCCTCGGACTGGGTGACAAGGCAATGGCCTACCCCGACCGGCTCAGCGGCGGTCAGCAGCAGCGCGTGGCGATCGTACGGGCCCTCGCCGTACGGCCCCGGCTGTTGCTGCTGGACGAGATCACGGCGGCACTCGACCCCGAACTCGTCGGCGAGGTGCTGGCGGTGGTCCGCGACCTCAAGGGCGACGGCATGACCATGGTCCTGGCGACGCACGAGATGGGCTTCGCGCGGGACGTCGCCGACCAGGTCTGTTTTCTGGACGGTGGCGTCGTGCTGGAGCGCGGCACCGCCGATGAGGTCTTCGGCGATCCGCAGCAGGAGCGCACGCGGCGCTTTCTGCGGCGCATCGTGGAGGCCGGCCGTCTGTGAGGTCGTAGCGCGACGCCCGGCGGGCGGCCACCACGCGTGCGTGGCCGCTACGCCTCGGCCTGCACGGCTTCCAACAGGGCCGCGACCCGCTCGACGCCGAAGGCGTAGCCCTGGACGCCACAGCCCGCGATCACGCCGTCGGCGCGCAGCGAGACGTAGGAGTGATGCCGGAACGACTCGCGCCGGTGGATGTTGGAGATGTGCACCTCCAGGACGGGCAGGCCGTCGCAGGTGTTGAGTGCGTCCAGAATCGCGACCGACGTGTGGGAGTAGGCAGCGGGGTTGATGACGATCCCGCAGTGGTTCAGGCGTGCCTCGTGGATCCAGTCGACCAGTTCGCCCTCGTGGTTGGACTGCCGGAAATCCACCGTGCCCCCGTGTGCGGCCGCCGCCTTGGCGCACAGCGCCTCCACGTCGGCCAGCGTGTCCTTGCCGTAGATCTCGGGCTGGCGCTGGCCGAGCAGATTCAGGTTGGGCCCGTTGAGGATCATGATCGGGGCGTTGGCCAGGGTGCGGGGCACGGTTCCTCCGGTCCGTTCGGGGCGGTGCGTCGACGACCGCCGCTCGCACCCGGTCTATCACGGTGACCACGGCGGACGACGCGCCGCGTGCGCCGTCGCCTCGGCGTGCACTCCGGTGACTTCAGCACCCCCATGCGCCCCCGTAACCCCTGATCACTAGGGGTAGTTGACGCGTCATGGAGCCTGTACGCACCGTAAGCACACCGTCGATGCCGCGGCTCGCCGCCGCCTCCCTCGCGGGGACCGCGATCGAGTTCTACGACTTCTTCGTCTACGGGACCGCGGCGGCCCTGGTCCTGGGACCGCTGTTCTTCCCGACGTTCTCACCGCTCGCCGGGACGCTGGCGGCGTTCGGGACGTTCGGGGTCGGGTTCCTGGCCAGGCCACTCGGCTCGGTGCTGTTCGGGCACCTCGGTGACCGGCGCGGACGCCGGCCGGTGCTGGTCCTGTCGTTGCTGCTCACAGGCGCCTCGACGGTCGCGGTGGGCTGTGTGCCGTCGTACGGGTCGATCGGTGCCGCCGCGCCGGTGCTGCTGCTCGTGCTGCGCTTCTTCCAGGGTCTGGGGCTCGGCGGGGAGTGGGGCGGAGCGGTGCTGCTGACCGCCGAGCACGCGCCGCCCGGACGTCGCGCCCTGTGGTCGAGCTTTCCGCAGGTGGGCCCGGCGATCGGGTTCGTGCTCGCCAATGGGGTGGTGCTCGCGCTGTCGGCGACGCTGTCCGACGCGGAGTTCGCTCGCTGGGGCTGGCGGGTGCCGTTCTGGGCGGCTGGGGCGCTGGCGCTGGGCGGGCTGTTGTTGCGCTGGTCGATCGTGGAGAGCCCCCGGTTCCTGGAGATCGACGACCACGCGCGCGTGCCGTTCGTCGAGGTCGTACGGCATCACGGGCGGCTGGTGCTGCTGACGGCCGGGGCGCTGGCCGCCGGGTACGCGGTCTTCTACACGGTGACGACCTGGTCGCTGACGTACGCGACGGAGCGGCTCGGGGTGAGCCGGACGGTGATGCTGACCTGTGTCATGGCCGCGGTGGTGGTGAAGGCGTCCCTCACGCCGTTCATGGCGTTGCTCGCCGACCGCTTCGGACGCCGGCCGATGTGCCTCACCGGATGCGCGGCATGCGGCCTGTGGATGCTGCCGATGGTCGCGTTGCTGGGCACCGGTCAGCCGCTGCTGATGTTCCTCGGCATCCTGGGCGCGCTGGTCTCGTTCATCACCATGTTCGCGGTGATCGCCGCGTATCTGCCGGAGCTGTACGAGGCGCGGGTGCGCTGCACGGGTGCCGCGGTGGGCTACAACCTCGGCGGAGTACTCGGCGGCGCTCTCACCCCGATCGTGGCCACGGCGCTCGCGGAACACGGCGGGCGGGTCCCCTGGGGCGTGGGCGTCTATCTGACGGGCGTCGCGCTGCTCAGCCTCGCCTGCTTCGCCCTGCTGCCCGAGACCCGCCCGGTGCCGATGCCGGTGGTGGAGCCGGTCACGGGTTGATCGCCAGCTCCAGATAGGCCGCGAAGAGCACCAGGTGGACGCCGCCCTGCAGAGGGGTGGCCCGGCCCGGCACGACCGTCAGAGAGCTGACCACCACGGTCAGCGCGAGCAGCAGCATGTGGGTCGAGCCGAGGCCGAGGACGAGCGGGCCGGACAGCCAGACGGAGGCGAGGGCGACTGCGGGGATGGTCAGGCCGATACTGGCCATGGCCGAGCCCAGCGCGAGGTTGAGGCTGGTCTGAACCCGGTCGCGGCGGGCGGAGCGCAGCGCAGCGATCGTCTCGGGAAGCAGCACGAGCAGGGCGATGATCACGCCGACGACCGCCTGGGGCAGGCCCGCGGCCGCCACGCCAGACTCGATGGCGGGTGACACGCCCTTGGCCAGACCGACCACGCCGATGAGGGCCAGTCCGAGCAGACCGAGGCTGGTCCAGGCGGTGCGCGTGGACGGCGGCCGCGCGTGCTCTTCGGCGGTGATGGCCTCGCCCTGCCGGGTGATCGGCAGGAAGTAGTCGCGGTGGCGCACGGTCTGCGTGGCCACAAACAGGCCGTACAGGATCAGCGAGGACAACGCGGCGAAGGTCAGCTGCACCGAGGAGAACTCGGGCCCGGGCTTGCTGGTGGTGAACGTCGGCAGGACCAGGCTCAGCGTGGCCAGCGTCGCCACGGTCGCCAGAGCGGCGCCGGTGCCCTCGGGGTTGAAGACCGCGGTGCCGTGCCGCAGGGAAGCGGCGAGCAGGCAGATCCCGACGACGCCGTTGCAGGTGATCATCACGGCGGCGAAGACGGTGTCCCGCGCCAGGGTGGAACTCTTGTCGCCGCCGTCGGCCATGAGGGTGACGATCAACGCCACCTCGATGATCGTGACGGCGATGGCCAGGACGAGGGATCCGAAGGGTTCACCGACGCGGTGGGCGACGACCTCGGCGTGGTGCACCGCCGCGAGAACGGACCCGGCGAGCACGAGGGTGACCAGGGCGACGACTGCGCCCGGCAGGCCACGGCCCCAGGTGAAGACCAGGAGCACGATCGCGAGCACCGGCACGAGCGTCGTCCATTGCCGGGTGAGCGACCGCAGCCTACTGATCATGCGGCGATCGTCGCAGAGGCGTACAGGATTCGCATTCTGCTCTTTTCGGATACCTCTCATCCTTCCGTTGCCCTCATCCCACCCGCGGGAGCGGGAACCGCGTGGCACGGTCCCGCTCCCGCCGGCGGGCGCTTCTGCCGCCGGCCGGGTCAGGCGTCGACGCTGCCCCTCGCGGCATCTTCACCGTCGGCACCCGCCGCCTCGGCGGTCGTCTGCTTCTTGCCGGCCATCAGGCTGGTGATCGTGGTGACGATCAGGACGGCGCAGATCACGCCGAGCGAGACCGGGATGCTGATCTCGGGCACGTGGACACCGGACTCGTGCAGGGCGTGCAGCACCAGTTTGACGCCGATGAAGCCGAGGATGATCGACAGGCCGTACGAGAGGTGGACCAGCTTCCGCAGCAGGCCGCCGATGAGGAAGTACAGCTGCCGCAGACCCATCAGGGCAAAGGCGTTGGCGGTGAAGACGATGTACGGATCCTGGGTCAGGCCGAAGATCGCGGGGATGGAGTCCAGGGCGAACAGGACGTCCGTGGTGCCGATGGCGAGCATCACGACCAGCATCGGGGTCATGACCCGCCTGCCGTTCTCCTGGATCCACAGTTTGGTGCCGTGGTAGCGGTCCGCCACGCCGAACCTGCGCTCCGCGGCCTTCAGCAGCTTGTTCTCCTCGAACTCCTCGTCCTCCCCGTCCGCGCGGGCCTCCTGGATGAGCTTCCAGGCCGTCCAGATCAGGAAGGCACCGAAGAGGTAGAACACCCAGGAGAAGCTGGCGAGGATGGCGGCTCCCGCGGCGATGAAGATCGCCCGCAGCACCAGGGCTATGAGCACGCCGACGAGCAGGACGCGCTGCTGGTACCGGGTCGGCACCGCGAACTTCGCCATGATCAGGACGAAGACGAAGAGGTTGTCGACGCTGAGCGACTTCTCGGTGATGAAGCCGGCGAAGAACTCACCGGCCGGCTGTCCGCCGCCGAAGAGGAACAGGCCGAGGCCGAAGAGTCCGGCCAGGGCGATCCAGACGACGGTCCAGATACCGGCTTCCTTGATCGACACCTCATGCGGCTTGCGGCCGATGAAGAAGTCGACCGCGATCAGGGCGGCCAGGCCCGCGATGGTCAGGACCCACAGGGTCACGGAAACGTCCACTGTTCCTCCGGCATTACGTAACGGCAAACACTTTCAGCGCTGTCGCTGCCGGAGGTCTCTTCCACCCGCTCGGGGCCGACGCCCCGGGACCGGAACCGGTCCGTACTGACGGGTGCGCCGCAGTCAGGGAATACTCCCCTCCGCACGGAAGACCCTATCCAATAACCAAGAAAAGGTAAAGCTAAAGGTAAAGTAAAGACAAAATTACCTGGTCATAGCGGCTTTACTTGTACTTGCCCCTGGCCTTGGTCGCCTCGGCGAGCACGTGCTGCACGATCTGGCTGCCGGTCGGCACCAGCGAAGGCTCGTAGGTCCAGGCGTGCCCGACCCAGGGGTCGGCGAGATGGTCGTCGGCGACGGGTGTGAGTCGCGTCAGCGAACGCCACAGCGGATCGAGCAACGGGCCGTAGGCAGCGGCGTCCTCGCGGTCCGCCACCAGCAGCAGGTGCACGCCGACGGCGGGCCCCTCGTCGGCGAGGTAGCGCAACCGGGTCACCGCACGATCGTCGAAGCCGTGCGGGAAGTCGTTGACGATCAGCAACTGCTGCGCGGTGTCGACGTCGGGCGGCAGTGAGTCGGGCGTACCACCGCGCACCGCCATCTGCACCAGGTCGACCCGACGGGTGAGTCTCTCCAGCACCTCCGTGACACCCGCCGCCCCGGTCGCGGGCGGCACGGCGAGCGCCCCGGTACTGGTCAGCACGCCGAGCGCCGCCGCCCCGGCACCGGCCGGGTCGATGACCTGGAGGGCGAAATCGCCCGGTGGATGCACGGCGAGCAGCCGCGCGGCGAGTGCGACCGCCGCCTCCATGGCCAGGTGCCGCAGTTCGGCGGAGTCCGGGAAACCGTGGGCGTTCGCCCTGCCGCTGTCGAGCCACAGGCCACGCTCCAGCGGCAGTCTGACCAGCATGGGAATGCGCAGCGGCTTGCTCTCCGGCAGGTGAAGATCGCCCAGCCGCAGGGCCATCGGCTGCTCGTCCGGCACCCGGTAGCCGTGCCAGACCGGGTTGTCCCAGCGGGCGTACGCGGGCGGCAGCGCGGGCTCGACCACATCGGACTCGGCGGAGAGCTGGACGAGGTCGCGGTCGAGGACCGCGCGGGCCTGGTCGATCAGCTGCGTCCGGCGGGCGTGGGCCGCCTCGCGCGCGGTGTCGCCCGCCGCGCCGAGCCGGCTGCCGGGGTCGGCCAGCACCTGGTCCAGTTCCCTCTCCAGACGGGAGTCGGCGAACTCGACGGCGCTGCGGTACGCGGCCGTGGTGCGGGCCAGGTCCTCGAACATGCCCCAGACCTGGTTGTACAGCCGCTCCTCCATCGACCAGCCCACGGCGTCCCCCGCGACCGGCTGCGCGGGCCGGTCGTCGGTGGCGGCATCCGTCGCGGGCGCCGGAGACTGCGCGGTGCCGGGTGGGCGGCGGCGCGGGTGTGTGTAGTCCACCGGGGCCCCGGGAGTTCGCGGAGCTTCGGGGTCCGCCGGAGCGGCGCCGGGTGCCTGGGTGTCGTACGGGTTCTGCACGTCGTACGGGCTCTGTGCCTCGTACGACGGTGCGGGCTCCGGGAGTTGGGGTGCGTACGAGTGTGTCGGCGTCCCCGGGCCGGGCGCGGGGGTGGGCGTCGGCAGGGGTGGAACCGGGGCGGGGGCCGGTGTCCGCTGGATGGTGGCCACCAGGTCCGCGGACTCCGGCAGGCCCTGGTCGGCCAGGAGTGCGGGAAGGCCGGCCGCGTAGCCCTGACCCATCGCGCGGACCTTCCAGGCGCCCTGTCTGCGGTACAGCTCCAGGGCGACCACGGCCGTCTCGGTGTCCAGGCCCGTCAAGGTGTAGCTGACGATCTCGGTGCCGTCGGGGCCGTCGACCGTGGTGTGCGGGGCGGCGACGGCACCGAACCGGAGGGGGCCGGCGGGCCCGGTGGGCAGCGCGAGGAACACACCGACGCGGTGCACGGCCTCGGGCAGGGCACCTAGGTCGACGGCCAGCCGGTGTTCGGCGGCGGTCTGCCGGCGCACCTCGACGCCCGGCAGGGCGGGGGCGCCGGGATGGGCCACCCACTGGGGGCCGGGCACCGTGCCGTTCTCGTCGCCGAGCGTAGCTCCGGCCAGGACCGGCACCCCGGCCGAGATCCGGACCGTCAGCCGGATCTGGGACAGCGGGTGGTTCTGCCCCCGCACCAGCTCGGCCGTCATCGCCGTGCCCCCTGTGTCGTTGTGTTGTGCGCGTTGCCGGTCGAGCGATCGGGCCTACAGGTGCGGCAGGATCGACGGCATCAGGTCCTGGAAGGTGCGGCCGTTGGCCGGGGAACCCAGGGCGGTCATCGTCCAGCCCGGGCCCGCGCGGTGCACCTTCGCCATGATCTGAGCCGTGTAGTCGCCGCCGCCGTCCAGTGTGTAGCGGGCGAGTTCCTGGCCGTTGGTCTCGTCCACGAGGCGGCAGAACGCGTTCTGCACTTCCTGGAAGGTCTGGCCCGTGAAGGAGTTCACGGTGAAGACGATCTGGTCGATGTGGACCGGAACGCGCTGGAGGTCCACCAGGATCGACTCGTCGTCCCCGCCCTGGCCGGCACCGCCGACGAGGTTGTCGCCGGTGTGGCGGACGGAGCCGTCGTCGCTCACCAGGTGGCGGAAGAAGACGACGTCGACCGGCTGCTTCTCGGCGAAGAGCACCGCAGAGGCGTCGAGGTCGATCTCCCGGGTGCGGGAGCCGAAGAGACCACGCCGCTTCGCCGCCTGCCAGCCGAGCCCCATGCGGACCGCGGTCAGGGTGGCCCCGTCCTTCTTCTCCAGGCTGATGGCCTGACCCTTGCTCAAGTTGACGGACACCGCTGATTTCCCCTCTCGATGGTCCCCTGTTGCCGCGCAGTGCGCGGTTGACCAAAACCCTACGCAGGCGCACCGACAGTGCCGAACCCCGGCCCGCGCTTTGTGTCGGTGTTGCAACACTTGGCGCGTATGCCGAGGTCCGGCAGGGTGTCACGGGCTCAGGCGAGCCCGGCCTCCCGCATCTGGCGCAGCTCCTTCTTCATCTCCGAGACCTCGTCGCGCAGCCGGGCCGCGATCTCGAACTGGAGCTCCGCGGCGGCGGCGCGCATCCTCTCGGTCATCTCCTCGATCTGCTCGGCGAGTTCGGCCGCCGGACGGTCCGTGGGCACCGCCTGGCCCTTGGCCGCCTTGCCGGCCTTCACGCCCTTGGCCGCCTTGTCGCCCAGCGACGGGACGGGTGCCTTGGCGCCCTTGCCGTCCTTGGACTTGCGATAGCCACTGCCGAGGAGCTGCTCGGTGTCGACCTCCTCCCGGGCGATCTGCGCGACGATGTCGTTGATCTTCTTGCGCAGCGGCTGCGGGTCGATGCCGTTGGCCTTGTTGTAGGCGATCTGCTTGTCCCGGCGGCGGTTGGTCTCCTCGATGGCCTTCTCCATCGCCGGGGTGATCTTGTCGGCGTACATGTGGACCTGGCCGGAGACGTTGCGCGCCGCGCGGCCGATCGTCTGGATCAGCGAGGTGCCGGAGCGCAGGAAGCCCTCCTTGTCGGCGTCCAGGATCGCCACCAGGGACACCTCCGGCAGGTCGAGGCCCTCACGCAGCAGGTTGATGCCGACCAGAACGTCGAACTCGCCGGCGCGCAGCTCGCGCAGCAGCTCGACGCGGCGCAGGGTGTCGACGTCGCTGTGCAGATAGCGGACCTGGATGCCCAGTTCGAGGAAGTAGTCGGTGAGGTCCTCGGCCATCTTCTTGGTCAGCGTGGTGACGAGGACGCGCTCGTCCTTCTCGGTGCGCTTGCGGATCTCGTGCACCAGGTCGTCGATCTGACCCTCGGTGGGCTTGACGACGACCTCCGGGTCGACGAGGCCCGTGGGGCGGATGATCTGCTCGACCGCACCGTCGGAACGCGACAGCTCGTACGCGCCCGGGGTGGCCGACAGGTAGACGGTCTGGCCGATGCGCTCCTGGAACTCCTCCCACTTCAGGGGGCGGTTGTCCAGCGCGGACGGCAGACGGAAGCCGTGGTCCACCAGGGTGCGCTTGCGAGAGGCGTCGCCCTCGTACATGGCGCCGATCTGCGGGACAGTGACGTGCGACTCGTCGATGACGAGCAGGAAGTCGTCCGGGAAGTAGTCGAGCAGGGTGTTCGGCGGGGAGCCGGGCAAGCGGCCGTCGAAGTGCATCGAGTAGTTCTCCACGCCGGAGCAGGTGCCGATCTGGCGGAGCATCTCGATGTCGTACGTCGTGCGCATCCGCAGGCGCTGGGCCTCCAGGAGCTTGCCATGCTTCTCCAGCTCGGCGAGGCGCTCCCCCAGCTCCTTCTCGATGTCGTTGACGGCCCGCTCCATGCGCTCGGGGCCGGCGACGTAGTGGGAGGCGGGGAAGACGTACAGCTGCTGGTCGTCGCTGATGATCTCACCGGTCAGCGGGTGCAGCGTGGACAGCGCCTCGATCTCGTCGCCGAACATCTCGATGCGGACGGCCAGCTCCTCGTAGACCGGGAAGATCTCGATGGTGTCGCCGCGGACCCGGAAGGTGCCGCGGCTGAAGGCCATGTCGTTGCGCGTGTACTGGATGTCGACGAAGCGGCGCAGCAAATCGTCCCGGTCGATCTCGTCGCCGACCCGGAGGGGGACCATCCGGTCCACGTACTCCTGCGGCGTACCGAGGCCGTAGATGCAGGAGACCGAGGCGACCACGATGACGTCGCGCCGTGTGAGCAGCGAGTTCGTCGCCGAGTGGCGCAGGCGCTCGACCTCCTCGTTGATCGAGGAGTCCTTCTCGATGTAGGTGTCCGACTGCGGGACGTAGGCCTCGGGCTGGTAGTAGTCGTAGTAGGAGACGAAGTACTCGACCGCGTTGTTCGGCAGGAGTTCGCGGAACTCGTTGGCCAGCTGGGCGGCCAGGGTCTTGTTCGGCGCCATCACGAGCGTGGGGCGCTGGAGCTTCTCGATCATCCACGCAGTGGTGGCGGACTTGCCGGTGCCGGTCGCGCCCAGCAGGACGACGTCCTTCTCACCGGCCTCGATGCGCTTGGCCAGCTCGGCGATGGCTGCCGGCTGGTCGCCGCTGGGCTGGTAGGGGCTGACGACCTCGAAGGGCGCCACCGTGCGTTCGATGTGGGAAACGGGCCGCATGTCATCCACCGTACGACCCCGCACTGACAACGGGTCCCGATCAGCGGTTCTACGGCGTCCTGGAGCCATGGTGCTCGGGCCGGCGCCCCTCGTGGAGCGCGGGCCGGCGGTCCAGGTGAGAGGCGACGGCGGCGGCCGGGACGCCCGGTTTCCGCTCGGCGGGCGTACGGACGGGCCGGCCCATGACCATCATCGGGTCGAAGACCACGACCACGGCCGCGAGGAGCAGGAAGACGAGCGGGCCGATCAGCATGGGCACGAGCGCGGACGGCTCCGGCGCGCCGCCGACGGCGTGGGAGTGGCCGTCGAGGTGGACTCCCAGGGCTGCCATGCCCATGTAGTGCATGCCGCTGACCGCGAGCCCCATGACGAGGCTCGCCCCCACACTCCACAGGAAGCCGCGCACGCGTCCGGCGGCCCACAGGGCGGCGGTGGCGGCCACGACCGCTATGGCGACGGAGGCCGCGACCGTGACGGTGTTGTACGTGAACCGGCCGTGGAAGCGGACTCCGGCCATGCCCAGGTAGTGCATGGAGGCGACGCCCAGACCGGTGACCGTGCCGCCGGTGAACAGCGCGGCACCCGTGGCCCCGCGGTAGCCGACGATGAAGATTCCGACGCCGACCATGACGATGGCGAGGCCGAGGCTCGCGTAGGTGATCGGCTTGTCGTAGTCGATCGGCGCCTCCTTGATGGCGAAGCCCATCATGGCGACGAAGTGCATGGTCCATATGCCGGAGCCGATCGCGGCGGAGCCGAGGGCCAGCCAGGCGGGCCGCCGAGAGTGGGAGACCAGCAGCGCGCGCGTGGTGCAGCGCAGGCCGAGGGCACCACCCAGGCAGGCCATCAGATAGGCCGCCAACGGGGTGACGGCCCCGTAGCTGAATCCGTCGACCGTGCCTTGCATCCGCGGCTGCCCTTCCGCCCTCTTGCGTCCTGGATCACCTGAAACGTTCCCCCTGCCCCAGGACCGCGCGGGCGGTCAGGGTTGTCGCAGAGAGTATGACCCCCACCGGAATGGTCGAACGATTTTCCGGCAAAGAAACACGGCGTTGCCGCACTTGTGCGGTACCCGTGAGCGGACTTGGGTGTTTGTCCGCGTTGTGCGCTTCTCGTGTGCCCGGTGCCATCGGTCGTCTGCTGTCACTCTTGTGGCAGTCGGTATCAACTCGACGCGAGGAGTCTGTATGCACGCGCGCGTAGTGGCCACCGCCGCCGCGGTCCTGGGGATCGCGACGGTCCTGCTGATCACCACCCCCGACGCCCGGGCCGGCGGTTCCGGCGAGCCGACGGTGGTCGGGCACCGGGGCGCCGCCGCCTACGCGCCCGAGAACACACTGCCCTCGATCGACAAGGCCGCGACGCTGGGCATCACCTGGGTCGAGAACGACGTCCAGCGCACCAAGGACGGCGAGCTGGTCGTCATCCACGACGACAGCCTGAAGCGCACCACCGACGTCGAGCAGGTCTTCCCCGGGCGGGCGCCGTGGAAGGTGAAGGACTTCACCGCGGCCGAGATCGCCCGGCTGGACGCGGGCAGCTGGTACTCCCCCGCCTACGCGGGCACCCGCGTGCCGACGCTCGCGCAGTACATGCGGCGGATCGAGCACAACCACGAGAAACTGCTCCTGGAGATCAAGAATCCCGAGCTGTACCCGGGCATCGAGCAGCAGACCCTGAAGCTCCTCGGCAACGAAGGCTGGCTGGACGGGAGCCATCTGGAGCGGCTGATCGTGCAGAGCTTCAGCGCCGACAGCATCCGGACCGTCCACGAGCTGAAGCCCGCGGTCACCACGGCCCTGCTCGGCTCACCCAAGGTGGAGCAGCTGTACCAGGACGCGCGCTTCGCCGATCTCATCAATCCCTCGTACGGGTCACTCTCGCGCGGCTATGTCGCGGCCGTGCACACGTTCAAGGGGCCGCACGGCAGGAAGCTCAAGGTGTTCGCCTGGACGGTGGACGACGCGGCCGGCGCCCGCACGGCCACGGAGTACGGCGTCGACGGGATCATCACCAACAAGGCCGACGTGGTGCGCGCGGCGCTGGGGTCGCACTGAGCCGGGACGGGCGTTGTCAGTGGCGGGCCGTACGGTGGTCGCATGGACAGCGAACGGCAGGATGAGCAGCGCGTCGTATGGGCCGTCGTCGGCAGCGACATCGGTCCGCTGATGCTGGCCGCGACCCGGGACGGCCTGGTCAACGTCGTCTTCCACGCCACGGACGCGGTGCGCGACCGGGCGCTGGAGCGGTTGGCGTCCCGGTTCGGCGCCGCCCCCGTCGAGGATCCGGACGCGCCACCGCTCACCGAGGCCATACGCCAGTTGCGCGCGTACTTCGCGGGCGAGCGGCACGACTTCGACCTGCCGCTGGACTGGTCGCTGATCTCCGGCTTCAACCGCCAGGTGCTGCGCGAGCTGGCCTCCGGGGTGCCGTACGGCACGGTGGTGGGGTACGGCGATCTCGCGGGGCGGGTCGGGCAGCCCGGCGGGGCGCAGGCGGTCGGCGCGGCCATGGGCGCCAATCCGCTGCCGGTGGTCGTGCCGTGCCACCGGGTGGTGGAGAGCGACGGCGGTATCGGCGGCTTCGGGGGCGGGCTGGAGACCAAGCGGAAGCTGCTCGCCCTGGAGGGCGTGCTGCCCGAGCCGCTGTTCTGACCGCTCCCGGGGACTGCTCGGCTGCTACGCGTCGTAGTGCCGGGCCTCGAAAACATTGCCGTCGGGGTCCCGGAAATAGAACGATCGCGGGGCGCTGCCGCGGGCGCCGAAGGAGTCGTGACCGATGTCGGACAGGGGGACGCCGTTGCTCTCCAGCCGGGCGCGCAGGGCCTCGAAGGCGTCGGCCGACAGGGACAGGCAGACGTGGTTGACCGGATGGCCCGCGCTGTCGGCCGCGCCGGGCAGCATCCTCATGCGGTCCGCGAAGGTGTGCGGGGCGAGGTCGAAAATTGTCTCCTCGTTGACGCGCACCGAGGGGAACGGCACCTTCCCCTCGACGAACTCGGTGAGTCTGACGGGCTCCAGACCGACGGCCTCGGTGTAGAAACGGGCCGCGGCCACCGGATCGGCCACCCACAGGACGACATGGTCGAGACGCGTGCTGTTCTTCGTCATGCGCTCCAGGCTGGTGGCGTCTCCCACAGGCCGCAAGCGTTTGGGCGCGCCCGGCGCCCGCCAGAGATCCAGGTACGAAGAGCCGACGGACAGGAGGCGATGCGCGTGGTGCTCGTGGTGTCGGAAGAGGTCCGGGAAGCGATCGACGCGCGGCGGCCGGTGGTGGCCCTGGAGTCCACCATCATCGCGCACGGCCTGCCTCGTCCCCGCAATCTGCACGTGGCGCGGGAGCTGGAGGACGCGGTGCGGCGGGAGGGCGCCGTACCGGCGACGATCGCCGTCCTGGACGGACGCCCTCATGTCGGGCTGGACAAGGAGCAGCTGGAGCGCGTCGCGAACGAGGACGGGATCCGCAAGCTGGGCCACCGCGACCTGCCACTCGCCGTGGCCGCGCGGGTGAGCGGAGCGACCACGGTGTCGGCCACGGCGCAGCTGGCCGCGCTCGCGGGCATCCGGGTGTTCGCCACGGGCGGGCTGGGCGGTGTGCACCGGGAGTGGACGGTGACACAGGACGAGTCGGCCGACCTGGGGCTGCTGGCGCGCACGAGGATCACGGTGGTCTGCGCGGGCGTGAAGTCGATCCTGGACGTGCCGGCGACGCTCCAGAGGCTGGAGACCCTCGGCGTGGCCGTGGCGGGGTACGGCACGGAACGCTTCCCCGGCTTCTACCTCTCCGACTCGGGGCATCCCGTCGACTGGACCCTGCACGGCCCGGACGAGGTCGCCGAGGTCATGCGGGCCCAGGACGCGTTGGGCGCCGTGGAGTCGGCGCTGATCGTCGCCAACCCCGTCCCGGAGGCGGAACAGCTCGATCCCGAGCTGCACGCGCGCGTGCTCGCCGACGCGCTGCGGGCCTGCGCGGAGCAGGGCGTCAGCGGGCAGGCCGTGACCCCGTTCCTGCTGGACTACCTGGTCCGGCACACGGACGGCGCTTCCCTGGGCGCCAATCTGGCGGCCGTGCGCGGCAACGTACGGCTGGCGGCTCGGATCGCCACGGCCTGGACCAGGGAGTGACCACGCGTCGGAACGGGGCCCTGCTGGTCGTCGGGGACGTGATCACGGACGTGGTCGCCCGGCACCGGGGGCCGCTCGCGGCCGGCACCGACACGGTCGCCTCGATCCGTACGCTGCCCGGCGGGGCGGGCGCGAACGTGGCCTGCTGGGCCGCCCACGCGGGCTGTGCGGACGTACGGCTGCTGGGACGGGTGGGCGCGGACACAGCCGCTTGGCACGAGCGGGAGCTGCTCGCCGCCGGTGTGCGGCCCCGGCTGGTGGTCGATCCGGAGGCGGCGAGCGGGACGGTGATCTGCCTCGTCGACACGAGGGCGGCGGCCGAGCGCACGTTCCTCACGGACAGCGGGGCCTCTGTGCGGCTCGAACCCGACGACTGGTCCGACACGTTGCTCGACGGGGTCGCCCGGCTGCACCTGTCGGGCTATCTGCTGTTCACCGAGCCGAGCCGGGCCCTGGCACGTACCGCACTCGCGGCGGCACGCGCGCGTGGAGTGCCCGTCAGTCTGGATCCGGCCTCCGCCGGCTTCCTGACGCAGCTGGGTGTTGACCGGTTCCTCGCGTTCGCGGAGGAGCTGGACGTGCTGTTGCCCAGCCGGGACGAGGCATGCCTGCTGACCGGCCTGCCGGATCCGGCGGACGCGGCGGCCAAGCTGAGCCGTCTGGTGCCGCTGGTGGTGGCCAAGGCGGGCGCGGACGGGGCCCTGGTGGCCCGTTCCGGCGCCTCACCGACGCGCATCCCGGCCTCGCCGGCGGTCCCCCGGGACACCACGGGCGCCGGCGACGCCTTCACCGGCGCATTCCTCGCCGCCCTGCTCGCGGGCGCGGATCCGCAGGAGGCGGCGACCCAGGGCTGCCGGGCGGGCGCGCGAGCGGTGGGCCGAGTGGGAGCCAGACCACCGATTCCGGGGAGCGGCGTCTAGACGTCGGGCGCCCGGCGGCGGTGCGGCGGGGGGGTAGGCGGCGGGGCCGTCAGCAGGGGCCTCCGGCCACAGTGCACGTTCGGTCGACGGTGACGGAAGCTGGGCTCTGCGCACTCCCGGACCACTGCGGCGGGTACCGAGGACGGTGCATGTCGGGCGGATGCCGCGGGTCCAGGGGGCAGAGCAGGCCGGGGAGGCTGCGGCGAGATGCCGGGCGGCGTGCCAGGCCATACGACGTGCATGGCCTGGCGACGTCGCAGGGCGCCGCAGATGGCCCAGCCGTGGCGACGGCCCGGTGCCACGCACGCTCGGACGGCCGCGGCCGGACTACGTCGGCGCCGTGCGCGCTCCGCAGGTCCCCGATGCCGCGAACGCCCGGACAAGCCGCCGCAGGACGCCGATTGCCGGGGCCTGCGGACAGCTCGGGCCCTGATCGATCCCGGGCCATGGCCGCCGGGCCTCGACCGGTCGCGGGCCATGTCGACCGGTCGCGGGCCATGGCCCGCTCGGCGGACAGCTCGGGCTCTGTCCGCCCGTGGGGTTGATTGTGGCGGCCCAAGCCGTACGGTCGCCCGCGTCCCCGACGCCCTTCCCCGTGCCGTCTCCTACGCCTTCCTCCCCCACGCCGAGATCATCGGTGCGGTGGCCAGGTCCATGGAGCCGGTCTCGACGTGGGCCAGGTGCTGGTCGATCTCCTCGTCGGTGGCGAGTCCGGCGGCGACGAGGCGGCTGCGGATCTGACGAACGGTCGCGGCCTCCAGCGCGGTGCACGCGGGCGAGGTCATCGGGAAGTACGCGTCGGCCGCCACCTCGCTCAGCCCGGCCTCGCGGAGCAGGCGCGGCAGCCTGCGGCCGTACGAGAGGTCGGCGCCCCGTTCGGCGAGAAGCTTGCGGAAGCCCTGGCGCAGCCGGTTGGCGAGCCGCTGCTCGGGGCCGTACTCGTCGGGGCAGATCAGGGGTTGGAGGGCAGGGTCCGCGTCCTCGACCAGCAGCAGGCCGCCGGGGCGCAGCGCCTGGATCATGGACCGCAACGCCCTTTCGCGGTCCGGGACATGGACGAGCACGAGCCGGGCGTGGACCAGGTCGAAGCCCTCGGCCGGCGGTTCCTCGGTGCCCACGTCGTGGACGCGGACCTCGACCGGTGGGTGCGCGACGGCGGCGATCAACGAGGTGTCGATGTCGGTGGCGACGACCTTGCCGGCGGGGCCGACCTTCTCGGCGAGCCAGGACACCACGGAGGTGCCGCCGGCCCCGACTTCCCAGCAACGCCACCCCGGTCCGATACCGAGGCCCTCGATGTGCCGGAAGGTCGTCGGGTCGAAGAGCGTGGCGAAGGCGTCGAAGCGCTGTCCCGCCTCGTTCTGCCGGTTGTCCAGAAGGTACCCGTCGGATCGCGTCATGTGAGGATCATCCCACCCGGCTTGTCCGGATCCGCCCACTCTCCGAGCGCGGGAGACCGGTGGAGCCGGCCCTTTGTCCACAGGCGGGAACCAAGCGGAACCTTGTGTTCCCACAGGCTCACCCGCGTTTTGCTCTCGCCTGGCAAACTGCTCGGGCAAGGCGCGAAAAGCGTTACGCGAGGAGATCCGAGCGAGGAGACCCAGATGTCCATGGCAGGGAATCTGCGCAAGGTCACGGGACTGGGCAAAGCCTCCGGCCTGCGCAAGGTGGCGCGGCTGGCCCGGCGGCAGCCGCGCGTGGACCTGAGCCATCCCGCCAGATCACCGCTGGGGTCCTCGGTGGTCAACTGCGTGACGTATCAGGACGGCGTGCGGATCCCGACCTGCCACGACCTCGTGGACGCCGTGAAGATGGTGCGCAAGACCGGCGAGGGCTTCGTCTGGCTGGGGCTGCACGAGCCGACGGACCGTGAGTTCGCCGGGATCGCGGAGCTGTTCGATCTGCATCCGCTGGCGGTGGAGGACGCGGTCGAGGCCCATCAGCGCCCGAAGCTGGAGCATTACGGCAACACGCTCTTCGCTGTCTTCAAGACCGTCTGCTACGTCGAGCACGAACGGCTGACGGCGACCAGCGAAGTGGTGAACACCGGCGAGATCATGGTGTTCGTCGGCGAGGACTTCGTCATCACGGTGCGACACGGCCGGCACGGCTCGCTGGGCCCGCTGCGCGAGGAACTGGAGGCGCATCCGCACCAGCTGTCGAAGGGGCCGGCGGCGGTGCTGCACGCGATCGCCGACCATGTCGTGGACGACTACCTGAGCGTCACAGACGCGGTGCAGGCCGACATCGACCAGGTCGAGACGGATGTGTTCTCGGAGAACGGCGCTCGGCTCGACCCCGGCCGCATCTATCAGATGAAGCGCGAACTGCTGGAGCTGAAGCGGGCGGTGGTGCCGTTGAGCCGTCCGGTGGAGGACCTGGCCACCCGGCCCATACGGGTCGTCCCGCCGGAGATACAGGCCTACTTCCGCGATGTGCTCGACCATCTGATCCGGGCCAAGGACCAGATCGCCGCCTTCGACGAACTGCTCAACTCCATCCTCCAGGCACACCTCGCGCAGGTGACCGTCGCACAGAACGAGGACATGCGGAAGA
Organism: Streptomyces sp. NPDC025793; assembly: GCF_055558375.1. Lineage (NCBI taxonomy): Bacteria > Bacillati > Actinomycetota > Actinomycetes > Kitasatosporales > Streptomycetaceae > Streptomyces > Streptomyces sp. NPDC025793. The sequence continues at coordinate 578,083 of NZ_JBVHMR010000001.1, read as the reverse complement.
TCACCGCCTGGGCCGCGATCATCGCCGTTCCGACGATGGTGTGTGGTGTGTACGGCATGAACTTCGACCACATGCCCGAGTTGCACTGGCAGTTCGGATATCCGCTGGCCATGGCCGTCATGGCGGGAGCGTGCGTGGTGCTGTACCGGGGCTTCCGGCGCAACGGCTGGCTCTGAGCGGCACCAGGCAGCGACAGGCAGGCAGCGGCAAGCGGCACAAGCGGCGCGAGAAACAGCGGAGAGAACAGCGGGGGGAGCCGCAGGGACCCGTCGACCGGCTCGACGGGCCACTCGGATCAGCCGCTCCAGGCGGGATGGCGCGGGTCGTCGGCGCGCACCAGGACGTCCGCCGTACCGGCGGGATCCGTCTCGGAGACGTAGCGCTCGAAGGCGGGCAGCGTCCAGTGGTCGGCTTCCGGGGTACGGCGGCGCAGAGCGGCCGGGGAGAGGAGGAGGTGCACGGTCAGGTCGAAGGGGAACCAGTGGTGCAGCAGGAGGGGGCCGTGGAGCAACAGGATTCCGCCGGGCGGGAGTTGGACGTAGGTGCTGCGGGTGGCGCGGTCGGTGGCCGGGTCCCACAGGTCGGGCAGGACGCGCCCGCTGCCTCCGGGGTCGAGGGGCCCGAACACCTCGCGCCACAGGGCGCCGGTGTCGAACCATCCGCCGAAGTACGACTCCGCGTCCCGCCGGCCGTGTTCGAGGCGCAGCGAGGCGGGCCGGAGGAAGCCCTCGGTACCGACCACGAGCGAGGGCCGGCCGCGCACGCGCAGCGCCTCGCCCACGCGTTCGGCGAGGTCTCCGGGGCGGGCGGCCGGGGCACCGTCGAAGCCGACGCGCGGCCAGGCGCCTCCGTCGGCCGGCTCCACACCGGCCAGCCGGTCGGCAAGCAGCTCGGCGAGCCGGTCCCAGGTGATCGCTTCGAGTCGCACACGGCCCATGATGCCGGGTGGCCGAGAGCGGGGCGGCAGCGCCTGCCTGGGACGCGGCGCCTGCCAGGGTCGGGGCGCGTGCCGGAACGGGGCGCCTGCCGAGGACGGGGACGGGGGCGCGCTGTGGTCGGTGGCGGGCTGCTCGGCGGCGAGCGGCGGGTTCAGTCCTGGTCCGCCGCGGCAGCGGCAGCATCGGCAACAGCTGTCTGCCGGGCCGCCAGGAGGGACGGGAGATGGGTCTCGCTCCAGGCACGGGCCGCGTCGAGGAGCGGGATCAGGGTGCGGCCGAGAGAGGTGAGGGCGTATTCGACGCGCGGGGGGTTCTCGTCGTAGGCGGTGCGGGTGATCAGGCCGTCACGCTCCATGGCGCGCAGGGTCTCGCTGAGGACCTTTGGGGTGACGGCCCTGAGCGGGACCCGCAGTTCGCCGAAGCGGCGCGGGCCGTCCTGGAGGCAGCGGATCACCATACCGGCCCACTTGTCGCCCACGCGGACCGGCATCACGGACGACGGACAGAGGGGGTGGAACATGTCGGGATCGAGAGGCGCGGGCCGGTCGGCGTCCGGCGTACCGGCGCCGGGCTGTACCGCGCCCGCCGTCCCCCGAGACACGTCCGGTATCCCGCGAGAGATCCCCGACATCCCGCGAGACGCGTCGGCTGTCCGCCGAAGACCGTCGGCCGTCTCCCGAGACACATCGGCTGTCCGCCGAAGACCGCTGGCCGTCCTGCGGGGTGTGTCGGGCATGCGTCGAGGGTAGCGCCGATACCGTTGAAGTAACCGGGGGTCCGCTCTCTAACGTCCTGGTCCGACACGAACAGCCGGGCAGGACATGGAGGTTGGGGATGAGCGGGATCGTGGTCTTCGGTGCTGGAGGCCGGGCCGGGCGGGCGGTGACGGCCGAGGCGCGGGCCCGGGATCTGACGGTGACGGCGGTGGTGCGGGAGCCGGCACGGTATCCGCATCTGGGTGCGCGGGGCGTGACGGTCGTGCGGGGTGACGTCCTGGACGCCGGGTCGGTCGCCAGGGTCGCCGCCGGGCATGTCGGTGCCGTGCACGCCGTCTCACCGGCGGGCGGGCCGGACGACGGGGTCGACGCGGTGGACCCGGGGTTCTTCGTGCAGGCCGCCGACGCGCTGCTCGACGGGCTCGGCACGGCCGGGGTGACGCGGCTCGTCGCCGTGGGGCTCGGTGCGAACCTGCTCGGCACGGACGGACGGATGGTGCTGGACGACCCGGCGGCCTTCCCATCGGCGCTGCGGCCCTTCGCGCTGGCGCACACCGCCGGGCTGGACCGGCTGCGGGAGCGCGGGGGCGGACCCGTCGACTGGGTGATGCTGACACCGGCCGGGTTCCTGGAGCCCGGCGGGCCGCGGACGGGGCGGTACCGCGTCGGCGGGGAGCGGGTGCCCGTCGGGGCGGGCGAGAGCGGTGAGCAGAGCGACAGTGACGGTGACGGCGATGGTGAGCCGTGGCTGTCGTACGCCGATCTCGCGGTGGCGGTGGTGGACGAGATCGAGACGCCCGTACGGCACCGTGCGCGGGTCTCGGTGTTCAACATGCGGGACGGGATGAGGTAGGGAGGACGGCAGGCAAGGACACGGAGTCAGGCGGCGGTGACGGGGAAAGTACCGCGTATGGACCTTCCCTCGATGCCAACTCCCCACTCCCCCGGGCAGCTTGTGGTCGTCCAGAGCGCCAAGCGCAAGCGCTGTTCCGTCTGCCGGGGCGGGCCGCTGTCGCTGCTCGTGCTGGAGGACGGGGCACCGCGCTGTCTGGACTGTGCCGACCTCGGGCACCTGGTGTTCCTGTCGCGCGGTGACACGGCGCTGACCCGCAGATCGCGGGAGGAGAGCGCGCTGTCGGCGGTGGTGGTGCGGTTCAACCGGCGCAGGAGTCGCTACGAGCGGCAGGGCGTGCTCGTGGAGGAGGAGGCGCTGGCCCGGGCGGAGGCCCGTTGTCTGGCGGACGCCGAGGCGCGGCGCCGGCGGCGGGCGCGGGACGCGCGGCGCAGGGCGGTGGAGGACGAGCGGTTCGTGGCGGCGTTCGCGGCCGAGATCCTCCGGCTGTTCCCGCGCTGCCCGGCCGAGCGGGCCCGGGCCGTCGCGGCGCACGCGTCCGTGCGGGGCAGTGGGCGGGTCGGGCGCAGCGCGGCGGGGCGGGCGCTGACGGAGGGGGCGGTGATCTCGGCGGTCGTGGCGGCCGTGCGGCACGTGGACACGCCGTACGACCAGTTGCTGATGCGCGGGGTGCCGCGGTACGAGGCACGGCGCCGGATCGCCCCGGCCGTGGAGGCGGTGCTGCGGGCGTGGCAGGGCGCGGGCGCGGACGTCGGATGAGCGGGAGAGGACGAGCGGAGGGAGGGCGTTCGAGGAAGACGCCTGCTCATGGAGGCGGGCGGTTCGGCCATGGTCGGTGCGCCGTCCTGGGCGTCGACCGGAGGTGACGGTGCTGCCGGGCCCGGCCCGGTGGGCGGGACGAGACGGGATGAGGGCGTGGGGATGATCGACGGGCCGTTCTTCGTGCTGGTCGTGGCGGGTGTTCTCGGCACCGGGCTGATGGCCGGGGTCTTCTGTGCCTTCTCGGTCTTCGTGATGCGGGGGCTCGCGGCGTTGCCGCCTGCGCAGGGGGTCGCAGCGATGAAGTCGATCAACGTGGCCGCGGTGCGGCCCCCTTTCATGACGGTGTTCGGGGGCGCGGCGGTGCTGAGCGCGATGATCGCGGTGGTGACGTTCGTGGTGTGGCCGGGGGACGGGACGGTCGAGTTGTTGCTGGGCAGCGCGCTGTATCTGTTCGGCTCGTTCGGACTGACGGTGGTCGCGAACGTGCCCCGCAACGACAGGCTGGCCCGGTTGACCCCGGGTGCGCCGGAGGCCGCGGTGTACTGGCCGGTGTATGTGCGCGAGTGGACGTTCTGGAACCACGTGCGTACCGCCGCCTCCGCCGCGTCCGCCCTCGTCTACGTCCTGGCCCTCACCTGACCTGCCCCACCTCTGCCCGACCGCCCGACCCGCCCTTTCCCCGGGCCCGTCTCCGAGGGCGCGCGAGAAAGCGCTCTCCGCCGCTCTGCGCGGTCCACGGTACGGACGTATCGTGGCCGGAAGAGTGCCGGGAGAGTGGCGACGATCATGGCCGATCCCAAGGGTTTCATGACCACGCCGCGCCAGGAGTGGCCGCGGCGGCCCGTCGAAGAACGAGTACGGGACTGGGACGAGGTGTATGTCCCGGGCGCGCTGCTGCCCATCATCAGCAAGCAGGCCGACCGCTGCATGGACTGCGGCGTCCCCTTCTGCCACGACGCGTGCCCGCTGGGGAATCTGATCCCCGAGTGGAACGACCTGGTCTCGCGGGAGGACTGGCGGGCGGCGAGCGACCGGCTGCACGCGACGAACAACTTCCCCGAGTTCACCGGGCGGTTGTGCCCGGCGCCGTGCGAGGCGGGGTGCGTGCTGGCGATCAACCAGCCGGCCGTGACCATCAAGAACGTCGAGTGCGCGATCGCCGACCGGGCCTGGGAGGAGGGTTTCGTCCCGGCACGGCCGCCGGAGCGGCTGTCGGGGATGACGGTCGCCGTCATCGGCTCCGGGCCCACCGGACTCGCGGCGGCGCAGCAGCTGACGCGGGCCGGACACACGGTCGCGGTGTACGAGAGGGACGACCGGCTCGGCGGGCTGATGCGGTACGGCATCCCCGAGTTCAAGATGGAGAAGCGTCATCTGGAACGGCGGATCGGGCAGATGCGGGCCGAGGGGACCAAGTTCCGCACGTCGACGGTGGTCGGCCGGGATGTCGGGGCGGTGGAGCTGCGCGGGCGGTACGACGCGGTCGTCGTCGCCACGGGGGCCACGGCGTGGCGGGAACTTCCGGTGCCGGGCCGGGCGTTGGACGGGATACACCAGGCGATGGAGTACCTGCCGCTGGCCAATCGGGTGTGCGAGGGGGATCTGGAGGTATCACCGCTGTCGGCGGCCGGGCGGCACGTCGTGATCGTCGGCGGCGGGGACACGGGAGCGGACTGTCTGGGCACCGCGGTGCGCGAGGGGGCCGCGTCCGTGACCCAGCTGGACATCTACGCACAGCCGGACGCCGAGCGGGACGAGGACACCGAGCCGTGGCCGACGTACCCGAAGGTCTACCGGCTGTCGGCCGCGCACGAGGAGGCGCGGGATCTGCGTACGGCTCCGGCGGCGGACGCGGACGCGCGACTGTTCGCGGCGTCCACGCTCCACTTCGCCGGGGACGAGAGCGGGCGGGTGCGGTCGCTGCATGTGGTGGAGGTCGACGAGCGGCGGGAGCCGGTGGAGGGCACCGGGCGGACGCTCCCGGCCGACCTCGTGCTGCTCGCCCTCGGGTTCTCCGGGCCGGACCAGGAGAACGGGATGATCGCGCAGTTGGGGCTGGCGCTCACTCCGCGCGGCACGATCGCCCGGGACGACGGCTTCGCGACCAACGTCCCCGGGGTGTTCGCCGCCGGGGACGCGGCACGCGGCCAGTCGCTCATCGTCTGGGCGATCGCGGAGGGCCGGGCGGTGGCGGCGGCCGTCGACCACTATCTGACGGGCGCTTGGCGGCTGCCCGCGCCGGTCTCTCCGGGAGACCGGCCGATGAGGGTGTAATCCTCGGCCGACGGTTGTCGTGACCGTTCGTCGTTCCCGGCTGTGCCGGTGGACGGTCCGGCACCACCGGGACGCGTCGTGCACCGTGCGCCGTCGTGGTGGACCGGCGCGGCGACGGGCGGGCAGTCAGCCCTTGCGCTCGTCCGTGCCCGCCACCTTGCCCGTCGACAGGGCGACCCGGTTCCAGGTGTTGATCGCGAGGATCAGGGCGAGGACGTGGGCCAGTTCCTGCTCGTCGAACCGGGCGGCGGCCTCGGCGTAGACCGTGTCGGGGACGCCTCCGCCGGCGACCAGGGTCACGGCCTCCGTCAGGGCGAGGGCGGCCTGTTCCTTCGGGGTGAAGAAGTGCCGTGCCTCGCGCCAGACGGCGACCATGTGGAGCCGGTCCTCGCTCTCGCCGGCCTTGCGGGCGTCGTTGGTGTGCATGTGCAGGCAGTAGGCGCAGTGGTTGAGGTGCGAGGCGCGGATCTGGATCAGCTCGACCAGCCCGGGGTCGAGGCCTTCGCGGGCGGCGGCGTCGAAGCCGACGATGGCACGGAAGACCTTCGGCGCGGACGTCGCGAGGTCGAGTCGGGTACGGGCGGCCTCGGCGGCGGTGATCGCGCTGGTCACATGGGCGGTGCTGGTGATCGTGTGCGTCGTCATGGCTTCAACCTACGAGCCGGAAAGACCGGCTGTAGGGTGCATTTTCATGACGGAGTCGTGGGTCAATTCGGCCGAGCGGATCGGCGTCGACCTGCATCTGGAGCTGTCGGGTCCGGGCGGTCGGCGGGCCGCGCTGACCCGGGCGCTGCGGGAGGCCGTGCGCAGTGGGCGGCTGGCTCCGGGCACCCGCCTGCCGCCGTACCGCTCGCTCGCCGCGGATCTGGGCGTGGCCCGCAACACGGTGGCGGACGCGTACGCCGAGCTGGTCGCGGAGGGCTGGCTGACCGCCCGGCAGGGGTCGGGCACCCGGGTGGCCGACCGGGCGGAGCCGCTGCGGGGTGCCGTACGGACGCCGGTGAGAACGCCCGTACGCGCGCGTGGGCCGCGGCACGACCTGCGGCAGGGCGCGCCGGACGCGTCGGCGTTCCCGCGGGCAGCGTGGGCGGCCGCGTACCGGCGGGCGGTGCAGGTGGCGCCGAGCGAGGCGTTCGGGCCCGGGGATCCGGCCGGGCGCCGGGAGGTGCGCGAGGCGCTGGCGGAATATCTGGCACGCGCGCGTGGAGTGCGCACCGAGCCGGACCGGATCGTCGTCTGCTCGGGTTTCGCGCACGCGCTGCGGCTGCTGTTCGGGCAGGGCGCGGGCGGAGTGCTGCGCGGTCCGCTGGGTGTGGAGGCGTACGGGCTGGGCTTCCACCGGGAGCTGCTCGCGACGGCCGGGGTGCGCACGGTGCCGCTGCCGTTGGACGAGGACGGCGCGCGCGTGGACGTCCTCGGGCGGGAGCGGGCCGTGCTGCTCACGCCCGCGCACCAGTTCCCGACCGGAGGGCCGCTGCACCCGGAGCGCCGGGCGGCCGTGATCGACTGGTCGCGCGCGCGGGACGGTGGTGCTGGAGGACGACTACGACGGCGAGTTCCGCTACGACCGCAGGCCCGTCGGCGCGCTCCAGGGCCTCGATCCGGAGTGTGTGATCCATATCGGCTCGGTCAGCAAGAGCCTGTCGCCGGCGCTGCGGCTGGGCTGGATGGTCCTGCCGGAGCGGTACGTCGGGCCGGTGCTCGCGGCGAAGGGCGAGCGGGAGGCCTGGGCGAGTGTCCTGGACCAGCTCGCGCTCGCGGAGTTCATCGTCTCCGGGGCGTACGACCGTCATGTGCGGCGCATGCGGCAGCGCTACCGGCACCGGCGCGACCGGCTCGTGGCCGCACTCGCGGCGCACGCACCGCACGTCGAGGTGGCGGGCCTCGCGGCCGGTCTGCATGCCGTGCTGGGGCTGCCGCCGGGCACCGAACGGTCCACGGTGAAGGCCGCCGCCTGGCAGGGCGTCGCCCTGGACGGCCTCGCCGCGTTCCGCCATCCGCAGGGCGAGCCGACGGCGGGCGACGGGCTGGTGGTCGGATACGCGGCCCCCGCCGAGCACGCCTACGGCGCGGCGCTGGAGGCGCTGTGCGCGGTGCTGCCACCGGGGTGAGGGACAGCGGCGCGGGGCGAGGGGGACGCCGGCCGGACGGGGCCTCTCGACGGCGGCCGCCGACTTCTGCGGGGTGGCCGAATCCTGCGGGGCGGCGACTCCTGCGGAATGGAGTCGGCCGTCGCGCGGGTCGTCATCAGATGGCTACCGGGGCGCGGGACGAGCGAGGTTCGAGGGGATGATCGAGGGCAAGGTCAAGGGCAGGGTCAAGTCGGTGCCCGGGTAAGGAAGTCGGCCGAACAACGAGAAACACGGGCAGGCTCAGGACAGCAGGAAGTCGGCCTCCCCCGCCTTGGCGCCCTCGATGAAGGCGGTCATCTCGTCCGTGGTGTAGATCAGCGCCGGCCCGTCCGGGTCGGTGGACTGGCGTACGGCGATCCGGCCGTCGGCCAGCTTCATCGCCTCCAGGCAGTTGCCGCCGTTGCCGCCGCTCCAGGGCTTGTGCCACCCCTCGCTGCCCAGCTCCCGCGCGGGCATGCCGTTGTAGACGTGTCCGCGCGGCTTGATGCGATCCATTCACAGCTCCTTGCGGAGATCCTGGAGGATCTCCTTCGTGCGTTGTGCCGTAGCGGCCTGCGCCGCCATGCGGTCCATGACCTCGAGGTGGGTCGCCACCTCGGTGCGCGCGTCCAGGTAGACCGCGCCGGTCAGGTACTCGCTGTAGACCATGTCCGGCAGTTCTGACATGGCAAATCGGAACAGCACGAAGGGCCCGTACGTCCCCGGGTGCGGCCCGTGGGCGAACGGGGCCACCTGGAGCGTCACATGGGGCAGCTTCGTCGCCTCCAGCAACTTGTCGATCTGCGCGCGCATCACCTCCGGGCCGCCGACCTGCCGGCGCAGGGCGGTCTCGTCCATCACCGCCCAGAAGCGGGGGGCGTCGGAACGGTTGAGCAGGCTCTGACGTTGCATGCGCAGCGCGACGTGCCGTTCGATGTCGTCCGGGCTGGTCTGGCCGATGGCACCGGACTTCAGCACACCGCGCGCGTAGTCCTCGGTCTGGAGCAGGCCGGGGACGAAGTGCGGCTCGTAGGAGCGGATCAGGCCGGCCGCGCCCTCCAGGCTGACGTACATCGAGAACCAGCCCGGCAGGATGTCGTGGAACCGCTGCCACCAGCCGGGTCTGTTGGCCTCTTCGGCGAGCTGGACGAACACGTCGGCCTCGTCGTCCGGTACGCCGTATGCCTTGAGCAGCAGTTGCAGGTACGGGATCTTGAGAGCGACCTCGGCCATCTCCATACGGCGGACGGTGGCGGGGGCGACACGCAGCACGCGGGCGGCCTCCTCGCGCTTCAGCCCGGCGCGTTCCCGCAGGTCCAGCAGGCGCCGGCCGAGGACCACCTGGCCCACCGTCGGCGCGGACCGCGGCTCGCTCACGCTGTCACCTCCACGGAATCCACCGAAAGCCCCACCACTCCACCTGACACCGCGCTCTCTCCGGACAGCCCTGCGGCGCCATTCGAAGACTCATTCGAAGACCGGGGCGGATCTCCGATGACCCCAATTGGCGCCGCTCGACGTGCTGTTGCGAGCAGTGTGCCACGGCCTCTGACCGAGTCACACAGCACTCTGCAATTTTCAGAGTGACACTTGCCAAGTGTTCACGGCGGGGAGATAGTGGCAAGCGTGATTCCGTCCGCGCCCTTAGGAACAGATGCCGCCGCAGACCGTTCCGGTCTCGGTGCCGCGTCGGGAGCGGCCCCCCGGTGGGGCGCTGCCGAACGCCGGTTCCGCTTCGAGCTGGCCGCACATCCGGGTTCCGTCGCCCAGGCGAGACGCCTGGCGCATGCCCGGCTGACCGGCTGGTCCGTCGGCGCGGACACCTGCGACAGCGCGGTCCTGGTCATTTCCGAGCTGGTCACGAACGCGATCGTGCACACCGCGAGCAGCCATGTCGTGTGCGAGCTGCACGATCACGAGGACATCGTGCGCATGGCCGTCCTCGACGAGGGCTGCGCTCCCGGCGAACCCCACCCGTCCCCGCAGCGGCCGGACGAGGAGCACGGGAGGGGATTGTTTCTCGTCGACGCGTTGTGCCGGGCCTGGGGTGCGCAGGAGCACGGCTCCGGCCTACTGGTCTGGGCCGACCTGCCGCGCCGGAGCGACGCGACCCACGACACCGCCGAGCCGTGCAACGATCTCGGCTGGGGTGCGCGCCCGAAACCGGGCCGGCCTGCCGACACCCGCGAGGACGGCCCGGCCGGGGCCAGTCACGAGGACGCGGAGCGGCCCGCCGACGAGGTCCACGGGAAACGCACGATCCCCGAGCAGCCCCGCCGCGACGACCGCATGTCCGCCGAGGCGCTCGGCCGTGGGAGCGAGGGGACTCCGGAACAGTCGCCGCCCCGGTCGCCCGAGCGGCAGCACCGGCCCGCGACGGTCGAGTACCGGGTGCACCAGGTGTCCGAGCAGCACCGCCTCGGGATATCCGAGCAGCACCGGCACGGCGGTCCGGAGCCCCACCAGCACCGGCCCCCGGACCGCCCTCGGCACCAGCCGCTGCACCGGGCCCCCGAACAGCGCCGCACCGGGGAGCGGCCGTGACCGGCGGCGGACCCGACAGCACGGGCACGGAGCACAACGGCCCGCCTTCCGGCGCCGGTTCCGGCTCCGAGCGCGCGATCGGTCTCGACACGCTCGTACGGCTGCAACGCCGGCGGCCCGTCCCGGCCGCACCCCGTCGGCTGTTGCTGCCCGAGGGCATGACGGCCCCGCTGGGCTGTGACGCCGTGGCCGTGCCGGACCGCCTGGGCCCGCTGGTCGTACCGCGGCTGCCCCGGCTGGGCTGTGTGTACACCGACGGCGCGCAGTGGTGGTGGATCGTTCCGTCGGACTCCGACTACGCCCTGCCCTGGCCGGCTCCGGCCCGGTACGCCTCCGGCGCGCTGATCACCGGACCCGCGCGGCTCGTCCACCGCCCCGAGGGCACGGTCCCGTACACCCCGCCGATCCCGCTGTACCTGGCCCTGTGCCGGGTGCTCGGCACGGCCCCGGACTGGTCGCGGGCGGTCTCGGCGTAAGCCCCCTGCGCCCGAACCTCGGGGCGGTCACTCCGAGCCGTCGCCGCCGCGCACGATCACCAGGAACGTGTCCGTCGCGAGGTCCATGACGACCTCGGCGGGCAGGCCTTCCATACGCCGCGCGTACGCGAACTCCTCCGCGGGCCAGGATCCCCGCGGACCACCGGCGGGAAAGCGCTCGAGCACCGTTCGCCCGTTCACCATCGCGCACCTCCAGAAAGCGTCACTCTTGGAGGAGTTAACGCCCTGGGGACGGCGAACGCTTCGCTCAGTGATGGCACTGAGACATTACCTACACTCGTTCGGCGCGAATCAGAAAAATCCGTTCACGTTACGGCATGAAGCGCACACGCTGCGTAGGTGAACCGCACGCTTCGCGTCGGTAGTCGTACTCGTCAGTCGTACTCGTCGTGCAGCCGGAGCCGGTCGCTGCCGGCGGGGCTGCGGCCCAGCGCGGTGAGATCGAGCAGGCCGGCGATGGTGCAGGCGCCGTCCAGCCCGTCGTCGAAGGCCGAGTAGGTGTGGAAGACCCGGTCGTGGTCGCGCAGGAAACAGCTGATGCCCGCGCGCTCGACCGGGCCCCGGTCCGACTCCACGGTGGCCTCGAAGTCGCGGTTGAAGTCGCCGTTGGACGCCGCGTACGAGTACCAGGGCACCGCCCAGCCCATCCGTGCCTTGAACGGCAGGATGCGGGTGAACGGGGCCCGGGAGACGGACGCGAACGCGGTGTTCCGGGCGCGCAGATGGGCGAGGTGGCCGAGCTGGTCCAGGAAGGCCGAGCAGCACGGGCAGCCGGTCCGCCACTCCGGGGCGAACATGAAGTGGTGCACGATGAGCTGGGACCTGCCCTCGAAGAGGTCGAGGAGCGTGGCCTTGCCGTCACCGCCCTCGAAGACGTACTCCGTGTCGACCTCGACCATGGGCAGCCGCCGCCGCTGCGCGACGAGTGCCTCGCGCGCCCGTCGGACCGCCTCCTCATTGCGCAGCAACTCCTCGCGCGCCGCGCGCCACCGCTCGCGCGAGACGATCTCCGGAAGCGACATGGGCCCTCCTGTCCGACGGTCGGTTCGGGGTGGTGACCGTCGCCGGGAGCGGAACTCATCGCTGTCCGCGAAGAATTTTCCGGCACCTTCGGCGGCACGCCGAGGCAGCAGTGGACGCCACGTCCGATCACGTCGGGCAGGTGTCGGCCGACGCATGCCGGCGTACGGCTATGCGGCGGCGGGCAGCGGCACCTCGATCCCCTGGAGTTCCAACTCACCCAGGGCGTCCCGTAGTTGCCTGACATGCCGGGGAGTGAGGCGGCCGGTGTCGTCGAGGTGTACGGCGCAGGCTGTGGTTGTGTCGACAAGTCGCTCCAGGACGTCCGCGACGGCCTCGGTGCCCGCGGAGTGCCGGGCCAGTGCGGGCAGTTCGGCGGCGGCGAGCGCGATGGCGGTGCGGGCCTCGGCGAGGGTGCGGTAGGCCTCCCGGCGCAGCGCCCAGCGCTCGGCGCGGGCGTCGAAGGACTCGTCGGCAGCGCGGGTGGCGGGCTCGCCGAGGTCGCCGGACTCGCCGAGGACATGCACGAGGTAGGCGTGCGCGGCGCTCCCGGCCGCCGCGAGCCGGGCCCGCACCCCGCCGCCCCGCTCCCCCGGCATCGGCAGGTGCCCGACGACGAGCACGAGCGCGCAGGCGAGCAGCGTCTCGCCGATCCGGCCGGCGGAGGCCTGCGGTTCGCCGCCGACCATGACGAGGGCGAGGACGAGGACGGTGACGACGGCGGTCAGCGCGGCGAAGTGCCGGGTGGCGACCGGGACGAGCGCCCCGCAGACCGCGACCAGCGCGATCAGCCCCGCAGGGCGCGGCAGCAGCACGGCGAACCCGGCGAACACCAGGGCGCCCAGCACGGTCCCTGCGGCCCGGCACAGCACCCGGGAGGCGAGCGGCCCGAGGTCGGGCTTGACGAGGAAGACGGCGGTGGCGGGCAGCCAGTACCAGTGCTGGTGCTGGCCGTACCAGCGGGTGTGGTGCAGCGCCTGGGCGATGGCGGCGCTGGCCCCGAAGCAGAGGGCGACGCGCAGCCCGTACTCGCGCCCGCCGGTGCCGAACGCGGCGCGCAGGGCGTCCCGGCGGCCGCGCCGCCGGGCGGGCAGCCGCTGGTGCGGGCCCTCGGCCCGGTCGAAGGCCTCGGCGGCGCGCAGCAGGGCGTCGTCCAGGGCGCGCAGGGCGGGTACGGACCGGCTGGGGGCGGGCAGCGGGCCGGTGCCGGTATTGCCGCGGACCGCGGCGGCGAGCCTGCGTGGCCCCTCCGCGGCCCGCGCGGAGACCGGCTCCCCTGCCCAGAACAGGGCGGTGGCGGCCTCGGCGAGGGGCAGCGCGGCCACGTACTGGGCGTGCAGCCGGCGCTCGGCGGCGGAGCTCGCGTAGCGGCGCAACCGGGGTCCGGCGAGGGCGTCCTGCGCATGGTCGAGCGCGGCCGTCAGCGCGGCCCGGCGGGCGGTGGCGAGGTCACCGCCCACGGCGTCGAGCAGATCGGCGACGGCGCCGTACACGTCGGCGACCGCCTCCCGCTCCCCGTCGAACCGGAAGTCCCCGGCGAGCGAACCGGGCGTGGGCAGCGCGAGCCGCAGCAGGATCAGCCAGCCGGCCCCGGCGAGGAAGGCGAGCGCCCGCTGCCAGCCGCTCGCGGCCGCGGGCATCCCGGCGCCGAGCGCGGCTCCGACGAGCAACTGCGTCCCGGCGGCGGAGGCGACGGGCCCGACGGCACTGATGCCGCCGGCGACCAGCCCCAGCAGGGTGAGCACCAGGGTGAGCGGTACGGCGGACAGCCCCTGCCCGGAGTACGTCCCCGCGAGCAGCCCCAGCGCACCGGCCAGCGCGGGCATCCCGAGCCGCCTGACGGAGGCGCGCCGGCTGCCGGGGCGGTCGTTGATGCCGGCGAGCATCGCGGCGATGGCGGCGAGGACACCGCTGGGCAGCCGGTCGGCCAGCAGCCCGGCGAGCAGCAGCGGCCCGGCCGCGAGCGCACCCCGGGTCACCGCGCTCCAGGGCACGGGACCGCGCTGGGCGCGCAGGGCGTGGGCGAGCCAGAGGGGTGCGGCGGGCCGGGACACGGGGCTCCTGTTCGTCCGAGGGCGGGGTGGCGTGGGCCGGGTCGGGGTGGGGTGCCTTCGGACGACGGTGGCCGGCGGACCGTGCTTCCACGGTAGGGCGGGTTCGCCGGGCGAGCGGGGCGATCACGTTTCGGGAAGGTGAAAGTGCCCGGGACGCCCGGTTTCTTTATGAACGCAACGTCCCGACTGCCCCGACTGCCCCGACTGCCCCGACTGCCCCGATGAAACGGTTCCGGCCGCCGTTACGGCCGGGCTTCCGCCAGAATTTCTCCGGCATGGACGACGGCGTGGACGAGGGCCTCGGGCTCGGGGCGCAACGCGCCCACCACGGCGTCGATCCCGCGCAGCCCGGCCCGCTCCAGCAGCCGCTTCTCGTTGGTCACCCACTCCCCGCGTGCCGCGAGCACGCCGTGCGCGGCCTGCGCGGCGGCCGTGGCGAGGGCCCCGGCGGTCTCGGTGAGGCGGCCGTGCGGGGCGTGGTTGGTCCCGGCGTAGTCGAGGGTGGCGCGGGCCGTGCCGTGCCAGCGCTCGGCGGCGCTCACGCGCAGCTTGTCCGGATAGCCCGCCGGGCGCGGCAGTTGACCGCGCAGCACCTGGTTGACGGCCAGTTCCGCCACGAGCAGGTAGGTGGGGATGCCGGCGAGATGGAAGAGCAGCGGTTCCACCCGGAACCGGCCCTCCGCCGCCTCGGCCAGCTCGTGCTCGACCACGTCGAGGTCCCGGTAGTGCACGTCGACCCGGCGCCCGTCGACCTGCAGCCAGGCCCCGCCGTTGAACACGCCGCCGCCCCAGCCGCCGACCTCGGACACCTCCCCCTCCCAGCCGACGGCCCGCAGGTCGTCGAGGTCGAAGGAGCCGCGGTAGTAGACCGCCATGTCCCAGTCGCTGTCGGGGCGGTGGACGCCCTGTGCGCGGGAGCCGCCGAGGGCGACCGCCCGGACGGTGGGAAGGGCGGCGAGACGGTCGGCGGTGGCGGCGAGGAACTCGCGATCGGAGCGCTCGGGATCGGGGAACTCACGGTCCGGGAACTCACGGTCCGGGAACTCACGGTCTGCGGGCTCGGCATGGGAAGAACTGGGCATGCCTTTCAGCCTGCCGCAGCCATCCCGAAGTCCGCACCCGTTGTCCGACACGAGGGTATGGTCACCGCAAACCCACGAGGGCGGCGAGACCCTGTCCCCAGGCACCGGCGGGGCCCGGCGCGCTCAGGGGTGCCCAGAACGCCGCCACCAGAAGCACGACGCCTCCGAAGAGGGACCACGCGCACCCAGCGCCTCCGACGCCGGACTCGGAGTCCCGATTGAGCATGTTGACCGACGCGGTGAAGGCCCACATCGTGGTGAGCCCGCGCAACACCGTGCCCAGGAGAACCATCACGACAATGACCTGCCACCGGCCGTCCTCTCCGGACCGCTCCACATCACTCACCGTTCGGCTATGTGCCAGCCCGCTCCTCTGCCGCGACAAGGGCCCCACACCAGCTCAACCCCCCTGCTGTCAACGGGCGTTGTGTACATGATGTGACCTGCTGAAGTCTCGTCCGACGGTGGATCGCCCGCCGCAGGCGGGCCGGCTGGACGTGTTCGCGGATCCCTCACCGCTGTACGAGCCGGGAAACCGGGATGCGTCGGTGCCGTCGGACGCGGATGATCGGGAGGCGTCGACCGCCACCCCAGGAGCCGCCATGATCCGCCGAGTGAACGCACCCGGCCTCTTCCCGCCGCCCACCTATGCGCACGCCTCGGTGGTGGAGACGGGCACCAGGCTCGCCTTCCTCGCCGGCTCGGTGCCGCTCGACGAGAAGGGGGAGATCGTCGGCCCGGGCGACCCCGTACTGCAGGCCGAGCGGGTGCTCGCCAATCTGCGAGCGCAACTGCGCGCCGTCGGCAGCGACTTGGAGCACGTGATCGCGACCGACGTGTACGTCGTCAGCGGCGATACGGCCGACCTGTCGGCGGTGTGGGACGTGGTGGAGGCCTCGGGGCTGAGCACGGGGCCGCACTCCTCGACGCTGCTCGGTGTCACCTGTCTCGGATACCCCGGGCAACTGGTGGAGATCACGGCCACGGCCGTGGTGCCCACGAAGACGGACGAGCAGGTCGTCGCGAGCGCCGTGCCGACCAGGACCGACGAACCGGATGTGGCGGGTGTGGCGGATGTCGTGCTCCGGCGGGCCGTCCCGGCGGACGCCCGGGCCGTCGCCGACGTCTGGCTGCGCTCCTTCACCGCCGCGCTGCCCACCGTCGTCCGGCCGCGCTCCGACGACGACGTCCGGGACTACTTCGAGAACGTCGTCGTACCGGCGCGGGAGACCTGGTTGGCGGAGGCGGCCGGCGGCGGGGTCGTCGGGGTGATGGTCCTGCACGAGCAGGAGCTGTCCCAGCTGTACCTGGACCCCGCGTGGCGGGGCCGGGGCCTCGGTGACCGGTTCGTCGCGCTGGCCAAGGGGCGCAGCCCGGGCGGGCTGACCCTGTGGACCTTCCAGGTCAACAAGCCCGCCCACCGTTTCTACGAGCGGCACGGCTTCACGGCCGTCGAGTTCACCGACGGGAGCGGGAACGAGGAGCGGGAGCCGGATGTGCGGTACGTCTGGCACCCCCAGGACTGACCCCTATTGATCGGTGCGGGGCCGCCCCCACCTCCGCTCCTTCGGCAGCGGCTTCTCGTAGCTGCCCGCCCGGCTGGTCGTCAGGCCGAGGGCCACCAGGGACTCGGCCAGCCGGACCGCCGCGGCCACGCCGTCGACCACCGGCAGCCCCAGCTTCTCGCCCACCGTCCGCTGCAGGCCCGTCATCCCGGCGCAGCCCAGCACCAGGACCTCGGCGCCGGCGTCCCGGGCCCGCTCGGCCGCGGACAGGAACGCGGACTCGGTGCGGCCGGGGTCCTCGGCGAGGTCGAGGACCCCGAGGCCGGTGCCGACGACGGCGGCGCAGTTGCGGGCCACGCCGGCGGTCTCCAGGCTGTCCTCGATCTGGCCGCGGGAGCGGTCGAGGGTGGTGACGACGCCGTAGCGGCGGCCGAGCAGACAGGCCAGATGGGCGGCGGCCTCGGTGATGTCCACGACCGGGACGTCCACCAACTCCCGTACGCCTTCCCGGCCGTGCTCGCCGAAGCCGGCCAGGACGACGGCGTCGTACGCGGGACCGTCGTAGGTGCGCAGGGTGTCGAGGACGGCCGCCGCCGAGAGGTAGCTGTCGAGCCAGCCCTCGGCGGACGCGGGGCCCCAGGCCGGGGTCAGACCGGTGACGGCGGTGCCCGGGCCGGCGGCGGCCCGGGCACCTCGCACGATCTCCTCGGTCATCTCCTGCGTGGTGTTGCAGTTGGTGACGATGATCCGCACGCTCGTCAGACCTCCTCCGTCGTACGGACCGCGCGGTCACGCCGGTTGAGCAGCGCGTAGAGACCGGCGCCGAGCGCGGTGCCGATGAACCAGGAGTACGGCGCCACGTCGCTGAAGCTCTTCACCAGCGCCAGCACGGCCGCGACCGCCGCGGAGGGCAGGAACGCCCACAGCGCCCGGGGGTTGACGCCCTTGCGGTAGTGGTACGGGCTGCCCGGCCGGGCGTCGAACAGCGCGTCGACGTCGATCTTCTCGCGCTTGACCCAGTAGTAGTCGATCATGATCACGCCGAACAGCGGTCCGAGGAAGGCGCCGAGGCCGCCGAGGAAGTAGTTGACGACCGTCGGGTTGGAGAAGAGGTTCCAGGGGGTGACGACCAGCGCGGCCACCGTGCTGATCATGCCGCCGACCTTGAAGGTGATCTTCTGCGGCCAGACGTTGGCGAGGTCGTACGCCGGGGAGACGAAGTTGGCGACGATGTTGACGCCCATGGTCGCCACCGCGAAGGCGAACGCGGCCACGACCAGCACCCAGGTGTTGCCCACCTTGGCGACCAGTTCCGCCGGGTCGGTGATGGCCTGCCCGAACGCCTTCAGCGAACCGGCCGTGACGATCACCGAGACGACGACGAAGGCGGTGGAATTGACGGGCAGGCCCCAGAAGTTGCCGCGCCGGACGGTCCTGTTGTCGGGTGCGAAGCGGGAGAAGTCGCAGAAGTTGAGCATCAGCGTGCCGTAGGTGGCGAGGATCAGGCCGATCGCGCCGAACCACTGCCGCCACTGTTCGCCCGTGGACACCGGGTGCGGGGTGGAGGTGAGCGAGATGCTCCAGCCGGCCTTGGCCAGGACCCAGACCGCGAGTGCGATCATCACGAGCCAGATCACCGGGCCGCAGAAGTCCTGGAACTTGCGCACCGCCTCCATGCCCTGGCTGATGATCACCCACTGGAGCAGCCAGAGCGAGACGAAGGAGATCCAGCCCAGCGCGTCCAGGCCGAGGAAGGAGTGGTGGGTGAGGGACGCCAAGCCCGGCCAGGCGGCGAGCAGCATCACGTTGACGGCGACGGAGGCCAGATAGGTCTGGATGCCGTACCACATGATGGCGATCACGGCTCTGATCAGCGCCGGGATGTTGGCACCCCAGATGCCGAAGCTGATGCGGCTGACCACGGGGAACGGCACGCCGTGACGCTGGCCGATCTGCCCCATGCGGTTCATGCCGATGTAGATGAGCACGAAGCCGGCGAGCAGGGCCGTGAAGACCTGCCAGACGTTCATGCCGAGGACCAGCAGGCCTGCGGCGAAGGTGTAGTTGCCGAGGTTGTGGACGTCCGACATCCACATGGCGAACAGGTCGAAGACCTTCCAGTTCCGCTGCTTCGCGGGGGCGAGGTCCTCGTTGACGAGGCGCGGGTCGGGGACGAACGCGGTGGCGCCGGTGGCTTCGGCGCGATCGGCGAGGGACACGGGGCCTCCAGGGGCAAGGGGGAGACGGAGGGCGGCAGCCGTTTGGTATACCAAACTCCTGTCATGGTCCCGCCGTCAACCGTTCGGACCGATGTCGTTGCCGTTACGGCCCCGTAAAAGCGCCGCCGGGTCGGCGAAGATGGGCTCATGACCCCCACGACGGCCTCTACGACGAAGACCGAACCCCTCGGCGCGGTGCGCGAACGCGTGCTGGCGAGCCTGCGGGAGGACATCATCGCCGGGCGCCTGGCACCCGGTGACCGGCTCGTCGAACGGGAGCTGGCCGAGCGGTTCGGCGTCTCGCGGGTGCCGGTGCGCGAGGCGATCCGCGCACTGGTCGCCGAGGGTTTCGTCCTGTTCGAGTCGGCCCGGCGCACGGTCGTACGGCGGCTGACCCCGACCGACGTCCGGGAACTCTTCGAACTGCGCGAGGCGTTGGAGGTGTACGCGGCGGGGCTGGCGGCGAGCCGGGTGACGCCGCAGGCCCTGGCGGAGCTGCGCGCACTGCTGGACCAGGCGGCGCGGGCGACGAACGAGGGGGACGCCGAGGCGATCACGGACATCAACACCCGCTTCCACGACCGCATCCGCGCTTTGGCCGGCAACAGCCTGCTGATCTCGGTCATGGAGCCGGTCGACGGCCGCCTGCGCTGGCTTACCCGCCAGAACGAGGAATGGCCCCAACTACTCGGCGAACACCGCGAGTTGTACGACGCCATCGCCTCCGGCGACCCGGACCGCGCCCGCGCCCACGCGCTGGACCATGTCCGCGCCAACTACCGCTCGACGGTCCGGCACCTCTTCGGGGACGACGCCGTCTGACCGAGGTGCGTTACCGGTCACGGCAGTCCCGCCGTCCGCGCCGCCATGCGCAGCACCTCGCGCAGCATCTCGGGGGTGAGCCTGCCGGTGAAGGTGTTGCGCTGGCTGACGTGGAAACAGCCGAAGAGGTCGAGGCCGTCGAGCGCGACCCGGGTGCCGTGGGCGAAGGCCGGGCGCGGCCGGGGTACGGCCCAGCCCGCCCCGGCGAACGCGGGCAGCGCGGCCTGCCAGCCGAAGGCACCGAGGACGACCGCGGCCCTGAGCGTCGGGCGCAGCAGCTTCAGCTCCTGGACCAGCCAGGGGCGGCAGGTGTCGCGCTCGCCGGGCGTCGGCCTGTTGGCGGGCGGCGCGCAGTGCACGGGCGCGGTGACGCGGACGCCGTACAGCTCCAGTCCGTCGTCGACGCTGACCGAGGTGGGCTGCGAGGCGAGCCCCACGTCGTACAGCGCCTGGTAGAGCACGTCCCCGGAGCGGTCGCCGGTGAACATGCGGCCGGTGCGGTTGCCGCCGTGCGCGGCGGGGGCGAGACCGATGATCACCAGCCGGGCGTCGGCCGGGCCGAAGCCGGGCACCGGTCGCCCCCAGTACGTCCAGTCGGCGAACGCGGCCCGCTTCGTCCGGGCCACCTCCTCGCGCCACTCCACCAGCCGGGGGCAGGCCCGGCAGTCCGCGACGCGCCGGTCGAGCCTGGCGAGGGCAGCGCAGTCGTCCATACCGTCACCGTATGCCCCGGGGTTCGAGGCCGTCACCGGCGGTCCGTCCTACCGGGCGGCGCTCGACGCGCTTGCGCGTCTCCTCTCGCTGTGGAGCGCGCCCCGGAAAAACACGGCCGGCTCGGTCCGCCCAGGGAGTTAAGGTCGGGACATGGCTTCCGAGGATGCGGACGACAGCGTGAACCGTGAGACCGCCGGACCGGGCGGAACGAGCCCCGCCCCGAACACCTCCGGCTCCGGAACACCGGCCGCCCACCCCCTGGATCCCGAGATCACCGCCGCGGTGGCCGCCGCCGAGGCCGCGGGGCCGTCGACCGGCGAATCGGTCCGGATCGACAGCTGGATCTGGGCCGTACGCCTGATCAAGACGCGCTCCCTCGGCGCGACCGCCTGCCGGGGCGGCCACGTGCACGTGAACGGCGAGCGGGTGAAGCCCGCCTACTCCCTGCACGTCGGCGACGAGGTGCGTCTGCGGCACGAGGGCCGGGAACGAGTCGTGATCGTCAAGCGCCTGATCCGCAAGCGGGTCGGCGCCCCCGTGGCCGTCCAGTGCTACGTCGACAACTCACCGCCGCCCCCGCCCCGCGATGTCATGGCCCCGGCCGGCCTCCGCGACCGGGGCACCGGCCGTCCCACCAAGCGAGACCGCCGCGAGATGGAACGCCTCCGCGGCCTCGGCGGCCTGCCCGGCGCCCCGAGCGGCCTCGCGGGACCAAGAGGCTTCTCCGGCCCTGGAAGCTTCGGCGGCCTCGGCGGCTTCGCGAGGCCTGATGGCTTCGCCGGACCTGGTGGTCCGGGCGACCCGGGCGACCCGGGTGGCGCCGGTGAGCGCGGTGGACGGGGTAGCCGTGGTGGCTCCGGTGCTGCGGGCGGGCGGGGCACGTCCGGGGGAGCCGGTGGCCGTGCGGGCCGAGGTGGCGGATCGGGCAGGCCCGGCGGAACCGGTGGGCGGGATCAGGCCGGTGGCTCCGGTGGGCGTGGTGGATCGGGTGGGCGCTCTCGGGGTCGGTGATCCGCCGCCCGTCTCTCCTCCCGTCTCTCCTCTCGGCTCGTCTCCCTGCTCACCCCCGCCGAACCAACCCCAGCAACGCACGGTTGGACCCACGGCGCGCCCAGGCGATCATGATCAGCGGCACCATCAGGATCAGCGGGGTCGCCGCGTTCTGGCCGTGGAAGGCGGTGAGCTGGACGATGAACGCGCCCACCATCAGCGCGCTGAGGGCGATCGCAGCCACGGACTGGAGCAGCGGTATCAACAGGGCGACGGCTCCGGCGAGTTCGAGCGCGCCGATGGTGTACATGGCCCCGCTGCCCCAGCCGATCCTGTCGAAGGACTCGACGGCGGAGGGGTGTGCGATGAGCTTGGGCAGGGCACTCGCGATGCCGTAGAACAGGGCGAGCAACACCTGCACCGAGCGCAGCGCGACCCCGGCCCATCGGGCCCGGCCGGTGTGCGTGCCGACGGGGGACGCGGACGTCGTGGCGCTGGTGGAAGCGGCAGTCTGGGACATGAGGGTCTCCTGGGTGAAGCGGTACTGTGTGCTTTCACCGAGGTAGACCCGACGAGTCCCGGGAACTCATCGCTCATCACCTCCACCCTTCCGCCTTTCCGCCCACCGCCGACGCCGGCACCGGCGTCGGTGCCAACACCGGCACGTTCGCTACGGCTTCGATACGGCCCGCACCCACGTCCGGTCCGGTGTCAGGTACGTGTCCACCCCCAGTCCCGCCTCCGCCAGTGCCGACTCGAACGCCTGCTTCGTCAGGGGCCGGGCCAGGAAGGTCTGGGTCCAGGCCGCGTCCGGGAACGTGTACTCGGCCCGGACCGAGTTCACCCCGTCTCCGACGGGCTCCACCGAGGCGATCCGTATCGTGAAGCCACTCGGGTCGACCCGCTCCCTCGGCACGTTCGTGTGGTAGTCCTCGCCCTCCCGTTGAATGAGCACCCAGCCGCCCTTCGCCACATGCCGGGCACAGGTGCGCAGCAGGCCGCGGCGGACCTCCTCGTCGCCGGCGTGCACGAGGCACGACGCCAGCATCACCACGTCGAACCGCTCACCGCCCAGGTCCAGTTCCTCGATCGGAGCGCACACCGTGCGTGCCCCTCGGACGCGGGCCAGCATGTCGGCGGACTCGTCCACCGCCGTGACCGTGAAGCCCCGTTCGAGCAGGGGGTGGGTCATCCGGCCCACTCCGCTGCCCAGTTCCAGGATGTGTGCCCCCGCCGGCACCGCCGCGGCGATGATGTCCGGCGCGTCGCCCGCCGGCAGCCGCTCGTACAGCTCGACCGCGCAGCCGTCCGGGGTGATGGCTCCGGGTCCCGTGCCCTCGTGTCCCTCA
Organism: Streptomyces sp. NPDC025793; assembly: GCF_055558375.1. Taxonomy (NCBI): domain Bacteria; kingdom Bacillati; phylum Actinomycetota; class Actinomycetes; order Kitasatosporales; family Streptomycetaceae; genus Streptomyces; species Streptomyces sp. NPDC025793. Next base: position 555,633 of record NZ_JBVHMR010000001.1, on the reverse strand, counting down.
CGCATTTCGACCGTCATGCCCGAACAACGGCCGGTCCCCGCAAGCCCGTTCCCCTTCCTCGCCAGTTCACCCGTTCGAGTTACCCCGCGCCCGGCCTGTGCCGTTCAGCCGGGGAACGGGAACCATCCGTGCCCGATGTACCAGTGGCCGCCGGCCCGCAGATGGTCCCCCACCGCACGCTCCACGGACGTGCGTCGCGGCAGCTCCGCGACCGGCAGTCCGGGATCCCCGAAGACGAACTGGACGGGCTCGGTGTCGGCCGGTTCGCAGTCCTCGCGAGCGGTGCGGAACCGGTCCTGGAACCGGATGATGTGGGAGTCGGCCGGCAGATAGCGTCTCAACTGCCGGTCCAGCAGCCAGGAGTGGCACAGCGCCGCCACCGGCCGCTCCTCGGGGAAGTGCCGGGCGAAGAACTCACGGGCCCACGCGAGCGAGCGGTCGCAGGCGGCCGGGGTCAGCGGGCCGTGGAAGTCGGGGATGTGCAGGTTCAGACAGGGTGTGCCGGGCACCGCGGCCGCTCCGGCCGCCGCGATCACCGGCGCCGAGCGCTGCCCGAGCCGCGCCCGCTCGAACTGCAACCGGCCCAGCTGGAACAGCTCACCACGGAAGTGCCGGACCAGCCAGCACCGCGCCTGCACGCCGGTCGTCCCGTGCCGTCTGCGGTGTGCCGCCATGTGCCGGCCCAGGTCGGCCAGGGTGCGCCGGGAGATCTCGGGCGGGATGCCGCGGTCCCGGTGCCGGGCGAGGGTGCGCGGGGTCGCGGCGAGGAAGACGTATGCGGGGAAGGTACGGCTCAGCTCCTGCGGCGCCGCGTCGAAGGGTTCCGCCAGGTCGGGCGGGTGGCCGGTGCCCTCCGGGCCGCGGAACAGCACCTCGACGCACTCCTCCACGAGCCGCAGCAGGCCCGGATCGGCGGCGATGCTGCGCAGCCCGGCCACCAGGCCGTTGATGTCCTCGTGCGGCACGGCGAGGTCGAGGAGCAGTTCGGGCAGGTCGTCGGCGTCCGGCAGCACGGGATCCCCCTTCGGTGAACGACGTGCCACCGGCATGCGAGGGCCCGATGCGCAGCGTTGGTGAACGTCGTTCCCGAAGAGTACGTTGCAGGGAGGAGTGGTGGTGTCCCATGCGTACGGGCAGTGAACCGTCGACCGCGCGCAGTGCGCTGCGGGCGCGGTTCTGGCTGAGCGTGTGGGGGCTGGTCTGGTCGATCTTCGGCACGGCCGCGTTCGTGCTGGCCGGGCGCCCCGGCTGGGCGGCGGCCTGCGGGGTGCTGTGGCTGGTCGTCACCGTCGACATGACCATGATCCTCCGGCACATGCGGCAGGGGCCGCACTACCAGCCGGGCCGTGACGTACCGCCGTACCCGCCGCCGGACGACGTGCCGCCCTACCGGCCGCCGCGGAACCGGCCGCCGTACCCGCACTGGCCGAGGCACCGGCATCCGTGACCGCCCCCGGCACGGGACGCCGATCGCGGGGCCGGTCAGTCGTCGAAGCGGGCCGCCTTCAGATACTGCGGATTCGGGTCGAGCGCGGCCGCCAGCCGGAAATGGCGTTTGGCCTGGTCGGAGCGGCCCTGGCGTTCGTAGGTGCGGGCCAGCGCGAAGTGCGCGAACGCGTTGTCCGGCTCGCGCTCCAGCACGATGGTGAACTCCAGCTCGGCGGGCCGCAGTTGCGCCGCCGCGAAGAAGGCTCGCGCGCGGAGCAGTCGGGCTGCGGTGTTCTCCGGGTGTGCGGCGATGACTCCGTCGAGAAGTTTCACCGCGCCCCGCGGGTCCCGTGAGTTGAGCAGCTGCTCGGCTGCACGGAAGTCGATGACATGCGTTTCCGGAGTACGTCCGGTGGAACCGCTGGTCTCGGGCACGGCAGAGTCCTTCCCTCACTCGGAGCGTTCAACGCCCGGTCAGGGGCCCGCTATTCCGCGGACGCCTCGCGAGCGCGTCGTACGAGCTCGTCCCACACGTCGGCGACACGCTTGTGCAGCGTGTCCAGGGGGACGTCGTTGTCGATCACGATGTCCGCTGTCTCCCTGCGCTGTGCGCGCGTGGCCTGCGCGGCCATGCGTGCGCGTGCGTCCTCCTCGGTCATTCCGCGCAGCCGTACCAGCCGGTCGAGCTGGGTCTCGGGGCTCGCGTCCACGACGATCACGAGGTCGTAGAGCGGCGCCAGACCGTTCTCGGTGAGGAGGGGTACGTCATGGATCACGACGGCATCGGGGGCCGCGGCCTCCTCCAGTTCACGGGAGCGGAGACCGACCAGGGGATGCACGATCGAGTTCAGCACGGCGAGCTTCTCGGGGTCGGCGAAGACGACGGACCCGAGCCGGGGCCGGTCCAGGCCGCCGTCGGCCGCGAGGACGTCCGTGCCGAAGGCCTCGACCACGGACGCGAGACCGGGGGTGCCCGGCGCCACGACCTCGCGCGCGATGCGGTCCGCGTCGATCAGCACGGCGCCGCGCTCCACGAGCAGCCGGGACACCTCGCTCTTGCCGGCGCCGATGCCACCGGTCAGGCCCACTTTCAGCATGTGCCGAAGCTTAGGCCCTGCCACTGACAACGGAACCGGCGGAGGTCAGTTGTCGCCCTCCCGCTCGGCCAGGAAGCGCTCGAACTCCCGGCCGATCTCGTCGGCGGACGGAATCTCCGCCGGCTCCGCGAGCATGTTGCCCCGGGTCTCGGCGCCGGCCGCGGCGTCGTACTGGTGCTCCAGGCCCTGGACGAGCGCGGTCAGTTCCTCGTCGCCCTCCCGGATCTGGCGGTCGATCTCCGTCTGCGTGCGGTGCGCCTCCGTGCGCAGCGCGTGCGCCACGCCCGGGAGGACCAGGCCGGTGGCGGCCGTGATGGCCTCCAGCACGGTGAGGGCCGCGTCCGGGTACGGGGAGCGGGCGATGTAGTGCGGGACGTGCGCGGCGACGCCCAGGACATCGTGCCCGGCCTCGCTGAGGCGGTACTCCACCAGCGACTCGGCGCTGCCGGGCACCTGGGCCTCCTCGAAGGGGCTGCGGTGGCCGGGGACGAGATCGGTGCGGTTCCCGTGCGGGGTGAGGCCGACCGGGCGGGTGTGCGGCACGCCCATGGGGATGCCGTGGAAGTTCACGGACAGGCGCACGCCGAGCCGCTCCACGATCTGCCGTACGGCGGCGGCGAAGCGCTCCCACTCCACGTCGGGCTCGGGCCCGGACAGCAGCAGGAAGGGGGCGCCCGTGGTGTCCTGGACGAGGCGGACCTCCAGGGTCGGGTCCTCGTACTCGGTCCAGTGGTCCCGCTTGAAGGTCAGCAGAGGCCGGCGGGCCCGGTAGTCCACGAGCCGGTCGTGGTCGAAACGGGCGACGAGCTGGTGGGGCAGTGAGTCGAGCAGCCGGTCGACGATCTGGTCGCCGGTCTCACCCGCGTCGATGTATCCGTCGAAGTGGTAGAGCATGACAAGGCCGGCCGACTCCTGGGCGAGCGCCATGTCGACAACGGCGAGGCCCTTCGGCTCCCATGCGTACAAACCCTGCGGATCAAGCACTGTGACCGCTCCTCCTCGTGTTCCTCAGGGTCAACGCCCTCTGGACCGGGGGCATTCCCGCCCGGCACTTTCCTGATCAAGGAAGCAGGCGTCAGTCCCCGGAGAACGCCTGAGGGGCCGCACCTCGGAAGGTACGGCCCCTCAGGACCAGCTATCGGCTAGGCCTCAGCGGTGAGCGTTCAGCTCTGGCCGCCCGCCAGCTTCTCGCGCAGCGCGGCCAGCGCCTCGTCCGAGGCCAGCGCACCGGAGGTGTCGGCGCCCTCGGAGGAGTACGAGCCACCGGTCGCGGCCGGAGCCGCAGCCTCGCCGCCCTCGGCCGCGGCAGCGGCGTCGGCCTCGCGGGACTTGATGACCTGCTGCTGGTGCTGCTCGAAGCGGGTCTGCGCCTCGGCGTACTGGCGCTCCCACTCCTCGCGCTGCTTCTCGTAGCCCTCGAGCCAGTCGTTGGTCTCGGGGTCGAAGCCCTCGGGGTAGATGTAGTTGCCCTGGTCGTCGTAGGACGCGGCCATGCCGTACAGGGTCGGGTCGAACTCGACCGAGGCCGGGTCGGCACCGAAGGACTCGTTGGCCTGCTTCAGCGAGAGGCTGATGCGACGACGCTCGAGGTCGATGTCGATGACCTTGACGAAGATCTCGTCGTTGACCTGGACGACCTGCTCCGGGATCTCCACGTGGCGCTCGGCCAGCTCGGAGATGTGGACCAGACCCTCGATGCCCTCGTCCACGCGGACGAACGCACCGAACGGAACCAGCTTGGTGACCTTACCCGGGACGACCTGACCGATCTGGTGGGTCCGGGCGAACTGCTGCCACGGGTCTTCCTGGGTCGCCTTCAGCGACAGGGAGACGCGCTCGCGGTCCATGTCCACGTCGAGGACCTCGACGGTGACCTCCTGGCCGACCTCGACGACCTCGGACGGGTGGTCGATGTGCTTCCAGGACAGCTCGGAGACGTGGACCAGACCGTCGACGCCACCCAGGTCCACGAAGGCACCGAAGTTGACGATCGAGGAGACCACGCCGGAGCGGACCTGACCCTTCTGGAGGGTCGTGAGGAACGTCTGGCGGACCTCGGACTGGGTCTGCTCCAGCCAGGCACGGCGGGACAGGACCACGTTGTTGCGGTTCTTGTCCAGCTCGATGATCTTCGCCTCGAGCTCCTTGCCCACGTAGGGCTGGAGGTCGCGGACGCGGCGCATCTCGACCAGGGAGGCCGGGAGGAAGCCGCGGAGGCCGATGTCGAGGATGAGACCACCCTTGACGACCTCGATGACGGTACCGGTGACGATGCCGTCCTCTTCCTTGATCTTCTCGATGGTGCCCCAGGCACGCTCGTACTGGGCGCGCTTCTTCGAGAGGATCAGGCGGCCTTCCTTGTCCTCCTTCTGGAGGACGAGGGCCTCGATCTCGTCACCGACGGCGACGACCTCGTTGGGGTCGACGTCGTGCTTGATCGAGAGCTCGCGGCTCGGGATGACACCTTCGGTCTTGTAACCGATGTCGAGCAGGACCTCGTCCCGGTCGACCTTCACGATGACGCCGTCGACGATGTCGCCGTCGTTGAAGTACTTGATCGTCTCGTCGATCGCGGCGAGGAAGGCTTCCTCGTTACCGATGTCGTTGACCGCAACCTGCGGGGTGGTGGCGGTGGTCTCGGTGCTGCTCGTCATGTGGGAAAGGGCTCCGGTACGGACATTGAAGTCGTAGGTACTGCTACGCCGGGAGCCCGTATCGCTCTGATGAAGCCGGACAGCCAAGGAAGCGCCACACAAAACCGCTGGTGGCGCCTCGACAACCGAGGGGACATACAACAGATGCGAGCGCAGCCTGCTACGTCTGAGGTGCGCAGGCCCGCAGCGCAACTTGTAGCATACGGGGGCAGCCGGACAGGGTCAATGCGCGAAGGCGCACACGGGGGGCGGATCGCCGTATACCCGGCAGAAGAAACGTCCCGGGTGGCCGTACGCAGGCCTCCGGGACCCTTCCGTGGCAGACCCCGGCGGGTTGGACGGAAGAGTACGACGAGGGAGCCGATCATCCAAGAGCCGGAAAGCTATGACCCGGGCAACACCGTGGATTCCACCTCGGAAGCCACACGGCGTGACGCCGGTGTCACGGAGAGCGCGCGGGCCAATCGGGGCTGGTGGGACCGTAACGCGGACGAGTACCAGGTCGAACACGGCACGTTCCTCGGCGACGACCGCTTCGTGTGGGGTCCGGAGGGCCTGGACGAGGTGGAGGCCGAGCTGCTCGGCCCGCTGGAGGAGCTGAAGGGCAAGGGGGTCCTGGAGATCGGCGCGGGCGCGGGCCAGTGCGCACGCTGGCTGGCCGCCCAGGGGGCCCGGCCGGTGGCGCTGGACCTCTCGCACCGCCAGCTCCAGCACGCCCTGCGGATCGGCGGATCGTTTCCCCTCGTCTGCGCGGACGCCTCCGCGCTGCCGTTCGCGGACGGCTCCTTCGACCTGGCGTGTTCCGCGTACGGGGCGCTGCCCTTCGTCGCGGACCCGCGGCTGGTGCTGCGCGAGGTGCGCCGGGTGCTGCGGCCGGGCGGGCGGTTCGTCTTCTCGGTGACGCACCCGATCCGCTGGGCGTTCCCGGACGAGCCGGGCCCCGAGGGCCTGTCGGTGTCCTCCTCGTACTTCGACCACACGCCGTACGTGGAGCAGGACGAGCAGGGCCGGGCGGTCTACGTCGAGCACCACCGGACGCTCGGCGACCGCGTCCGGGACGTCGTGGCCTCCGGTTTCCGGCTGGTGGACCTCGTGGAGCCGGAGTGGCCGGCCTGGAACACCTCGGAGTGGGGCGGCTGGTCCCCGCTGCGCGGGAGCCTGCTCCCGGGCACGGCGATCTTCGTGTGCGAGCGCGACTGACCCTCACCGGCGTTCTCCGTGCCTCTCTTCGCCTGCGAAGGGAGGCACACGCGCGCGTGGGGCCCGTTTCCCGTCGTACGACACTGGGGGGCGTGATCCGTTACGACGCCCTGGACGCGCTGCCCGTGCGCTCCGCCCTGCCCGACCTGACCGACGCCCTGGAGGCGGGCGGCACCGCCGTCCTGGTGGCGCCGCCCGGCACCGGCAAGACGACGCTGGTGCCGCTGGTGCTGGCGGGGCTGGTCGGTGGCGGTACGGCGCGGCGGGTCGTGGTGGCCGAGCCGCGGCGGATCGCGGCGCGGGCGGCGGCCCGGCGGATGGCGTGGCTGCTGGGCGAGAAGCCCGGTGAGAGCGTGGGCTTCACGGTGCGCGGTGAGCGGGCCGTGGGGCGGCACACGCGCGTGGAGGTCGTGACGACCGGTATGCTCCTCCAGCGGCTGCAACGGGACCCGGAGCTGCCGGGCGTCGACGTCGTCGTGCTCGACGAGTGCCATGAACGGCATCTGGACGCCGACACGGCGGCCGCCTTCCTCTGGGACGTGCGCCAGACGCTGCGGCCGGAGCTGCGGCTCGTGGCCGCGTCGGCGACGACGGACGCGGCGGGCTGGGCCCGGCTGCTCGGCGGGGCACCGGTGGTCGAGGCGGCGGGCGTCGCGCATCCGGTGGAGGTGGTGTGGGCGCCCCCGGCGCGGCCGGTACGGCCGCCGCACGGGATGCGGGTCGATCCGGCGATGCTGGCGCACGTGGCGTCGGTGGTGCGGCGGGCGCTGGCCGAGCGGGCGGGCGACGTGCTGTGTTTCCTGCCCGGTGTCGGCGAGATCGCGCGCGTGGCCGGGCAGCTCGGGGACCTGGGGGACGTCGAGGTGCTCCAGGTGCACGGGCGGGCGCCGGCCGCGGTGCAGGACGCGGTGCTGGCGGGCGGGCGGCGGCGCCGGGTCGTGCTGGCCACGTCCGTCGCCGAGTCGTCGCTGACCGTGCCCGGGGTGCGCGTGGTGGTCGACGCGGGGCTGGCGCGGGAGCCGCGGGTGGACCACGCGCGCGGACTGAGCGGGCTGACGACCGTACGGGCGTCGCGGGCGGCCGGGCGGCAGCGGGCCGGGCGCGCGGGGCGTGAGGCGCCGGGGGCGGTGTACCGGTGCTGGACCGAGGCCGAGGACGGCCGTCTGCCCGCGTATCCGGCGCCGGAGATCAAGCTGGCCGACCTGACCGCGTTCGCCCTTCAGACGGCCTGCTGGGGCGATCCCGACGCCTCCGGGCTGGCGCTGCTGGATCCACCGCCGGGTGGGGCGATGGCGGCCGGGCGCTCTGCGCTGGCGGCCGTGGGGGCGGTGGACTCCGCCGGGCGGGCCACGGGGCTCGGGGTGCGGTTGGCGCGGCTGGGGGTGCACCCCCGGCTGGGGCGGGCGTTGCTGGACACCTCGGGTGCGGGTGCGGAGGTGGTCGCGCTGCTCTCCGAGGAGGTGCCGCGGGACTACGGGGACGATCTTGCCGGTGCGTTGCGACGTGCGCGGCGTGGGGGTGATGCCTACGCCGGGCGGTGGGCCGCGGAGGTTCGGCGGCTGCGGGCCGTCGCCGCCGATCCTGCCCGCCCGCCGGCCCGGGACTCCGGGTCGGATGACTCCCGAGCGGACGGCTTCCGGTCGGAGAGTGCCGTTCACGTGGGGCCGGGCACCGAGGTCGACCAGCTCGCCGGACTCGTCGCCGCGCTCGCCTTTCCCGAGCGGGTGGCCAAGCTCGACGGCGGGTCGTACCTCATGGCTTCCGGGAACCGGGCCGAGCCGGCCGACGGGTCGGCGTTGCGCGGGGCGCCGTGGATCGTGGTGGCCGTCGCCGACCGGCCCGGCGGCACGGGGCACGCGCGTGTGCGGCTCGCGGCTGCGGTGCGGGAGGACGTGGCCCGGTCCGCCGCCGGGTCCCTGCTGAGCGAGCGGGACGAGGTGCGCTGGGACGGCGGGGATGTCGTGGCCCGGCGGGTCGAGCGGCTGGGGGCGATCGAGCTGGCCGTGCGGCCGCTGCGGGACGCCGAGCCCGCCCTCGTGCGCGCCGCTCTCCTCGACGGCCTCCGGCAGGACGGGCTCGGGCTGTTGCGCTGGTCGCCGGGGGCGGAGACGCTGCGCCGGCGGCTGGCCTTTCTGCGAACGCATCTCAGGGAGCCATGGCCGGACGTGTCCGACGACGCGCTCCACGCGCGCGTGGACGAGTGGCTGGAGCCGGAGCTGAGCCGGGCTCGCCGGCGGGCCGATCTCGCGCGGATCGACGCCGGACAGGCGCTCACGCGGCTGCTGCCGTGGGCGAGCGGGGAGGCGGGCCGGCTCGACGAGCTGGCGCCGGAGCGGATCGCCGTACCCAGCGGATCCAGCATCCGGATCGACTACGACGATCCCGAACGGCCGGTGCTCGCCGTCAAGTTGCAGGAGATGTTCGGGCTGGACGAGACACCGGCCGTGGCGGGGGTGCCGCTCCTGGTGCATCTGCTCTCCCCTGCCGGGCGTCCCGCCGCTGTCACGGCCGACCTGGCCTCCTTCTGGAAGGACGGCTACAAGGGCGTCCGCGCGGAGTTGCGCGGACGGTATCCGAAGCATCCGTGGCCCGAGGACCCGGCGACCGCCGAGCCCACCCGGCACACCAACGCGCGGCTCAGGCGCTGACCGGCTCCGGCTCCGCCGACTGCGCCGGGGCGGGATCCTGGGGGTGGCGGGAGCGGGCCTCCAGGAGGAGGGAGAGCGCCAGGAGCAGGATCCCCAGGACGAGCGAGCCCCAGGGGACGTAGGAGGTGAGCGCCAGGACGAGGGTGCGGTTGTGCTTGACCAGGGCGACCGTGTGCTCGATGTAGTCCTCGCGCATCTTCACGGTACCGGCGAACGCCGTGACACTCGCCCGGCCGCCGAGCAGGGTGCCGCCGCGCAGTTCCTCCTTGTGGTCCTCCTCGCCGTAGACGGGCGCGCCGGTGACGGGCTCGACCCAGAACTTGCGGACCGTGCTGTACCAGCGGGTCGTGCCCGTCCTGGCCACCGACTCCGGCGTGATGCCCTGCACGGGCATCGTCTTCGGCATGGGGACCTTGGTCCAGGGGATGGTCTGCTCGAAGTAGTAGACCTTCAGGCCGCGGAAGGTCTGCGTGCCCTTGTAGTGGATGGGGCTGGTGGTGCGGGTCTGGGCGTCGAAGTACTCGTAGTCGCGCTTCTGGGTCAGGAAGGGCCACTTGAACTCGATGCCCTGGCGGGTGACCGGGTCGCCGTCGACCATCTCGCCGGTGGCGTGCACGGGGTCCTGGGTGTGGGCGTCGAAGATGTAGCGCTCGGGGACCTTGGAGACCATCTTGCCGTCGGGGCCCTGGACGAAGGACAGGCTGTCCCAGACGACGACCGGCCGCCCCGCCGTCTTCTCGATCCTCTTCGCGGCCGCCACGTTGCCCTTGAGGGTCTGCACGATGGTGACCTCGGGGACCTTCCTGGCCTGCATGGTGCCGTAGTCGAGGAGGGTGGCGTCCTTGGCCTCCAGGACCATGTCCTGGTACTGGTTCGCGGGGATCCTCGCCAGGCGCGGGAAGGCGTACCAGCGCATCAGCGGGGACAGCGCCGCGCAGAAGACGGCGCAGGCGAGCAGGATCAGACTGGCCTTGCGGCGCATCTCGGCCTCCCTGCCGGTCGGTTAGGGGTGCGCGGGCACCGTGGTCAGCAGCGGTTTCGGGGAGGTCGCGCCGTCCGGTGTGCCCATCGCGGTGATCGTGAGGACCAGGGCGACCGCGACGACGAGACCGGTCGCGGCGGCGATCAGGGCGCGCATACGGCCTCCCGACAGGCCTGAGCTGATACTCCGTCAGGTCCGGCACCGTAGCAACGCCCGGGCGAGAAGAGAACACGTTGCACGCATGGATGAGGGGCGCCCCACCGCCGTGGCGGAGGAACGCCCCTCGGGCGACGAGCGGTTACGCGGACGGGCTCGGCGACGGGCTGGGGCTCGCCGAGGTGTCGGCGGCGGCGACCTTCAGCTCGACCGTGAGGACCGCGCCGCCGGTGGTGGTGATCCGGAGCAGGAAGGTGCCGGTGGCGTCGTCGGCGTACAGCTTCGGCAGCGTGAGCAGGCCCTTGGCGTCGGTCTGGAGACCGGTGAGGGTGCGGACCGTCTTGCCCTTCGCGTCCTTGAAGTAGGGGCCCTTGTCGTTCTCGCTCGGGTCGAGGGGCGACTTGATCAGGGTGGCGGTGGCCGCGACCCTGTCCGCGACGGCGCCCTTGTACGTCGCCTTCACCTGGACCTGGTCGGCGAACTCGCCGCCCGGAGTGCAGGTCAGCGGGGTGTCGCCGGTGCGGGTCAGGGTGTCGGCGGCGCGCGCGGTGACGGTGGCCGTGTAGTCGACGCCCTGGGTCGAGCGGCCCACGACGGTCGCGGTGACCTTGAAGTCGCCGGTCTTCTCGCCCGCCTGGAGCGCGGGGGCGAGGGCGACGCCCTTGGCGTCCGTGACGACCGTGGCGACGCTCTCGCCGCCGGCGAACGCGGTGTCGGTGTCGCCGCTGATCGTGAACCGGATGCGCACCTTGGCGACGGCGTTGCCCAGCTTGGTCGCGGCGCGGGTGGAGATCCGCTCGGTGAAGGTGTCGCCGGCCATCGCGGTGAGCTGGGTGGTGCCCGCGTTCTCCAGGTGGTCCACCGTGTCCGTGGGGGTCGGTGTGGGCGTCGGCGCGGGCGGCTTGGACGGGGTCGGGCCGGGGCTGCCGCCTCCGCCGGGCTTGCCCGGTGCGCTGGGCTTCGGGTGCGGCTTCGGGCCGGGCTCGGCCTTCGGTGGGCCAGAGGGCGTCGGCGACGGTGACGTGGTGCGCCCGGTGCCGTCGTCGCTGCGGTGGCTGGGCAGGCCGCCGGTGCCGTCGGGCACGGAGTGGCTGCCCTTGCGGTAGTACTCCAGCCAGCTCAGAACCGTGTTCAGGTAGTCCTGCGAATTGTTGTAGCTGAGGATCGCGCTGCTCAGGTCGGCCTCGCGCGAAAGGTCCCAGCCGTTGCGGCACAGGTAGTGCCCTGCGGCGAGGGCGGCGTCGTAGACGTTGTTGGGGTCCTTCTTGCCGTCGCCGTTGCCGTCGCGGCCGGCCCAGGCCCAGGTCGACGGGATGAACTGCATCGGGCCGACGGCCCGGTCGTACGCGGCGCTGCCGTCGTACGCCCCGTGGTCGGTGTCCTTGATGAGCGCGAAGCCGTTGCCGTCGAGCACCGGGCCCAGGATCGGGGTCAACGTGGTGCCGTCGGCGCTGACCCGGCCGCCGTCGGCCTGGCCCGACTCGACCTTGCCGATGGCGGCGAGCAGTTGCCAGGGCAGGTTGCAGTCGGGCTTGGAGGAGCGCAGTTCGGCCTCGGCCTTCTTGTAGGCGTCGAGGACCGTCGCGGGTATGCCGGCCTCCCCGTCGCCCTGGGGGACCGGGGTGCCCGCGGTCGGCGTGGAGCTGGGGCTCGGGCTGGGGTTGGGGCTGTTCAGCGGCGGAAGGTCCGTGTAGTACGGCGAGTTGCCGGTGGCGCCGCCTCCGTCCGCGCCGGGTACGGGAGCGGAGGCCCCGGCCGCCGTCTGTCTGCCGTGGTCCCCGCCGGTCGCTCCCGGAGCCTGGGACGCGGACAGAGCCGCGACCGCCGCCGCGGCCACGGCGGTGGTCGCCGCCCCCTTGCGCAGCCGCCTGCCGAAATGCGCCGCCATAAAGTGACCCCTCCTGTGGACGCCCCTGCGTCCGTCTCCGTCCGTCCGTCTCGCTCTGGTGTGACGGTTGACCCGGCGCTCCGGTTGCGTCTGTTGCACCGTGCCCGCTGTGCGGTGCGTGCGCCCGGCGCGCCGGTCCGGCGCCGCTCGCGACCCTACGGCAACTTGTCTGACACGGGCACCTGTTCACGTCCGGTTTTCACCGGTTGGCCGACTCTCGTTCCTGCCCGCGGGCGCTCAGGGAGGTCCCGCACACTGAACGGGCCTGATCACCGCCACCGGTGGCACGGCCAAGGACCCTTCGAGGGGGCCCTGTTGCCGTTCACACTCAGCCATGCGGCGGCCGTCCAGCCGGCGGTGCGCCGGGACGGGACCGGGCGCGGCCCGCTGGTAACGGCGGTGCTCGCGTGGCGCACCGCAGCGCAGCAGCGCGGCCGGCCGCCCCTGCGCGGCCCGGGGCAACAGCGCGAGCAATGGTTCGCGGACCAAGCAGCCACAGTCCCACCAGCGCCCAGGCGATGAGCACATCGACCGTGACGACCCCGAAGAACGCGTGTGTGACCGCGCCGAACTCCATGCCACCGGGCAGGACATTCGCCGCGCAGAAGGTCATGTCGGGTGCGAAGGAGCCCGCCACGGACCCGGCTGATTCCGGACGTCGAACGGGACCGGCCGCTGGGCGTGCCGCTGGTCGCGTGGCTCCGGTACGGCTCGTCCGTGGCGGGTGCGGCCGTGCTCGCCGCGTTCGCCGTACGGGCGCTGCGCAGGCTGCCCGGCGGGGAGCCGGCGGGGGTGCCGGTGCTGTCCGTGCGGGACCGCTGGTGGGCCGGGGTGCTCGTCGGCGGCTGCGCGGCGGCCGGGGCGGTGCAGCGGGTGGCGCGGGAGTGGGCGGGCGGGGGTGCTCCGGCCCGGCCGGGGGACCTGGTGGCGGCCCTGTGTTTCGGGGTGGGTGCGGGGCTGGTCCCGGGGCTGCTGCTGTACGCCGCCGGGGTCAGGGCGTGGCGTCCGGTCCCGGCGCCGGACGGTCCCGGGGATCGCGGCGCGGCGGCCGCTGCGGCCCGGCGCCGGCCCGCCGGTCGGTGAGGGAGGCGACGAAGACCGTGAGGGTGGGCCGGGGGCGCGCTCTCGGGACGAGGCTGAGCGCGAGGGCGAGGTAGCCGCGGGCCAGGTCGGCCCACTGGCGCCAGTCCGGAACGCGGTCCGCACGGGCGGCCGGACCGGCGCACCTGCGGCGCAGGTCCGCGGTGGCCGTACGGACGGTCCTCGCGAGGTCGACGGGGACACGGGCTGTGCTGGCGCCGGCCGCGAGGGGTGGGACCGGCGAGACAGGCAGCCGGGCCTGCGTCGAGGAGATGCCTTGCCAGGCCGCCCGGGTGTGGGCCTCGGGCGTCCGGCGGTGAAGCATGCGTATACCCATGCCCGCAGTGTTGCGGCTGCGGGGGGTGCGGGGCGTTTTGGCGGGGGCCACGTGAGTGACGGCCCTTGCGGGGGAGGCTTGGCCGGTTCGCCGTGGTGGTGTCGGTCGGGTGCTGCGGGTGGGTGGGGGTCCGGGCGGGTGGGGTCCGGGTGGGTTTCGGCGGGTGGGCTTCGGCGGGTGCGGAGAAAGTCCCCGCACCCGAAGAGGGGCGCCATCCCGGGCCTTCGCCGGCAACGCCCCTCCGCCGAAGCACCGCGGGCTAGTGCGCCGCGGACTCCCAGTCCGGGCCCGCGCCCACCGAGACGTCCAGGGGGGCCTTGAGATGGACGGCGTTCGCCATCTCGCGGCGGACGAGCTCCTCCGCGGCCCGGTGCTCGCCGGGGGCGATCTCCAGGACGATTTCGTCGTGGACCTGGAGGAGCATCCGGGATTTCAGGTCCGCCGCCCGCAGCGCGCTGTCCACCTTGAGCATGGCGATCTTGACGATGTCCGCCGCCGTCCCCTGGATGGGGGCGTTGAGGGCCATGCGCTCGGCCGCCTCGCGGCGCTGGCGGTTGTCGCTGTTGAGGTCGGGGAGGTATCGGCGGCGGCCGAAGAGGGTCGCCGTGTAGCCCGTCGCCCGGGCCTCGTCGACCGCGCGGCGGAGGTAGTCGCGAACCCCGCCGAAGCGCTCGAAGTAGGTGTCCATCAGGGCGCGTGCCTCGCCCGCGTCGATGTTCAGCTGCTGGGAGAGGCCGAACGCGGACAGGCCGTAGGCGAGGCCGTACGACATCGCCTTGATCTTGCGGCGCATCTCCGCGTCCACCGCGTCCCGCTCGACCGCGAACACCTGGGAGGCGACCGTGGTGTGCAGGTCCTCGCCGGAGGTGAACGCCTCGATCAGGCCCTCGTCCTCGGAGAGGTGGGCCATCACGCGCAGCTCGATCTGGCTGTAGTCGGCGGTCATCAGGGACTCGAAGCCGTCGCCGACCACGAAGCCGCGGCGGATCGCCCGGCCCTCGTCGGTGCGCACCGGGATGTTCTGCAGGTTCGGGTCCGTGGAGGACAGCCGGCCGGTCGCGGCCACCGTCTGGTTGAAGGTCGTGTGGATACGGCCGTCGGCCGCGATGGTCTTGATCAGGCCCTCGACCGTGACGCGCAGCTTGGCCTGCTCGCGGTGGCGGAGCATGATGACCGGCAGTTCGTTGTCGGTCTGGGTGGCGAGCCAGGCCAGGGCGTCGGCGTCCGTGGTGTAGCCGGTCTTGGTCTTCTTGGTCTTCGGCAGGGCCAGCTCGTCGAAGAGGATCTCCTGGAGCTGCTTGGGCGAGCCCAGGTTGAACTCCCGGCCGGCGGCGGCGTGGGCCTCCTTCACGGCCTGCTGCACCGCGCCCGCGAAGGTCTGCTCCATGGCTTCCAGGTGCGCCCGGTCGGCCGCGATGCCGTGCCGCTCCATACGGGCGAGCAGGGCGGAGGTGGGCAGCTCCATGTCGCGCAGCAGGTCCGCCGCGCCGACTTCCGCCAGGCGGGTCCCGAAGGCCCCGCCCAGGTCGAGGACCGCGCGGGCCTGGACCATCAGGGCCTCGGCCTCGGCGCCGTCGTCCGCGCCGAAGGCGAGCTGGCCGTCGGCCGCGGCGGCCGGGGCCAGCTCGCGGTGCAGGTACTCCAGGGACAGCGCGTCCAGGTCGAAGGAGCGGCGGCCCGGCTTGACCAGGTACGCGGCGAGCGCGGTGTCCATGGCGACGCCGTCGACGCTCCAGCCGTGCTCGGCGAAGACGCGCATGGCGCCCTTGGCGTTGTGGAACACCTTGGGGCGGGCGGAGTCGGCCAGCCAGGCCGCGAACGCGTTCTCGTCGGCCTCGTCCAGCTCGGCCGGGTCGAACCAGACGGCCGCTCCCCCGGCCGCGGCGAGGGCCACCTCGGCGACCGAGCCGGTGCCCAGCGCCCAGGTGTCGACCGTGGCCACGCCCAGGGTGTCGGCACCGTGCCCGGTGAGCCAGGGAGCCAGCTCGCCGGTGCCCAGGACCGCGCCGTCGATCTCCACGCCCTCGGTGGTGACCGGGGTGGTCTCGGCCTCCTCCGCGCCGGGGTCGACGGCGTAGAGCCGCTCGCGCAGCGACGGGTTGCGGATCTCCAGGGTGTCCAGGATCATCGCGACGGTCTTGCGGTCGTACGGCGCCCGCTCCAGCTCGGCGACCGTCTTCGGCAGCTCGACCGCGCGCTCCAGCTCGGTCAGGACGCGGTTGAGCTTGACCGACTCCAGGTGGTCGCGGAGGTTCTGCCCGGCCTTGCCCTTGACCTCCTCGACGCGCTCGACCAGCTCGGCGAAGGAGCCGAACTGGTTGATCCACTTCGCGGCGGTCTTCTCGCCCACGCCGGGGATGCCGGGGAGGTTGTCGGAGGGGTCGCCGCGCAGGGCCGCGAAGTCGGGGTACTGGGCGGGCGTCAAGCCGTACTTCTCGAAAACCTTCTCCGGGGTGAACCGGGTCAGCTCCGAGACGCCCTTCGTCGGGTAGAGCACCGTGATGTTCTCGGTGACCAGCTGGAAGGAGTCGCGGTCGCCGGTGACGATGAGCACCTCGAAGCCCGCTGCCTCGGCCTGCGTGGCAAGGGTGGCGATGATGTCGTCCGCCTCGAAGCCCTCGACGGCGAAGCGGGGCGCGTGCATCGCGTCGAGCAGCTCGCCGATCAGCTCGACCTGGCCCTTGAACTCGTCCGGGGTCTTGGACCGGTTCGCCTTGTACTCGGTGAAGCGCTCGGAGCGCCAGGTCTTGCGCGAGACGTCGAAGGCGACCGCGAAGTGCGTGGGCGCCTCGTCACGCAGGGTGTTGGCCAGCATCGACGCGAAGCCGTAGATCGCGTTCGTCGGCTGGCCGGTCGCGGTCGTGAAGTTCTCCGCGGGCAGCGCGAAGAACGCGCGATAGGCCAGCGAGTGCCCGTCCATGAGCATCAGCCGGGGACGGGCGGCGCCGGGGGTCTGGTCGGTCTTCTTCGCTGCTGTCTCTGCCACGTCCCCGATCCTGCCACGCCGCACTGACACTCCGTTCCGGGGCGGCCGAGGGTCGCGGCGCGGTCACTCGCTGTGCGGGCGGTGTCGCGGGAGCGGGGAGGAGCAGGGGACACGGAGAGGAGGAGACCGGGGCGGCACCGTTGTCGGTGGCCCGTGGGAGGATCGGCGACGCACACGCACACGCAGTCGGAGGGGAGCGGGCGATGGCGACGAAGCCGCCCAAGGGTGATCCGGTCCAGGACGCGCCGCAGGTCGAGGAGCCGAAGCACGCGGCCGCGGGGCTGTCGGCCATCGGCCACACCCTGCGCATCGCCCAGCGGCAGATGGGCGTGCGGCGCACGGCGCTGACGCTCCTGCGGGTGAACCAGAAGGACGGGTTCGACTGCCCGGGCTGCGCCTGGCCGGAGCCGGACCACCGGCACGCGGCGGAGTTCTGCGAGAACGGCGCGAAGGCGGTCGCCGAGGAGGCCACCCTGCGCCGGGTCACGCCGGAGTTCTTCGCCGCGCACCCGGTGTCGGACCTGGCCGGCCGCAGCGGCTACTGGCTGGGCCAGCAGGGGCGGCTCACGCACCCCATGTACCTCCCCGAGGGCGGCACCCATTACGAGCCGGTCACCTGGGAGCGCGCCTTCGACATCGTCGCCGAGGACATCGCGGCCCTCGCCTCCCCCGACGAGGCCGTCTTCTACACCTCGGGCCGTACCAGCAACGAGGCCGCGTTCCTGTACCAGCTCTTCGCGCGCGAGCTGGGCACCAACAACCTGCCGGACTGCTCCAACATGTGCCACGAGTCGTCCGGTTCGGCGCTCTCGGAGACCATCGGCATCGGCAAGGGCAGCGTCCTGCTGGAGGACCTCCACCAGGCCGACCTGATCATCGTCGCGGGCCAGAACCCGGGCACGAACCATCCCCGGATGCTCTCCGCGCTGGAGAAGGCCAAGGCGAACGGCGCGAAGATCATCAGCGTCAACCCGCTGCCCGAGGCCGGCCTGGCACGGTTCAAGAACCCGCAGACCCCGCAGGGCCTGCTGAAGGGCGCCGCCCTCACCGACCTGTTCCTGCAGATCCGCATCGGCGGCGACCAGGCGCTCTTCCGGCTCCTGAACAAGCTGATCCTGGAGACGGAGGGTGCGGTCGACGAGGAGTTCGTCCGCGAACACACCCACGGCTTCGCGGAGTTCGCCGAGGCCGCCCGGGCCGCCGACTGGGACGAGACTCTGGCGGCGACGGGCCTCACGCGCGCGGAGATCGAGCGGGCCCTGTCCATGGCCCTCGCCTCGAAGCGCACCATCGTCTGCTGGGCCATGGGCCTCACCCAGCACAAGCACGCGGTCCCGACCATCCGCGAGGTGGTCAACTTCCTGCTGCTGCGCGGCAACATCGGCCGCCCGGGCGCCGGCGTGTGCCCGGTGCGCGGCCACTCCAACGTGCAGGGCGACCGCACGATGGGCATCTTCGAGCGGCCCGCCCCGGCATTCCTGGACGCGCTGGAGAAGGAGTTCGGGTTCGCGCCGCCGCGCGCGCACGGCTTCGACGTCGTACGGGCCATCCGCGCCCTGCGCGACGGGGAGGCGAAGGTGTTCTTCGCCATGGGCGGCAACTTCGTCTCCGCCTCCCCGGACACCGAGGTGACCGAGGCCGCGATGCGGCGCGCGCGGCTGACGGTGCACGTGTCGACCAAACTCAACCGCTCGCACGTGGTCACCGGCGCGCGGGCGCTGATCCTGCCCACGCTGGGCCGCACCGAGCGGGATCTCCAGGCCGCCGGCGAGCAGTTCGTGACCGTCGAGGACTCGATGGGCATGGTGCATGCCTCGCGCGGGCGACTCGCGCCCGCGAGCCCGCTGCTGCGCTCCGAGCCCGCGATCGTCTGCGGCCTCGCCCGCCGGGTGCTCGGCGGGCACAGCGTGGTGCCGTGGGAGGAGTTCGAGAAGGACTACGCGACGATCCGTGACCGCATCGCGCGCGTGGTCCCCGGTTTCCAGGACTTCAACACGCGCGTGGCCCGGCCCGGCGGTTTCACGCTGCCGCACGCCCCGCGCGACGAGCGCCGCTTCCCGACCG
Organism: Streptomyces sp. NPDC025793; assembly: GCF_055558375.1. NCBI lineage: Bacteria > Bacillati > Actinomycetota > Actinomycetes > Kitasatosporales > Streptomycetaceae > Streptomyces > Streptomyces sp. NPDC025793. The sequence goes on along the minus strand of NZ_JBVHMR010000001.1, from coordinate 537,113 downwards.
CCACGGGCAGGGCGAACTTCACGGCGGCGCCGGTGGAGTACCCCGAACTGCCCGAGGGCCGGCTGCTGTTGCAGACCCTGCGCTCGCACGACCAGTACAACACCACGATCTACGGCCTCGACGACCGCTACCGGGGTATCAGGGGCGGCCGCCGGGTGGTGCTGGTGCACCCCGAGGACGCGCGGGCGCTCGGCTTCGCCGAGGGGGCGTACGTCGACCTGGTCAGCGAGTGGAAGGACGGCGTGGAGCGGCGGGCACCCGGCTTCCGCGTCGTGCACTACCCGACGACACGGGGCTGCGCGGCGGCCTACTACCCCGAGACGAACGTCCTGGTCCCGCTCGACGCCACCGCCGACACCAGCAACACTCCGGCCAGCAAGTCCGTCGTCGTACGTCTCGAAGATCACACCGGTGCGACGGCGGGTCGTCTGGAACAATCAGCGACCGACTGAGCGTTTGCTCAGCGAGCAGACAGCTGTGAGCGGACAGCTGGCCGACGAACGGAGCCGGGATCATGGGTGAGCAGCAGCGAGTGAAGTTCCCGCAGGAGGTCATCGACGAGTACGCGGCGCTCGGTGTCGACCTGCCCGCCCTGTTCTCGGCCGGACACCTGGGCACACGGATGGGCGTGCAGATCCTGGAGGCCTCGGCGGACAGGGTCGTCGGGACCATGCCGGTGGAGGGCAACACCCAGCCGTACGGACTGCTGCACGGCGGCGCCTCCGCGGTGCTGGCGGAGACCCTGGGCTCGGTCGGCTCCATGCTGCACGGCGGCAGCTCGAAGATCGCGGTCGGCGTCGACCTGAACTGCACGCATCACCGCGGGGTGCGCTCGGGCCTGGTGACCGGTGTGGCCACGCCCGTGCACCGGGGCCGGTCGACGGCGACGTACGAGATCGTGATCAGCGACGAGGAGGGCCGCCGGGTGTGCAGTGCCCGGCTGACCTGCCTGTTGCGGGACGCGCGGCCGGGCGACGCGGCGCAGGTGCCGCCCACCGCGGGCTGAGCGTCTCTCGCCGGGCCGTTGCCCCGCGCCGTCCCGCCCCTTAGCTTCAGGGCATGGGACAGCGAGGGGACCCCCGGCCGGGGGTGAGGTTCCCGCTGCTCGGGCCGGTGCTGCCCGCGCTGCTGGTGCTGCTCGCCACGGCCTGCCACGGGACCGGCGGCACCGGACGCCACACATCCGCGCAGCGCACCTCCTCACAGCACGCCCCCTCGCAGCACGCCCCCTCGCAGCACACCTCCGCGCACCCCACGGGCTCCGATTCGCCCTCCCCCGGCCCCACTTCCCCCGCCGACCTGTGCACCCGCCTGGTCTCCCACTGGTCGCGCGCGGTGCTGGACGGCACCACCTACGGCGACTACCAGTCGATGGGGCTGTCCAACGGGCAGTACGAGATCCTGCGTGAAGTCGTGGACGCCGCAAGGGTGGTGAAACGGCGCCAAGGAGCCGCTGCGGCAGACACGTTGCTCGACCGTCGGGCGCGGCAGGCCTGCGCCGACCGCTACCGGTACGGCGCTCCGAGCGAAAGCGCCTGGCAGTGAACGCCATCGGCCCCCTGGAGCCCGGCGAGGGCACGCGCGCGTGGGACACCGTGGAAACGGCCGGCCCGGCTCCCGGTCCAGCGAGCCGGATCCGCAGGGCCGCGGCGGCCCGGTTCGACCGCCACCGCCGCGCCGCCCTCGCCCTCACCGCGGCCGCCGCACTCCTGGGCGGTGGCGGCTACCTCTACGCCACCCGCCCCCGGCAGGCCGCGTCTCCCCCACCGCCGCCTACGCCGTATCCCGCTCAGATGGTGGACATGTTCTACGCGGGCGGCCGGCCCACTCCGCCCGGCGCACCGCCCCGCAGTTTCAGCTTCGCAGTGCTACTGAGAGTGGAGTCCGGGCCCGCGGTCACCGTGGCCCGGGTGACCCAGCCCTACGCGGGCCTGTCGCTGGTGACGACCCCGCGAACCCCCTTTGCCGCCAAGGAGAGTTCCGAGCGCAAGATCACGATAACGATGCACGTGACGGAATGCGGAAAAGTGCCCAAGGACGCCGGACTCCCTTTCCTGGACGTAACCCTGCGTAATGTGCGCGCAATGCAGATTCAGAGCTTCATCCTCGGTTCGCAGTATGCGCACCACCTCTCCCAGGCGTTGAAAGCCGCCTGCGACAACGAGATCACGTCATCACCAAAACCCCCGAGACGCCTGAATTGATCATGGTAATTCCTGCGGGTTCTCATCATCCGGACAGGGCGAACCGGACGGAATTCCGACCTTCCGCCCAGCGCGTACCGCTCTGCATTACGTCGTGTCATAACAAGAGAGTCACAGCCTCGGACAGGTACTCCTCCACGTTCCCTGCACACGCCTAGAGTCACCGCCAGTCACCGCGCCCGTCGGATTACCGCTTCGACTCGCCTTCAGGGCTTGTCATGTCGTTCAGGCGCGCGGCTCGGCCGTCTCCATGGGGAGGCGGTCGTCCTGGGGAAAGGACTGATCGTGCGTCAACGTTCGCTCATCGCCATCACCGCCGCGCTGGCAGCGGGAGCACTCACCCTCACCGCCTGCGGCTCGCGCGGCGGCGGCGGCGACAAGGGTTCCGACTCCGGAAAGGGCGGCACCACCGTCACCATCGGCGTCGACGCCCCGCTGACCGGCGACCTGTCCGCGCTCGGCCTGGGTATCAAGAACTCCGTGGACCTCGCTGTCAAGACGGCCAACAAGCAGAACCTCGTCAAGGGCGTCACCTTCGCGATCTCGGCCAAGGACGACCAGGCACAGCCCTCCTCCGGCCAGCAGAACGCCACCGCGTTCGTCGGCGACACCTCCGTCCTCGGCGTCGTCGGCCCGCTCAACTCCTCGGTCGCACAGTCGATGCAGAAGGTCTTCGACGACAACAAGCTGGTGGAGGTCTCGCCCGCCAACACCAGCCCGGACCTGACCCAGGGCACCAACTGGCAGCAGACAAAGGTGCGTCCGTACAAGTCGTACTTCCGCACGGCGACCACGGACGCCGTCCAGGGCCCGTTCGCCGCCCAGTACATCTTCAACAAGGCCAAGAAGAGCAAGGTCTTCGTCATCGACGACAAGAAGACCTACGGCGCCGGTCTCGCCAAGACCTTCACCGAGGAGTTCACGAAGCTCGGCGGCAAGGTGGTCGGCACCGAGCACATCAACCCCGACACCAAGGACTTCTCCGCGGTCGCCACCAAGGTCAAGAGCTCCGGCGCCGAGGTGGTCTACTACGGCGGCGAGTACCCGCAGGCCGGTCCGCTCAGCAAGCAGATCAAGTCCGCCGGCGCCAACATCCCGCTGATCGGCGGCGACGGCATCTACGACCCGACCTTCATCAAGCTGGCCGGCTCCGCCGCCACCGGCGACTTCGCCACCTCGGTCGGCGCGCCGGTCGAGACGCTGGCCTCCGCCAAGCAGTTCGTCGCCGACTACAAGGCGGGGGGCTACAAGGAGGACTACGCGGCCTACGGCGGCTACTCCTACGACTCGGCCTGGTCGATCATCGAGGCCGTGAAGAAGGTCGTCGACGACAACGGCGGCAAGCTTCCGTCCGACGCCCGCGCGAAGGTGGCCGCCGCGGTGCAGAACGTGTCCTTCGACGGCGTGACCGGCAAGGTCTCCTTCGACCAGTACGGTGACGCGACCAACAAGCAGCTCACCGTCTACGCCGTGACGGGCGGCGCCTGGAAGGCCGTGGAGTCCGGCACCTACAACGGCGGCTGACCCCACCCATCCGCACCGACCGAGCCGCGCGGGGCGCTGTTCCACTGGCGCCCCGCGCGCACTCGCATCCGGCTCCATCCGTCGAACGTCCGAACATCTCGGAGGACATGCGGTGAACGAACTGCCGCAGCAGCTGGTCAACGGCCTGCTACTGGGATCCATGTACGGGCTGGTCGCCATCGGCTACACAATGGTCTACGGCATTGTCCAGCTCATCAACTTCGCCCACGGCGAGATCTTCATGACCGGCGCGTTCGGCGCGCTCACGGTCTACGTCTACATCCTTCCCGACGGCACCTCGATGTGGGTGGCCCTGCCGCTGATGCTGATCGGCGCCGTCCTGGTCTCCGTCACCGTCGCCGTCGGGGCGGAACGGTTCGCCTACCGCCCGCTGCGCACCGCGCCGCGCCTCGCGCCCCTCATCACCGCCATCGGTCTGTCCCTGGCGCTCCAGCAGGCGGTGTGGGCCTGGTACCCGCAGGCGAAGTCCGCCCGCACGTTCCCCACCATTCCGGGCGGCCCCTTCGACATAGGCAACGTCACGATCCAGACCGGTGACATCTTCCTGGTGGTCGCGGCCCCGCTCAGCATGGCGTTCCTCGCCTACTTCGTGATGCGCACCCGTACCGGCCGCGGCATGCAGGCCACCGCCCAGGATCCGGACACCGCACGGCTGATGGGCGTCAACACCGACCGCATCATCGTGATCGCGTTCGCCCTCGGCGCCGCCTTCGCGGCCGTCGGAGGCGTGGCCTACGGCCTCAAGTACGGGCAGATCGACTTCAAGATGGGCTTCCTCCTCGGACTCAAGGCCTTCACCGCGGCCGTCCTCGGCGGCATCGGCAACATCTACGGCGCCATGCTCGGCGGCCTCGTCCTCGGTGTGGCCGAGGCCCTGTCCACCGCCTACATCGCGAACATCCCCGGTATGGACAAGTTCGGCAGCCAGTCCTGGGCAGACGTCTGGGCGTTCGTACTCCTCATCCTCGTGCTGCTGTTCAGGCCACAGGGCCTGCTCGGCGAGCGCGTCGCGGACAGGGCGTGACAGCGATGACCACACAGACCACACCGTCCGAGTCCCCCGAGTCCCCCGGGACCCCGGAGACTTCGAGCACCCCCGCCGCCGCCCGCACCGGCCTCATCGGCCTTCCGGCGTCGCTCGGCCGGGCCCTCGCCACCGGCGGCGGCGTCCTCACCATCGCCTCCACCTTCCTGTCCTGGACCTGGACCACCGACTTTCCCGGCGACCTCACCGTCTACGGCTACCCGGGCGGCCTCCAGGTCCTCGTCCTGATCGGCGGCGTCCTCACCACCCTGTTCGGCCTCGCCTCCTACGGCGTCAGGGGCCTTCGCGCACTGGCGCCCGGCAGCGCCGACGCCGCGCTGAAGATGGCCGCGCTCGGCACCTTCGGCGCCGCCTGGTACACCGTCATCGCCATCAGCGTGGAACTCGGCGGCCTGGTCAACCTGGACCCGGGCGGCGTCGTCGTCGCGATCGCCACGCTCGTCGCCCTGATCGGCGCGCTGGCCCTGCCGTTCACGCGGCCGGAGCCGGACCCGGTCGACCCCGACGACACCGGCTGGGAGCTGTTCCGGCACAAGGCCCGCCAGCGCTGGAGCACGTTCCGCGCGGCGTTCGCCGCCGAAACCCCGGCCCCGGCGCGCCCGTTGCCCTCCTGGGCCGAGATCCTCGTCATCGTCGCCGTCATGGCCGTGGGGCTGACCGTCTTCAGCTACGGCGTCGGCACGGCGTACGACGAGCTGTTCGTCGGCTTCCTGATCACCGCCGGCTTCGGTTTCGCCGCGGTCTCCAAGGCCGGGCTCGTGGCCCGTGTCTCGGCGATCACCGCGAAGCACCGGAACATCACCATGATCGGCGCCTTCGTCGCCGCCGCGGCCTTCCCGTTCACCCAGACCAGCGACCAGTACGCGACGATCGGCGTCTACATCCTGATCTTCGCGACCGTCGCGCTGGGCCTGAACATCGTCGTCGGCCTCGCCGGCCTCCTCGACCTCGGTTACGTCGCCTTCCTCGGTGTCGGCGCCTACACCGCGGCCCTGGTCTCCGGTTCGCCGTCCTCGCCGCTGCACGTGCACTGGCCGTTCTGGGCCTCGGCGCTGCTCGGCGCGGTCGTGGCCATGGTCTTCGGCGTCATCATCGGCGCCCCGACCCTGCGGCTGCGCGGCGACTACCTGGCCATCGTGACGCTCGGCTTCGGTGAGATCTTCCGGATCACCGTCCTCAACATGGACGGCACCTCGGGCCCGGACGTCACCAACGGCTCCAACGGCATCTCCTCGATCCCGAACCTGAACATCCTCGGCTTCGACTTCGGCGCGCAGCACCAGATCCTCGGCACCACCATCGGCCGGTTCGCCAACTACCTGCTGCTGATGCTGATCATCACCCTCGTGGTGGTCGTGGTGTTCCGGCGCAGCAGCGACTCCCGGATCGGCCGCGCCTGGGTCGCCATCCGCGAGGACGAGACCGCCGCACTCGCCATGGGCATCAACGGCTTCCGGGTCAAGCTCATCGCCTTCGCGCTCGGCGCCTGCCTGGCCGGGCTCTCCGGCTCCGTCCAGGGCCACGTCACCTACACGGTGACCCCGGAGCAGTACCAGTTCGCCTACGCCGTGCCGCCCAACTCGGCCTTCCTGCTCGCCGCGGTGGTCCTCGGCGGCATGGGCACCATCTCCGGTCCGCTGGTCGGCGCGTCCCTGCTGTACCTGATCCCGGCCAAGCTCCAGTTCCTGGGCGACTACCAGCTCTTCGCGTTCGGCGTCACCCTCATCCTGCTGATGCGCTTCCGCCCGGAGGGGCTCATCCCGAACCGGCGCCGCCAGCTGGAGTTCCACGAAGAGTCCGAGACGCCCGCCGTCCTCAGCAAGGCAGGGGCCTGACCACGATGACCACCGACACCACCACGAAGGACGCCGCCCCCGGCGCACCCGCCCCCGGCCAGGTCGTCCTCGACGCCCGCGGCGTGACCATGCGCTTCGGCGGTCTGACCGCCGTACGCGATGTGGACCTGACCGTCAACAGCGGCGAGATCGTCGGCCTGATCGGCCCCAACGGCGCCGGGAAGACGACCTTCTTCAACTGCCTGACCGGCCTGTACGTGCCGACCGAGGGCGAGGTCCGCTACCGGGGCCAGGTGCTGCCGCCGAAGTCCTTCAAGGTCACCGCGGCCGGCATCGCCCGTACCTTCCAGAACATCCGGCTGTTCGCCAACATGACCGTGCTGGAGAACGTCCTCGTCGGCCGCCACACCCGTACCAAGGAGGGCCTGTGGTCCGCGCTGCTGCGCGGCCCGGGATTCCACCGCGCCGAGGCGGCCTCGCGCGAACGGGCCATGGAACTGCTCCGGTTCGTGGGCCTGGACCGCAAGGCCGAGCACCTCGCCCGCAACCTCCCCTACGGCGAGCAGCGCAAGCTGGAGATCGCCCGCGCCCTGGCCAGCGAGCCCGGTCTGCTGCTGCTCGACGAGCCGACGGCCGGCATGAACCCGCAGGAGACCCGGGCCACCGAGGAACTGGTCTTCGCCATCCGGGACCAGGGCATCGCCGTCCTCGTCATCGAGCACGACATGCGCTTCATCTTCAACCTCTGCGACCGGGTGGCCGTCCTGGTGCAGGGCGAGAAGCTGGTCGAGGGCGACAGCGCGACCGTCCAGGGCGACGAGCGCGTGATCGCGGCCTACCTCGGCGAACCCTTCGAGGACGCGCCCGGCGACGAGGAGGTGGCCGAGGTCGAGGCGGCGGAGGCGGCGGCCGAGACCGAGACGGCCGCGGCGGCCGAGCCCGCGGAAGCGGACGCGGCGGACTCCGAGAACACGACCGACGCCGCGCCCGGCAAGGAGAACGACCGATGACCGCACTGCTCGAAGTCGAGGACCTGAGGGTCGCCTACGGCAAGATCGAGGCCGTCAAGGGCATCTCGTTCACGGTCGAGGCCGGTCAGGTGGTCACCCTCATCGGCACCAACGGGGCCGGCAAGACCACCACGCTGCGCACGCTCTCCGGGCTGCTGAGGCCGGTCGGCGGCCAGATCCGGTTCAACGGAAAGTCGTTGAAGAAGGTCCCGGCCCATCAGATCGTCGCGCTGGGCCTCGCCCACTCCCCCGAGGGGCGGCACATCTTCCCGCGCATGACGATCGAGGACAATCTGCGCCTCGGCGCGTTCCTGCGCAGCGACAAGCCGGGCGTCGAGAAGGACATCCAGCGCGCCTACGACCTCTTCCCCATCCTCGGGGAGCGCAGGAAGCAGGCCGCGGGCACCCTCTCCGGCGGTGAGCAGCAGATGCTGGCGATGGGCAGGGCGCTGATGTCCCAGCCGAAGCTGCTGATGCTGGACGAGCCGTCGATGGGTCTGTCGCCGATCATGATGCAGAAGATCATGTCGACGATCGCCGAGCTGAAGTCCCAGGGCACGACGATCCTGCTGGTCGAACAGAACGCGCAGGCCGCGCTGTCGCTGGCCGACCAGGGGCATGTGATGGAGGTCGGCACGATCGTGCTGTCCGGGACCGGACAGGACCTGCTGCACGACGAGTCGGTGCGCAAGGCCTATCTGGGCGAGGACTGACGAGGACCGACCAGGACCGACCAGGACGACGGCGAGGCCCGGGCCCTCTTCTCCGGGGCGCGGGCCTCGTCGTACGAGCGGTGGGCTCAGCCCTTCCTGCCCGCCTTCTTCTCCTCGCTGTCCGCGATCACCGCCTCCGCGACCTGCTGCATCGACATGCGGCGGTCCATGGAGGTCTTCTGGATCCAGCGGAAGGCGGCCGGCTCGGTCAGGCCGTACTCGGTCTGGAGGATGGACTTCGCGCGGTCGACCAGCTTGCGGGTCTCCAGGCGCTGGGTGAGGTCGGCGACCTCCTGCTCCAGCTGCTTCAGCTCGGTGAAGCGGGAGACGGCCATCTCGATCGCCGGCACGACGTCGCTCTTGCTGAACGGCTTGACCAGGTACGCCATGGCACCGGCGTCCCGGGCGCGCTCCACGAGGTCGCGCTGGGAGAAGGCGGTGAGCATGAGGACCGGGGCGATGGACTCCTCGGCGATCTTCTCGGCCGCGGAGATGCCGTCCAGCTTGGGCATCTTCACGTCCAGGATGACGAGGTCCGGCCGGTGCTCGCGGGCCAGCTCGACGGCCTGCTCGCCGTCTCCGGCCTCGCCGACGACCGTGTACCCCTCTTCTTCGAGCATCTCTTTCAGGTCGAGCCGGATCAGGGCCTCGTCCTCGGCGATGACGACGCGGGTCGTCAGCGGAGGCACGTGCGACTTGTCGTCGTCGGGCGCGTCTACGGGCTGGGGCGACTCGGCGGTCACGGGGGCTCCTCGTTCAGGGCACGGGTACTGCTGACAAGAGCCTACCTAGCTACGGTATGGTGGACGCGCGGAGGGTCGGGGGAAACCTTGGATTCTGCGAGCCCCGGTAGCCCAATTGGCAGCAGGCAACGGATTCAAAACCCGTACAGTGTCGGTTCGAGTCCGACCCGGGGCACTTTTCCTTGGATCCCAAGGTCAGTGCAGAAAGACATGAAAGGCCCCTCGACCGAGGGGCCCTTTTCGTGTCACCCGTGATTACTTCGGGCTGTCGTCCTCACCGATGTGGTGGACCCGGACCATGTTGGTCGAGCCGGAGACCCCGGGCGGGGAGCCGGCCGTGATCACCACGACGTCGCCCTCGCGGCAGCGGCCGTACTTCAGGAGCAGCTCGTCCACCTGGTCGACCATGGCGTCGGTGGAGTCGACGTGCGGGCCGAGGAAGGTCTCCGCGCCCCAGGTGAAGCTGAGCTGGGAGCGGGTGGCCGGCTCCGGCGTGAACGCGAGCAGCGGGATCGGCGAGCGGTAGCGGGACAGCCGGCGGGCGGTGTCTCCCGACTGGGTGAACGCGACCAGGAACTTCGCGCCGAGGAAGTCGCCCATCTCGGCTGCGGCCCGGGCGACCGCGCCGCCCTGGGTACGCGGCTTGTTGCTCTCGGTCAGCGGGGGCAGGCCCGCCGCGAGCATGCCCTCCTCGGCGGCCTCCACGATCTTCGCCATGGTGCGCACGGTCTCGACCGGGTACCTGCCGACACTGGTCTCGCCGGAGAGCATCACCGCGTCCGTGCCGTCGAGGACGGCGTTGGCCACGTCGGAGGCCTCGGCGCGGGTCGGGCGGGAGTTCTCGATCATCGAGTCGAGCATCTGGGTGGCCACGATGACCGGCTTGGCGTTGCGCCGGGCGAGCTTGACCGCGCGCTTCTGCACGATCGGCACCTGCTCCAGCGGCATCTCCACGCCCAGGTCGCCGCGCGCGACCATGATCCCGTCGAAGGCGGCGACGATCTCGTCGAGGTTCTCGACGGCCTGCGGCTTCTCGACCTTGGCGACCACCGGGAGGAGGCGGCCCTCCTCGGCCATGATGCGGTGCACGTCCTCGGCGTCCCTGCCGCTGCGCACGAAGGACAGGGCGATGACGTCGACGCCGGTGCGCAGCGCCCAGCGCAGGTCGTCCTCGTCCTTCGCGGAGAGGGCGGGGACGGACACGGCGACGCCGGGGAGGTTCAGCCCCTTGTGGTCGGAGACCATGCCGCCCTCGACCACCCGGGTGTGCACGCACGGGCCGTCGACAGCGGTGACCTCCAGGCAGACCTTGCCGTCGTCGACGAGGACGCGCTCACCGGGGGTGACGTCGGCGGCGAGGCCGGCGTAGGTGGTGCCGCACCGGTGGCGGTCGCCCGCGACGCCCTCCTCGACGGTGATGGTGAACTCGTCGCCGCGTTCAAGGAGTACGGGGCCTTCGCCGAAGTGGCCGAGCCGGATCTTCGGACCTTGAAGGTCGGCGAGAATTCCGACGCTGCGGCCGGTCTCGTCGGCCGCCTTTCGTACGCGCTGATAGCGCTCCTCGTGATCGGCGTGCGTGCCGTGGCTGAGGTTGAGGCGGGCGACGTCCATTCCGGCCTCGACCAGTGCCTTGATCTGGTCGTACGAGTCGGTGGCGGGCCCCAGAGTACAGACGATCTTTGCTCGGCGCATACCTTGAGCCTAGGCCTTACCCGCCGGTAGAGAATCGGCCCCACATGACCACTCAACAACCTTTGAGTAAAGGGCCGTTGACAAGTGTTGAATTGTGCGGTCACTCGCTCCGATGAGCGAATTTCCCGGCGGTGCATCCGGCGGGGCATCCGGCAAGACTTCCGCAGCCTTCAGAGCCTCAGCAGGGACAGCTCGGCGGCCTCGGCGATCGCCTTCGCGCCGGCGTCGTTGACGTGCAGGCCGTCACCGCTGTCGAACTCCTCGCGGATCCGGTCGGGTTCGGCCGGGTCCGCGACGGCGGCGGCGACGTCCACGATGCCGTCGAAGGGGTGCTCCTGTCCCAGCAGCCAGGCGTTGACCTCGCGACGGACGGCTTGCCCGGCCTCGCTGTCGTAGCCGTCGTAGACCGTGCCGCGGTACGGGCCGATGGTGGAGCCGACGACGGTCAGCCCGGCGGCGTGCAGCCGGTCGGCGAGGGCCGTGAGCCCGGCGATGAGCGCGTCGGCCGTGGGCGGCTCGCCGGGGTCGGGGAAGGCGATGTGGCCCGGCAGGCCGAGGTCGTTGAGGCCGATGTGGATCAGGACGTGACTCACGCCCGGCACCGCGAGGACGTCCCGGTCGACGCGGGCGAGGAGGCGCTCGCCGATCTGGTCGGTCAGCAGGCGGTTGCCGGAGATGCCCTGGTTGACGATCCAGCCGTGGGGCAGCCGGCGGCCGAGCTGGGAGGGGAAGCTGTTGTCGAGGCCGGGCGTGGTGGCCGCGCCCTCGATCCAGGAGTCCCCGAAGGCGACCGCGATCCGGGTGCCCTCGGGCGCGCGGACGTCGGCGCCGATCCCGAAGTGCCCGGTGGGCACCTCCTCGGCATCCCGCAGGGTCCGCGCGGTCAGCTGGTCTCCGGGGGCCGCCCGGCCGACGTCGTACGGCACCGCGGAGAAGGTCGTCGGACCGGTGTCACCGGGCAGATAGAGGCCGACCGTGAGCACCTGGCCCGCGGTGACGGGCCGCTCGACGGGGTCGGAGACGAGGTCCCCGCCCGCCGGGACCGTGACGGCCCCGGTGCCGTCGAAGGTGAGCGGGGTGTCGATCCCGTCGCCCCGGACGTGCGCGCCGCCGATCTCCAGTGGTTGCTTGCCGTAACGGTTGCTGAGGGTGATCCGTACCGCCTCGCCTCCCCCGGCCAGCCGCAGGGTCTGCCGTACGGTCTGATCGGTGAAGCCCCGGCTCTGGAAGAGCGCGAAGTCCTCGTCGGGGTCGATGACGGCGGTGCGGTGAGCGGCGATCCATGTCGTGGTCATGGAAGCCGCCAACACCGCCGTCGCTGGGATTCTTCCGGCCTCGCGAGGTTCTCACCTCCCGTCGGCGAGGGGCGTCAGCTGCCGGACGGCCTGCCGGGCCTGCGGCACCCGCGGCAGACCGTCCTGAAGTCCGAAGGTGGTGAAGGCCGTTCGCTCGGCCAGCGGGTAAGGGTTCTTTCCGGTGAGCGAGTTGAGGATGGTGGCGCTGCGCCAAGCGGCGAGGCCGAGGTCGGGCGCGCCGACGCCGTGGGTGTGCAGCTCGGCGTTCTGGACGTAGACCGAGCCGGTCACGGACGGGTCGAGGACGAGCCGGAACTCCTCGTCGATGCGCGGACGTTCGCTGCTGTCGCGGCGCATGTAGGGGTCGAGTCCGGCGAGGATGCGGTCGAGCGGGCGCTCCCGGTAGCCGGTGGCGAGGACGACGGCGCCGGTGGTGAGCCGGGTGCGGGTGCCCTGCTGGAGGTGTTCCAGGTGAAGTTCGACCTGGGTGGTCGCGATCCGGCCGGCCGTGCGGACCCGGACGCCGGGGGTCAGGACGGCGTCGGGCCAGCCGCCGTGCAGGGTGCGCCGGTACAGCTCGTCGTGGATGGCGGCGAGGGTGCCCGCGTCGATGCCCTTGTGCAGCTGCCACTGGGCGGCGATCAGCCGGTCGCGGACAGGCTCGGCGAGGGCGTGGAAGTAGCGCGTGTAGTCGGGCGTGAAGTGCTCCAGGCCCAGCTTGGAGTACTCCATCGGCGCGAACGCCTCGCTGCGGCCGATCCAGTGCAACTGCTCACGGCCCGCCGGGCGGTGGCGCAGCAGGTCGAGGAAGACCTCGGCGCCGGACTGTCCGGAGCCGACGACGGTGACGTGTTCGGCGGCCAGGACGGCGGCGCGGTGGTCCAGGTAGTCGGCGGCGTGGACGACCGGCACCCCCGGGGCGTCCACCAGCGGCTTGAGCGGGTCGGGCACATGGGGTGCGGTGCCGACTCCGAGGACGATGTTGCGCGTGTACGTACGGCCGAGGGCCTCGGCCTCGCCCTCGGCGCCCTGCTGGGCGAAGTCGACCTCGAACACGTCCCGTTCGGGGTTCCAGCGCACCGAGTCGACCTGGTGCCGGAAGTGCAGCCCGGGCAGGTTCTGCGCGACCCAGCGGCAGTATGCGTCGTACTCGGCGCGCTGGATGTGGAAGCGCTCGGCGAAGTAGAAGGGGAAGAGCCGCTCGCGGGACCGCAGGAAGCTCAGGAAGCTCCAGGAGCTGGTGGGGTCGGCGAGGGTCACCAGGTCGGCGAGGAACGGGACTTGGATGGTGGCGCCCTCGATGAGCAGGCCGGGGTGCCAGTCGAAGCCCGGGCGCTGTTCGTAGAACACGGCGTCGAGTTCGGTGAGCGGGTGGGCGAGCGCGGCCAGGGAGAGGTTGCAGGGGCCGATGCCGATGCCGACGAGGTCGCGGGGGGAGGCGGGCTCGTGGCGTGGGGGGTTGCTCATGCGGGGGTGCCTTCTTCTGCGGGTTCCGTCCGACCGGCTTCTGCGGGGTTCACCGGCCGGGTGTGTGTGAGTTCCAGCAGCCGGGTCAGGTCGTCCGGCCGGGTGCGGGGGTTGAGGAAGGTGGCCTTGAGCCAGAGTCGGCCGTCGAGCCGGGCCCGGCCGAGGACGGCCCGGCCCTCGTGCAGCAGCCGGCGGCGTACGGCGGCCACGGCGTCGTCGTCGGCTCCCGCCGGCCGGAACAGCACCGTGCTGATCGCCGGCCGGTCGTACAGCTCGAAGCCGGGGTGCGCGTCGACCAGGGCGGCGAACGCGCATGCGTGGGCGCAGACCTGGTCCACCAGGGCGCCGAGTCCGGTGCGGCCGAGGGTCTTCAGGGTGACGGCGATCTTGAGGATGTCGGGGCGGCGCGTGGTGCGCAGGGAACGGCCGAGCAGGTCGGGGAAGCCTGCCTCGATGTCGTCGTCGGCGTTCAGGTAGTCGGCGCGTTGGTGCAGCGCGGCGAGTTCGGCGGGGCGGGCGAGGGCGAGGAGGCCCGCGGCGACCGGCTGCCAGCCGAGCTTGTGCAGGTCGAGGGTGACGGTGTGGGCGGCTTCGAGTCCGGCGAGTCGGTCCCGGTGCCGGTCGCTGAACAGCAGGCCTCCGCCGTAGGCGGCGTCGATGTGCAGCCGGGTGCCGTGGGCGGCGCACAGGCCCGCGATCTCGGGGAGCGGGTCGATGAGGCCGGCGTCGGTGGTGCCGGCGGTGGCGGCGACCAGCAGCGGACCGGGGAGCATGGTGAGGGCGTCGTCCAGGGCGGCCGGGTCGAGGATGCCGCTCGGCGCGGGGACGACGACCGGATCGGGCAGGCCGAGGAGCCATGCGGCACGGGCGAGCGAGTGGTGGGCGTTCGTCCCGCAGACCAGCCGGACGCCGGCGCCGTGCGCCTCGCGGGCGAGCAGCAGGGCGAGTTGGTTGGACTCGGTGCCACCGGTGGTGACCAGGGCGTCGGCGAGCCCGGCCGCGTGGGCGAGCGCGCGGGTGACCGCGGCTTCCAGGACGGAGGCGGCCGGGGCCTGGTCCCAGGAGTCCAGGGACGGGTTGAGCACGCTCGCCGCGAGGTCGGCGGCGGTGGCCACGGCGAGCGGCGGGCAGTGCAGGTGGGCCGCGCACAATGGGTCGGCGGGGTCGGCGGCACCCTCGGCGAGGGCCTGCACGAGGGTGCGCAGGGCGTCGGGGTCACCGCGTTCCGGCAGCGCGTCCCCGAGCACGTCGGCGACGCGCGCCGCGACCGCCTCGGGTCCCCCGGCGGGCAGCGGCCCGCCCCGCGCCCGGGCACCGGCCGCGAGCGCGTCGAGGACGGTGCCGAGCAGGGGGCGCAGGGCTGCGGGGCCGTCAGGTCTCCCGGATCCCGAGGCGAGGGCCGGGGCGGGCAGAGGGTGGTCACCGGGCATCGGCTGTCCTCCGCTTTCGGGCGCTCTCGGGCCGGCCTTCGCTTTCCAGCTTGTACGGGAAGTGGCCCGTGTGTCCCGAAATACCGACGATCAGAACCCGAAAGTGGGTACTGCCGTGCGGGGAAAATGCGTTGGGATTATGCCTGCGAGGTCATGCCCGCCCGCGCGTTGAGGCGGAGGGCGCGGCCGACGTCGCCGGCCGCTCCGGTCACTGCGATCGCGGTGCTGCCTCTACGCCCCCTAGGGCCTGTCGTCACATTCCCGCCCGCCGTGCGGCGTCTGGCACGCGCTTCCCCGGAGGGGGCACCCCCAGCCGCGTTGTCGTCGGTCGCCGGCTCCCCCGCGCTCGGCTTCGCTCGCGCGGGAGGGGCCCCCACGCGTCGGCTCCCTCCTCCGCCTTGCAGCCGCACGCACCGGACGCCGCGCGGCCCGCCCTTCGGGCGGACGACGGGAAGGTGACGACAGCCCCTAGGCCTCCCGCGTCTCGTGCGGCTCCCCCGGTGCCTCCTGCCCGCCGCGCACGCGCAGGGCGCGGGAGAGGTCGTCGAGGCGGTCGGCGAGGGTCCGGCGCAGGGCCGGGGTGGGATCGGCGTCGCGCAGACAGGCCTCGCCGAGGGCCACGTTCTCGGCGTCGACGGCGTGCACCGGGAAGGCCCAGCGAGCGGCGGCCTGCGCGATGGCGGGGCCGCGGCGGGCGCTGACGGCGACCGCGTCCGGGTAGAAGCGCGGCACGTACTCGCGTACCAGATCGGCCTGTTCGGGCTGCCAGAAGCCCTGTGCGGTGGCCGTGAAGAGGTAGTTGGACAGGTCATCGCCCGCGAACATGGCCTCCCAGGCCGCCTGCTTGGCCTCCGGTTCCGGCAGGGCCGCGCGGCAGCGGGCGGCGCCCTCCCGGCCGGTGGCGCTCGGGTCGCGCTCCAGCTCGGCGGCGATCGTGGCCTCGTCGGTGGCGCCGAGGACGGCGAGCCGGGCGAGTATGCGCCAGCGCAGCTCCGGGTCGATCTCCGGCCCGCCGGGCACCGTGCCGTCGGCGAGCCAGGCGGCGATGGTGTCGGGGTGGGCGGCGACGCCGATCAGGTGCCGTACGGCGATCAGGCGCAGGCCGGGGTGGTCGCCGTCCTCGGTGCGGCGCAGCAGGTCGCGGCAGAGGGAGGTGAGGGTGGACAGGGCCGCCGGGCGTTCCCGCGCGCTCAGGTACTGGTCGGCGATCTGACCGGAGGCGAAGGCGAGGACGCCCTGGACGATCGCCAGATCGGTCTCGCGCGGCAGGTGGGCGCGGGCCGTCTCCAGGTAGGCGGCGGGCGGCAGTTCGCCGTCGCGCACGGCGTCCCGCAGGGCGTTCCAGACGACCGCGCGGGTGAGCGGGTCGGGCAGGCCGGACAGTCCGGCGTGCAGCGCCTCGAAGGAGTCGGCGTCGAAGCGGACCTTGGCGTAGGTGAGGTCGCCGTCGTTGAGCAGGAGCAGTGCGGGGCGCCTGCCGAGGGGCTGTGGGTCGCTCTGCGGGACGTCGAGGTCGCGGCGCTCGCGCAGCACCAGGCGGCCCTCGTCGGCGACGTCGCGGTCGTACAGGCCGGCGGTGA
The DNA here is from genome assembly GCF_055558375.1 of Streptomyces sp. NPDC025793. Lineage (NCBI taxonomy): Bacteria > Bacillati > Actinomycetota > Actinomycetes > Kitasatosporales > Streptomycetaceae > Streptomyces > Streptomyces sp. NPDC025793. The sequence goes on along the minus strand of NZ_JBVHMR010000001.1, from coordinate 520,593 downwards.
GGCGGTGCGGGCGGCTGCCCGTGCGGTCGACGGTCAGGGTGAAGGTGCTGTCGGCGGCGGCGATCCGGGGGGTGAGCGTGTCGACGCCGGTGGTGCGCAGCCAGCTGTCGGCCCAGCCGGGCACGTCCCGGTCGGTGGCGGAGGCGAGGGAGTCGATGAAGTCGGCGAGGGTGGCGTTGCCGAACTTGTGCCGCGCGAAGTGGGTGTTGATGCCGGCGAGGAAGTCCTTCTCGCCGAGCCAGGCGGCCAGTTGGCGCAGCGCGGAGGCGCCCTTGGCGTAGGAGATGCCGTCGAAGTTGAGCAGCGCGGAGGCGGTGTCGTCGACGTTCTCGGGGGCGACCGGGTGGGTGGTGGGGCGCTGGTCGGCGTCGTAGCCCCAGGCCTTGCGGGTGACGCCGAACTCGGTCCAGGGGTCGGTGAAACGGGTGGCCTCGGCGATGGTCTGGTAGCCCATGTACTCGGCGAAGGACTCGTTCAGCCAGATGTCGTCCCACCACTTGAGGGTGACGAGGTCGCCGAACCACATGTGGGCCATCTCGTGCGCGATGACCATGGCGCGGGTCTGCCGCTCGGTGTCGGTGACGGCGGAGCGGTAGACGAACTCGTCGCGGAAGGTGACCAGGCCCGGGTTCTCCATGGCGCCCGCGTTGAACTCGGGGACGAACGCCTGGTCGTAGGAGTCGAAGGGGTACGGCTCCTCGAACTCCTCGTGGTAGCGGTCGAAACACGCACGCGTGACCTCGAAGATCTCGTCGGCGTCGGTGTCGAGGTACGGCGCGAGGGAGCGGCGGCAGTGGATGCCGAAGGGGAGTCCGCGGTGCTCGGTGCGCACCGAGTGCCAGGGGCCGGCGGCGACGGCGACGAGGTAGGTCGAGATCAGCGGGGTGGGCGTGGCCTCCCAGACCCCGTCGGCGCGCTGCTCGGTGACGCCGTTGGCGAGGACGGTCCACCCCTCGGGCGCCCTGACGGAGACCTCGAAGACGGCCTTGAGGTCGGGCTGGTCGAAGGCGGCGAAGACACGCTGGACGTCGTCCATGAACATCTGCGTGTAGACGTACGCCTCGCCGTCGCTGGGGTCGGTGAAGCGGTGCATGCCCTCGCCGGTGCGGGAGTAGCGCATGGCCGTGTCGACACGCAGTTCGTGCTGGCCCGCGGTGAGGTTCTTCAGCGGCAGCCGGCCGTCGGCGAGCGACTCCGGGTCGAGGGGCTGTCCGTCGAGCGTGACCGTGCGCAGCTCCGCGGGCTTCAGCTCGACGAACGTGTCCCCGGCGGACCGCGCGGTGAAGCGGATCACGGTGCGGGAGGCGAAGGTCTCGTCCCCGGTCGTCAGGTCCAGTTCGACCGTGTAGCGGTGGACGTCGAGGAGCTGTGCTCGGAGCTGCGCTTCGTCGCGCGTGAGTACGGACATGCAGGCCATGCTGCCCGATGGCACTGACAGCGGACAGGGGGTGGACTGGTTCGCCGCATATGTCCGGATCGTCGACCGGGCCCGTTCCGATCACCGGAGCGCCCCGCGCCCGCTCCGCCCCCTACCCCGCGCCCGCCCCCGGGTCAGTCTTCCGCGGGCTGGGCGTTGGCGGTGTCCTCGGCGATCCGCTCGTGGTGGCGGATGACCTCGGCGATGATGAAGTTCAGGAATTTCTCGGCGAAGGCCGGGTCGAGCTTGGCGTTCTCGGCGAGCCGGCGCAGCCGCTCGATCTGGCGGGACTCACGGCCCGGGTCGGCGGGCGGCAGCTGGTGCACGGCCTTGAGCCGGCCGACCTGCTGGGTGGCCTTGAACCGCTCGGCGAGCAGGTGGACGACGGCCGCGTCGATGTTGTCGATGCTGTCGCGCAGCCGCTCCAGTTCCTGACGGACCTCGGGCTGCATGTCACCGGTGCCGGTGTTGCTGGTGGTCATGGCCGTCAACCCTATGCGGTTGTCGGCCCACGTCTACGGCGTGTCCGGAGAGTGGATCATCGGGGGGTCGGCGGGGTCCGGCACCCGGTCGCTCCAGCCGCCGGGGACGGCACGGCCCTGCTGGGCGCGGAAGCGGACGGGGGCGAGGCCCACACGGCGCGTGAAGAGCCGGGAGAAGTAGGCGGGGTCGTCGTAGCCCACGCGGCGTGCGACGGCCACGACGGGCAGCTCGGTGGCGGCGAGCAGTTCCTTGGCACGGGCGAGGCGGATGCCGAGCAGGTAGTCCTTGGGGCTGCACCCGGCGGCCCGGCGGACGGCGCCGCGCAGCTCGGCGGGGGTCATGCCGTGCACGCGCGCGTGGTCGGCGACGCTCATCGGGGTGCAGGCGTCCCGGGCGAGGGCCTCCAGCACCTGGTCGCCGTCCGGGGCGAGGTCGGCGCGGGCCCGGCGCAGGGCGACGAGGAGTTCGTGCACGGCGGCGCCGGTCTCCACCTCCAGCAGGGGGTTGCCCCGGCGGGCGGCGCGGACGATGCGGGCGACCACCGCGCGGGGCCCGGAGGCGTCGGAGAGCGGCACGACGGGCCGATCGGGCTCGATGTAGCCGAGCTCGGTGTACGTCGCGGCGGCGGGCCCGGTGAAGTCGACGAAGCCCTCGTCCCAGCCGGTGCCCGGGTCGGGCGCGTAGTGGTGGGGCACGCCGGGCGTGAGCCAGAGCAGCGCGGGCCCGGCGACGGCCGTACGGCGGCCGTCGGCGGCCCGGTACCAGCCGCCGCCCGAGCTGATCACGACGGCCACGTGGTGGTCGAGGGTGCGCGGGCCGACCGTGGGCAGCGCGCCGTGCTGGAGGCCGACGCCGAGACAGACCAGGCCGAGGCGGTGGTGGGCGGGAGCGGGGCTGAAGAACCGCATCCAGGTCTGGTACATCGGCGCTCCTCCCGGCGTCGGCCACCACGGATTCCCGCCGAGCGGCGTTTTGTCCAAGCACCGCCGATCTTCGTCCATGGCGTGGCGCTCCGCCAGGGGCGAGGCTGGGCGGCATGAGCGAGTTCACGGTGGGGGAAAGCGATTTCCTGCTGGACGGGCGACCGGTACGGCTGCTGTCCGGGGCCCTGCACTACTTCCGGGTGCACGAGGCGCAGTGGCGGCACCGGCTGGCGATGCTGCGGGCGATGGGCCTGAACTGCGTGGAGACGTACGTCCCGTGGAATCTGCACCAGCCGCGCCCCGGCACGTTCCGGGACGTGCCGGCGCTCGGCCGGTTCCTCGACGCGGTCCGGGAAGAGGGCCTGTGGGCGATCGTGCGGCCCGGCCCCTACATCTGCGCCGAGTGGGAGAACGGCGGCCTGCCGGCATGGCTGACACATGAGGTGGGCACACGCGCGCGTACGCGCGACGAACGGTATCTGTCGCATGTACGTGCCTGGTTCCGCCGTCTGCTGCTCGAGATCGTGCCCCGGCAACTGGACCGCGGCGGCCCGGTGCTCATGGTCCAGGTCGAGAACGAGTACGGCAGCTACGGCAGCGACACCGGCCATCTGGGCGAGCTGGCCGACCTGCTGCGTGCGGGAGGGATCACGGTCCCGCTGTTCACCTCGGACGGGCCCGAGGACCACATGCTGACCGGGGGTTCGCTGCCCGGGGTGCTCGCCACGGTGAACTTCGGCTCGCACGCGCGCGTGGCCTTCGAGACGCTGCGCCGCCACCGCCCCGAGGGCCCGCTGATGTGCATGGAGTTCTGGTGCGGCTGGTTCGACCACTGGTCCGGCGAGCACGTCGTGCGCGACCCCGACGAGGCCGCGGGGGCGCTGCGGGAGATCCTCGACGCGGGGGCCTCGGTGAACCTGTACATGGCGCACGGCGGCACGAGTTTCGGGGGCTGGGCCGGCGCCAACCGGGGCGGCGGCGCGTTGCACGAGGGCCCGCTGGAGCCGGACGTGACGTCGTACGACTACGACGCCCCGGTCGACGAACAGGGTCGCTCCACCGCGAAGTTCTGGGCGTTCCGCGAGGTCCTCGCCGCGTACCGCTCCGGCCCGCTGCCCGAACTCCCGCCGCGGCCACCCGTGTTGGAGTCACCGTCCGAGGCGTCACTCACCGGCTGGGCAGGGCTGGACGCCGTACTGGAGACGCTGGGCGGCGAGGAGCGTGCGACGCCCGTGCCGCCGTCCTTCGAGGAGCTGGGGGTCACCCGGGGCCTGGTGCGCTACGTGGTGGAGGTTCCGGGGCCGCGGCAGCCGTACCCGCTCGGCGTGCGCGGGCTGCGGGATCTGGCGGTGGTGTACGTCGACGGGGCGCGGGCCGGGGTGCTCACCGAGGAGGAGCCGGCCCTGAAGGAGCCCGTCGCGGGCCCCGCGCGCGTGGAGCTGTGGGTGGAGTCCCTGGGCCGGGTGAACTACGGACCCCGGCTCGGCGAGGCGAAGGGCGTCACCGGCGGCATCGTGCACGAGCGGCAGTTCCTGCACGGGGTACGCGCGCGTGGGCTGGATCTGGACGCCTTCGACGCCGGCGTGGACGCGGTGCCGTTCGGCCCGCCGCCGCAGGAGGGCGCCCCGGGGCTGTACCGGGGCACGCTCACCGTGCGCGGGGCCGGGGACGCCCGGCTGGAGCTGCCCGGCTGGACGCGCGGCTTCGTCTGGATCAACGGCTTCGGGCTCGGCCGCTACTGGTCGGCGGGCCCCCAGCGGTCCCTGTACGTCCCCGGTCCGGTGCTGCGGGAGGGCGACAACGAGCTGTGGGTGCTGGAGCTGGAGGAGAGCACCCCGGCCCGGCGGGCGCCCCGCCTGTGCCCCGTATGACCGGCGGCCCGCCGCGCCTAGAGTGGAGAGGAGTTCCGGCGTCATTGGGGGTGCGGACGTGGCGAACGGCGGACCCGTCGAGCACGGCTACCCGCACCTGGAGACGGTGCGGGCCGCCGTCAACGCGCTGTACAGGCGATTGTCCTACGACACCGTCCAGACGTTCTCGACCAGTCTGGCCCCCGCCGACGTGGCCTTCTGCGACACCGACGACCTGCACCTGGGCGCTCAGCGCGTGGCCCACGAGATCGTGCGGCACTTCCGGCTGCCGGACGCGCGGCTGATCGTCGGCTTCCGGGAGATGACCCACGCGGCGAACGTCGAACTGGCGGCGGGTCCCGAGTACTTCGTCGAGCTGAACGACCGTTTCCGCACGCATCGCCGGGACATCGGCGCCGCCCTCGCGCACGAGGTGGCGCACGTCTATCTGCACCGGCTGGACCTCTCCTTCCCGACCACGGCGGAGAACGAGATCCTCACGGACACGGTGACGACCTACCTGGGGGCGGGCTGGCTGCTGCTGGACGCCTACCGGGAGGACGCGGTCTCCTCGCAGAAGCTCGGCTATCTCACCCCCGAGGAGTTCGGCTACGTCCTGGCCAAGCGGGCGCTGCTGTTCCAGGAGGACCCGTCGGTGTGGTTCACCAGCCCGCAGGCCTACACCGCCTACACCAAGGGCATGGCCCAGGCCCGCCGGGACGAGCAGCAGCCACCGCTGACCGGCGCGGGCTGGGCGGGCCGGCGCCGCTACGCCCACGACCGCCGGCACGCGCCCTCCACCACGCCGGGCGCCTCCTACGCCTTCACCCCCGACCCCGCCGGCCACCTCCGCGTCAGCTTCCCCTGTCCCACCTGCCACCAGCGGATCCGGGTGCCGGTGAAAGGGCGCGTCCGCGCGCGGTGCGGGGTGTGCCGGACGGTGCTGGAGTGCGACACGTAGCCCGTCTTCCGCCGGTGGGCCGGAGCCCCGAGGGGTTCACGCGCCGTACACCGGCCCCGGTTCCCGCGCCGCCGCCAGGAGTTCGCGCGCCGTCTCGCCCGCCTCGGCCGGGGTCCGGCGTGCTCCCTTGTCGGCGGTGGGGCCCGGCCGCCAGCCCTCCATGACCGTGATCCGGCCGCCCTCCGCCTCGAACACCCGGCCCGTCACGCCCTCGCTCGCGGCGGAGCCCAGCCAGACCACGAGCGGCGAGACGTTCCCGGGCGCCATGACGTCGAAACCGGTCGCCGGTGCCGCCATCGTCTCCGCGAAGGTGCGCTCCGTCATACGGGTGCGGGCGGCGGGCGCGACGGCGTTGACCTGGACGCCGTAGCGGGCCAGCTCGGCGGCCGCCACCAGGGTCAGGCCGACGATCCCGGCCTTGGCCGCGCTGTAGTTGCCCTGTCCGACCGAGCCCAGCAGTCCGGCGCCGCTACTGGTGTGGACGATCCGGGCCACCGGCGTGCGCCCGGCCTTGGCCTCGGCCCGCCAGTGCGCGGCCGCGTGTCTCAGCGGCAGGAAGTGCCCCTTGAGGTGGACGCGGATCACGGCGTCCCAGTCGTCCTCGTCGAGATTGACGAGCATCCGGTCGCGCAGGAAACCGGCGTTGCTGACGAGCGTGTCGAGCCGGCCGTACGCCTCCAGTGCCGTCCGGACCAGGGACGCGGCGCCCCCGGCCGTGGCGATGTCGCCGCCGTGCGCCACCGCCTCGCCGCCGGCGGCCCGGATCTCGGCGACGACGGTCTCGGCCGGGCTCTTCGCGTCGCGGGCTCCGTCCAGTCCGACCCCCAGATCGTTGACGACCACCCGGGCCCCCTCGGCCGCGAAGGCGAGGGCGTGGGCACGGCCGAGACCGCGGCCGGCGCCGGTGACGACGACGACCCGGCCGTCGCAGAGTGCGCTCATCTCACATCTCCCGGTTGACGGTTGGCTGTTGTGGCGTTCAGGAAGGCGGGCCGCTCCCCGCCGCCGTGCACGTGCAGGCTCGCTCCGCTGATGTAGGCGGCCGCGTCGGAGGCGAGGAAGACCGCCGCGCCGCCGACGTCGGCGGGGGCGGCGAGCCGGCCGAGCGGGACGGTGCGGGAGACGGCGTCGACGCCGTCCGGGCCGCCGTAGTGCAGATGTGCCAGTTCGGTGCGGACCATGCCGACCACGAGCGTGTTGACGCGGACCTCGGGCGCCCACTCCACGGCCATGGAGGCGGCCAGGTTCGCCAGGCCCGCCTTGGCGGCGCCGTACGCGGCCGAGCCGGGCGAGGGCCGGGTGCCGCTGACGCTGCCGACCATGACGACCGAGCCCCGGCTGCGCCGCAGGTGCTCGTACGCGGCGAGGGACGCGGTCAGCGGGGCGATCAGGTTCAGCTCGACGACTCTGGCGTGCCGCTCGGCGTCGGCGTCGGCCAGCAGCCGGTACGGGGTGCCTCCGGCGTTGTTGACGAGCACGTCCAGCTGGGGCAGCCCGGCGAAGAAGTCCCGCACGGCAGGGGGATCGCGCAGATCGAGGGGGGCGAACTCCACGCCGGCGACGAGGAGTTCGGGCGGGCGGCGGGCGCAGGCCAGGACACGGGCTCCGGCCTCGGCAAAGGCCCGCGCTATTCCGGCGCCGACGCCCCGGGTGCCGCCGGTGACCACCACGGTGGTGGCGCGCGATGCGTCGTCCACAGGGCGCGCCGTCGAGTTGTCCACAGGGCCTCCCGCTTGTCTGCGCAGGCTGCTAGCTTCGAAGCCATCGCACCTAACAAATGTTTGGTGGAAAGGTAGCTGATGCGGCCATGGGTGTCTCCCGTTCGTCCCCGGAAAAAGGGATTTCCGTCGTCACGGTCGACTTCCCGCCGGTGAACGCGCTGCCGGTGCGCGGCTGGTCCGAGCTGGCCGCGGCCGTGCGCGAATCCGGCCGTGACGCGGACGTCCGCTGTGTCGTGCTGGCCGCCGAGGGCCGGGGGTTCAACGCGGGCGTGGACATCAAGGAGATACAGGCGGCCGGCCAGGAGGCCCTGATCGGTGCCAACCACGGCTGCGCCGAGGCCTTCGCGGCGGTGTACGAGTGCGCGGTCCCGGTGGTCGCAGCGGTGCAGGGCTTCTGTCTGGGCGGCGGCATAGGCCTGGTGGGCAACGCGGACGCGATCGTGGCGAGCGAGGACGCCACCTTCGGACTGCCCGAGCTGGACCGGGGCGCGCTGGGCGCCGCGACCCATCTGGCCCGGCTGGTCCCGCAGCACCTCATGCGCGCCCTGTACTACACGGGGCGCACGGCGAGCGCCGCCGAGCTGCACCGGCACGGCTCGGTGTGGCAGGTGGTGCCCCGGCCGGAACTGCGGGAGGCGGCGCTGGCTCTGGCGCGCGAGATCGCCGCGAAGGACGGTCGGCTGCTGCGCATGGCGAAGGCCGCGATCAATGGCATCGACCCGGTCGACGTCCGCCGCAGCTACCGCTTCGAACAGGGCTTCACCTTCGAGGCCAACCTCAGCGGACTGGCGGACCGGGTCCGCGACACGTTCGGGACGGGTGACGGGGGCGGGGGTGCGGGGGGCAGTAGGGATGGCGCGGACGACGGGAGCGGTGCGGCGGGCAGGGGCGGTGCGGACGTCAGGGACGGCACGGCCCGGAGCGGCGGCACAGCCGGGAACGGCGGCGCATCAGCAGAGAGCGAAACGTCAGGGAAGGAGGGCGCGTAGGTGGGCGACAAGACGATGAGCGCGGACGAGGTGGTCTCCCGGCTGCGGAGCGGGATGACGCTCGGCATCGGCGGCTGGGGATCGAGGCGCAAGCCGATGACGCTGGTCAGAGCCCTGCTGCGCACGGGCATCACGGACCTGACGGTCGTGTCGTACGGCGGCCCTGACGTCGGGATGCTGGCCGCGGCCGGCCGGATCCGCAAGCTGGTCACCGCCTTCGTCACCCTCGACTCGATCCCGCTCGAACCGCACTACCGGGCGGCGCGCGAGCGGGCCGGGTTCGAGCTGACGGAGGTCGACGAGGGGATGTTCCTCTCAGGCCTGCGCGCGGCCGCGCACCGGCTGCCCTTCCTGCCGGTGCGGGCGGGCCTCGGCTCGGACGTCATGCGGATCAACCCCCACCTGAAGACGGTCACGTCGCCCTACGAGGACGGCGAGACGCTGGTGGCGATGCCCGCCCTGCGGCTGGACGCGGCCCTGGTCCACATGGGCCGCGCCGACCGGCTGGGCAACGGACAGTACCTGGGCCCGGATCCCTACTTCGACGACCTGTTCTGCGCGGCGGCGGACGCGGCCTACGTCTCCTGCGAACGGATCGTGGACACGGCCGAGCTGACCAAGGCGGCGCCTCCGCAGTCGCTGCTGCTCAAACGCCTCGCGGTGACCGGCGTGGTGGAGGCCCCGAACGGCGCGCACTTCACGTCCTGCGCACCGGACTACGACAGGGACGAGGAGTTCCAGCGGCTCTACGCCACCACGCCCTGGCCGGAGTTCGCCGAGCGGTTCCTCGGCCCGGACGAGGAGGCCTACCGGGCGGGGGTGCGGGAGTGGCGGAAGGAGCAGACGGGATGAGCACACCGAAGACGAACACACCGGAGACGGCGGGCACGCGGGCCCCCCTTCCCCCGCCCACCCGCGCCGAGTACTGCGTGATCGCCTGCGCCGAGGCCTGGCGCGGGGCCGGGGAGATCCTGGCGAGCCCGATGGGTCTGATCCCCTCGCTGGGGGCGCGGCTGGCCCGGCTGACCTTCGCGCCGGATCTGCTGCTGACCGACGGCGAGGCCCTGCTGGTCGGCCCGGACGGCACACCCGAGGGCTGGTTGCCGTACCGGCAGCATCTGGAGCTGGTGGCGGGCGGGCGCCGGCACGTGATGATGGGCGCGAGCCAGATCGACCGGTACGGCAACCAGAACATCTCCTGCATCGGCGACTGGGCGCACCCCCGCCGCCAGTTGCTCGGAATGCGCGGAGCACCGCTCAACACACTGAACAATCCGACGAGTTACTGGATCCCGAGACACTCCCGTCGGGTGTTCGTGGAGCGGGTGGACGTGGTCTGCGGGGTGGGGTACGACCGGGCGGCCGGGCTGGGCGGCGCGGCTCGCTTCCACCGCCTCGGGCGGGTGGTGTCCGACCTCGGCGCCTTCGACTTCGCCACCCCCGACCACTCGATGCGGCTGGCCTCGCTGCATCCCGGGGTGAGCGTGGAGCAGGTGCGCGAGGCGACGGGCTTCGCGCTCGCCGTGCCGGACGAGGTGCCCCGCACCCGGGAGCCGGCGGAGGCGGAACTGCGGCTGATCCGCGAGGTGCTGGACCCGAGCGGCGCGCGGACGCGCGAGGTCCCCGAGGCGGCCGGGGGGTGAAGGGCGGATGGAGACGGCGCTGACCCGGCTGGTCGGCATACGGCATCCGATCGTGCAGACCGGGATGGGCTGGGTGGCCGGCCCCCGGCTGGTCTCGGCGGCGGCGAACGCGGGCGCGCTCGGCATCCTGGCCTCGGCGACGATGACGCCCGGTCAACTGCGGGACGCGATACGGGAGGTGAGGTCGCGCACCGACGCGCCGTTCGGGGTGAACCTGCGGGCCGACGCGGGCGACGCGGCCGACCGGGTGGAGATCATGCTGGCGGAGGGCGTCCGGGTGGCCTCCTTCGCCCTGGCCCCCTCGGCCGGGCTGATCGCCCGGCTGAAGGAGGCGGGCGTGGTCGTCATCCCGTCCGTCGGGGCGCGGCGGCATGCGGAGAAGGTCGCCGCGTGGGGTGCGGACGCGGTGATCGTGCAGGGCGGCGAGGGCGGCGGCCACACCGGCGAGGTGGCGACGAGCGTGCTGCTGCCGCAGGTCGTGGACGCGGTGGACATACCGGTGGTGGCGGCGGGCGGCTTCTTCGACGGGCGGGGCCTGGTGGCGGCGCTGGCGTACGGGGCGGCCGGGGTGGCGATGGGCACACGGTTCCTGCTCACCTCCGACTCGACGGTGCCGGACGCGGTGAAAGCCCGCTATCTGGCCGCGACGGTCCGGGACATCACGGTCACCCGGGCGGTGGACGGTCTGCCGCACCGGATGCTGCGCACGGACCTGGTGGCCGCGCTGGAGCGGTCGGGCCGGATCCGGGCCCTGGCCCACGCGGTGCGGAAGGCGGCGGGCTTCCGGCGGCTGTCGGGGCTCGGCTGGCGGGAGATGGTGCGGGAGGGCCTGGCCATGAAGCACGGAAGGGAGCTGAGCTGGAGCCAGGTGCTGCTGGCGGCGAACACGCCGATGCTGCTGAGATCCGCGATGGTGGACGGCCGTACGGATCTCGGGGTGATGGCGTCCGGGCAGGTCGCCGGGGTGATCGACGACCTGCCGTCGTGCGCGGAGCTGGTGGAGCGGATCGCGAAGGAGGCGGAGGAGGTGCTGGCTCGTCTGCCGGGACTCAGAGGCGTTCGATGATCGTCACATTGGCCTGGCCGCCGCCCTCGCACATGGTCTGGAGGCCGTAGCGGCCGCCGGTGCGTTCCAGTTCGTGGAGCAGGGTCGTCATCAGGCGGACGCCGGTCGCGCCGAGGGGGTGGCCGAGGGCGATCGCGCCGCCGTTGACGTTGACCTTGTCGGGATCGGCACCGGTCTCCTTCAGCCAGGCGAGGACGACCGGGGCGAAGGCCTCGTTGATCTCGACGAGGTCGATGGCGTCCAGCGTCAGGCCGGTCTTCTTCAGGGCGTGGGCGGTGGCCGGGATCGGCGCGGAGAGCATGCGGATCGGGTCCTCGCCGCGCACGGAGAGGTGGTGGACGCGGGCGCGGGGGCGCAGCCCGTGCTCGCGGACGGCGTGCTCCGAGGCGAGCAGCATGGCCGCGGCGCCGTCGGAGACCTGGGAGGAGCAGGCCGCGGTGATGGTGCCGCCTTCGAGGACGGGTTTCAGCGCGGCCATCTTCTCCAGGGAGGTGTCCCGGCGGGGGCCCTCGTCCACGGTGACCTCGCCGTGGGGGACGGTCTCGCGCTCGAAGCGGCCGGTGTCGAGGGCGTGGAGGGCGCGCCGGTGCGAGCGCAGGGCGAACTTCTCCTGGTCCTCGCGGCTGATGCCCCACTTGGCGGCGATCATCTCGGCGCCGGCGAACTGGTTGACGGGCCGGTCGCCGTAGCGGGCGCGCCAGCCGGAGCTGCCGAGGAAGGGACCGTCGGTGAGGCCGAGGGGGGCGGCGGCCTGCCGGGAGGCGAAGGCGATGGGGATCTGGGACATGTTCTGCACCCCGCCGGCGATCACCAGGTCCTGGGTGCCGGAGAGCACGGCCTGCGCGGCGAAGTGCACGGCCTGCTGGGAGGACCCGCACTGCCGGTCGACGGTCACGCCCGGCACCTCCTCCGGCAGGCCTGCGGCCAGCCAGCAGGTGCGGGCGATGTCCCCGGCCTGCGGCCCCACCGTGTCCAGGCAGCCGAAGACCACGTCCTCCACGGCGGCCGGGTCGATCCCGGCCCGTCGCACCAGCGCGGTGAGCACGTGTGCGCCCAGGTCGGCCGGGTGGACCGCGCTGAGCCCTCCCGCGCGCCGCCCGACGGGCGTGCGGACCGCTTCGACGATGTAGGCCTCGGCCATGACAACTCCCTCACAGGAAAGGGGCGTGATGCAGACGGTGTCACTCGCGTACGGCGATCCCGTCCAGCACCATCGACAGGTACTGGCGGGCGATCTCCTCCGGGCTGTGCTGTCCGCCGGGCCGGTACCAGGAGGCGGCGACCCAGACGGTGTCGCGGACGAACCGGTAGGTGAGGCGGACGTCCAGGTCGGCGCGGAAGACGTGCTCGGCCACGCCGCGTTCCAGCGTGGACAGCCAGGCCTTCTCGAACCGGCGCTGGGACTCCGCGAGAAACGCGAACCGGTCCTGGGCGACGAGCTGCCGGCTCTCCTTCTGGTAGATGGCGACGGCCGCGCGGTGCCGGTCGATCTCCCGGAAGGACTCGGTGACCAGGGCCTCCAGCGTCTCGCGGGGGCCGAGTGCGGAGTCGAGGACGGTGTCGTAGCCGTCCCAGAGCTCGTCGAGGAAGGTCCGCAGGATCTCCTCGAGCATCGACTCCTTGGAGTCGAAGTGGTAGTAGAGACTGCCCGCGAGCATCCCGGCGTGGTCGGCGATCTTGCGGACGGTGGTGGCGTTGTAGCCGTGCTCGGCGAAGACCTCGGCGGCGGTGGTGAGGAGTTCGCCGCGCCGGGCCGCTGCCGGGGTCACCTGGGGCTTCTTCTTGGTCGGCACGGACCCATTCTGGTACCCGGCCACTTTCCGGTGCCGGGACCGGTGGGCCTAGGGCCTGTCGTCACCTTCCCGTCGTCCGCCCGAAGGGCGGGCCGCGCGGCGTCCGGTGCGTGCGGCTGCACGGCGGAGGAGGGAGTCGACGCGATGGGGCCCCTCCCGCCCGAGCGAAGCCGAGCGCGGGGAAGTCGGCGGCCGACGACAACGCGGCTGGGGGTGCCCCCTCCGGGGGAGCGCGTGCCAGGCGTCGCACGGCAGGCGGGAATTCGACGACAGGCCCTAGGCATGCTGGCTGCTGACGGAGACGACCTCGCCGGTCAGGTACGAGGAGTAGCCGGACGCCAGGAACACGATCACGTTGGCCACCTCCCAGGGCTGCGCCCAGCGTCCGAAGGCCTCCCGCCCGGTCAGCTCCTCCAGCAGTTCGGCGGAGGTGACCTTCACCAGGTGGGGGTGCATGGCGAGGCTGGGGGCGACCGCGTTGACCCGGACGCCGTAGGCGGCGGCCTCGATCGCCGCGCAGCGGGTCAGCGCCATCACCCCGGCCTTGGCGGCGGCGTAGTGCGCCTGCCCGGCCTGGGCGCGCCAGCCGACGACGGAGGCGTTGTTGACGATCACCCCGCCGCCGGTCTCGCGCATGGACCGCAGGGCGGCGCGCGTGCAGCGGAAGGTGCCGTTCAGGGTCACGTCCAGGACCCGGGACCACTGTTCGTCGCTCATGTCGACGAGGTCCGAAGTGCCGCCCAGGCCGGCGTTGTTGACGACGATGTCGAGTCTGCCGTGCTCCTGCGCGGCCGTCTCGAACAGGGTCCGCACCTGCGCCTCGTCGGTGACGTCGCACGGCACCGCCGCCACCCGGCCCGGGAACTTGCGGCGCAGCTCGCTCTCGTGCTCCTGCAGCCGGCGTGTGTGCGCGTCGCTGATCAGTACGCGCGCGCCCTCCTCCAGGAAGCGGTGCGCGGTCGCCCCGCCGATGCCGGCGCCGGCCGCCGCGGTGATGACGGCGGTGCGGCCCCGGAGCAGTCCGTGCCCGACGACGTAGGCCGGGCTCTCGACGCCTGTCATGGAGGCACGCTAACCTACCAAACACTTGTTAGGGAAGGCCGCTGGAGAAAGGGGCAGCCGCCGTGGACCTGACCCATACCGAAGCCGACGAGGAGTTCCGCGCCGAGGCCCGCGCCTGGCTCCGTGCGCACGTGCCGCGCACACCGCTGCCGTCCCTGGAGACGGCGGAGGGCTTCGCGGCGCACCGCGCCTGGGAGGCCGAACTGGCCGCGGACCGCTGGTCGGTGGTGTCCTGGCCGCAGCGGTACGGCGGCCGGGACGCCGGTCTGCTGCGCTGGCTGGTCTTCGAGGAGGAGTACTGGGCGGCGGGCGCGCCGGGCCGGGTCGGGCAGAACGGCGTCAGCCTGCTCGCGCCGACGCTCTTCGACCACGGCACGCAGGAGCAACGCGCGCGCGTGCTGCCCCCGATGGCCACCGGCGAGGTGGTCTGGGCGCAGGCCTGGTCCGAACCGGAGGCGGGCTCCGACCTGGCCGCCCTCACCTCCCGTGCGGCGCGGACGGAGGGCGGCTGGCTGCTCAACGGGCACAAGACCTGGTCCTCGCGGGCGGCCTTCGCCGACCGGGCCTTCGGGCTGTTCCGCAGCCACCCCGACGCCCCGAAACCCCACCAGGGGCTCACGTACCTGATGTTCGACCTGCGCGCGCCCGGTGTCACCGTCCGCCCCGTCGGCCGCCTGGACGGCAGACCGGCCTTCGCGGAGCTGTTCCTGGACGACGTGTTCGTCCCGGACGAGGACGTGATCGGCGAGCCCGGCCAGGGCTGGCGGATCGCGATGTCCACGGCGGGCAACGAACGCGGGCTCACCCTGCGCTCCCCGGGCCGCTTCCTCGCCGCGGCCGGCCGGCTGGCCGAGCTGTGGCGGGAGCGCGGCTGCCCCGAGCACGCACGCGCACGCGTGGCCGACGCCCTGATCGGCGCCCGTGCCTACCAGCTGTTCACCTACGCGACCGCCGCCCGCTTCCTGGAGGGCGAGCGGCTCGGCCCCGAGTCCAGCATGAACAAGGTGTTCTGGTCCGAGCTGGACCTCGCGCTGCACGAGACGGCGCTCGATCTGCTGGACGGCGAGGGCGAGTCGGCCGGCTCCGGCTGGTCGGAGGGGTATGTGTTCGCGCTGGCCGGGCCCATCTACGCCGGTACCAACGAGATCCAGCGCGACATCGTCGCCGAGCGGCTGCTCGGCCTGCCGAAGGGACGCCGCTGATGCGCTTCCTGCCCGACGCCGAGCAGCGCGCCTTCACCGACTCGCTGCACGCGATGCTGACGGCAGCGGACACCCCGGCGGTGATCCGCGACTGGAGCCGCGGCGACCATGCGCGCGGGCGCGCGTTGTGGCGCCGTGTCGCCCGGGCGGGGGTGTTCGGCCTGGCGGTGCCGGAGGAGCACGGCGGCCTGGGTCGGCATCCGGTGGAACTGGCCCTCGCGTTCGTGGAGTTGGGGCGGCATGCGGTGCCGGGTCCGCTGGCGGAGACGGTCGCGGCGGCCGTACTGCTTGCCGATCCCCCGCTCGCGAAGCGGTTCCTGCCGGGCCTCCTGGCGGGTACGGACCTCGCGACGACGGCAGTGGTGCCGCACGGCCATGCCCTCGACGGCGACGCGGCCGCGGTCCGCCTCGCCCGCGCCCCCGACGGGCTGCGCCTGGCCTCCGCAGGCCCGGTGCGCCGCTCCCTCGACCCGGCCCGCCGCCTGACCCCGCTCGCGCCGGACGGCGAACTCCTCGACCCCGGCCCGCCGTTCGACCGCGCGCTCACGTGGGCCCGGCTGGCCGTCGCCGCCCAGGCCCTCGGGGTCGGGCTGGCGCTGCTCGACCGCACCGTGGCGTACGTCGGGCAGCGCACCCAGTTCGGCGTCCCCGTCGGCTCCTTCCAGGTGGTCAAGCATCGCCTCGCCGACGCCGCGACGGCCCTGGAGTTCGCGCGCCCGCTGCTGTTCGGCGCGGCGATATCGCTGCGCCCGGCGGACGTGGCCGCCGCCAAGCTCACGGCCTGCGAGGCGGCGTACACGACGGCCCGCACGGCGCTGCAACTGCACGGCGCGATCGGCTACACCGCCGAGTACGACCTGTCCCTGTGGCTGACCAAGGCCCGTGCGCTGCGCACCGCGTGGGGCAGCCCCGAGGAGTGCCGGGAGGTGTTCCTGGAGGACGCGCTCAAGACGCCGGCGCCCTCGGACTCGCCCTGACCGACGGCCGGTTCACGCGGCGGGCGTCCGGAGGATCCCGGCGGCGCGGGCGGCCGCCAGCCACTGCGGGAACTCCCCGCAGAGCCGGTCGTACAGCTCGGCGTCGGACAGGCGCCGCGGGTCCTCGCCGGCGTGGAAGAAGCCGGCGTTGTCCACGATCCGCTTGCCGGGGACGGCCAGCTCGTCCAGTTTCCGCAGGAAGTCGAACTGCCGGCTGCCCGGGTCGCCGAAGCCGACGAACTGCCAGAACAGCGGGAGCTTCGCCGCCTTGCACAGATACCGCTCGGCGGCGGGCCGGCTGATCGGACCGCCGTCGGTCTGGAAGATGACGAGGGCGGGGTCGGTGGCGCCGCTGTCCAGGTAGTGGTCGATGACGGCGTCCATCGCCAGGTGGTAGCTGGTCTTCCCCATGTGCCCGAGCCCGGCCACGATCCGCTCGACGGCGCCCTCGTGGCGGTCGAGGGCGATGTCGGTGACCGCGTCGACGTCCGTGGAGAAGAACACCACCGGCACCCGGCCGTCGTCGTCGAGGTGCGCGGACAGCCCCAGCACCCGGTCGGCGAGCGCCTGCACGCTGCCGTCCTGGTAGTACGGCCGCATGGAGCCCGAGTGGTCGAGCACGAGGTAGACAGCGGCGCGCTGCCCGTCCAGGCCGTGCTCGCGCAGGGACACGCCGGCGGTCTTGTACAGGCTGACCAGCGCCGGGGCCGTCTCCTCCACCTTGCGCAGGCTGATCGCGGTCATGCTTTCCCCTCGGCTGTGCGGACATGCGACGACGCCTGCCCAGCGTCCGGTCGGGGACAGTCGGGCAGGCGTCGTCAGTGTTCCGTACGCCGTTGTACGGGACGTCTGCAGGGGACCCGAGGGGTCCGGGGTCAGACCGACAGGGCGCGGTCCGTCGGGCGGATCGGGGCCGGCAGGTCGCTGGCACCGGTCAGGTGGCGGTCGACACCGCGGGCGGCCGAGCGGCCCTCCGCGATCGCCCACACGATGAGGGACTGCCCGCGGCCGGCGTCACCGGCGACGAACACACCCGGCACGTTGGTCTGGAAGTCGGCGTCCCGGGCGATGTTACCCCGCTCGTCGAGGTCCAGACCAAACTGCTCGACCAGGCCGTTCTCCCGGTCGGTGCCGGTGAAGCCCATGGCGAGGGTGACCAGCTGGGCCGGGATCCTGCGCTCGGTGCCCGGCTTGGAGGTCAGCTTGCCGTCGACGAACTCGACCTCGGCGAGGTGCAGCCACTGCACGTTGCCGTCCTCGTCGCCCTCGAAGTGGGTGGTGGAGGCGGAGTAGATCCGCTCGCCGCCCTCCTCGTGGGCCGAGGTGACCTTGTACAGGATCGGGAAGGTCGGCCAGGGCTGGCCGGTCGGGTGCCGCTCGTCGTTCGGGCGGGGCATGATCTCCAGCTGGGTGACGGAGGCCGCGCCCTGGCGGTGGGCGGTGCCCACGCAGTCCGCGCCGGTGTCACCGCCGCCGATCACGACGACGTGCTTGCCCTCGGCCGAGATCGGGGGCGCCACGTAGTCGCCCTCCTGGACCTTGTTGGCCAGCGGCAGGTACTCCATGGCCTGGTGGATGCCCTTGAGCTCGCGGCCGGGGACCGGGAGGTCGCGGGCCATGGTGGCACCGGCGGCGATCACGATCGCGTCGTACCGCTTCTTCAGGTCGCGCGCGTTGATGTCGCGGCCGATCTCGACGCCGGTACGGAAGCGGGTGCCCTCCGCGCGCATCTGCTCGATACGGCGGTTGATGTGCCGCTTCTCCATCTTGAACTCGGGGATGCCGTACCGCAGCAGGCCTCCGATGCGGTCCGCGCGCTCGTAGACGGCGACCGTGTGGCCGGCCCGGGTCAGCTGCTGGGCGGCGGCGAGACCCGAGGGGCCGGAGCCGATGACCGCGACCGTCTTGCCGGACAGGCGCTCGGGGATCTGCGGGGCGACGTCCCCGGTCTCCCACGCCTTGTCGATGATCGAGACCTCGACGTTCTTGATGGTGACCGGCTGCTGGTTGATGCCGAGCACGCAGGCCGACTCGCAGGGGGCCGGGCAGAGGCGACCGGTGAACTCCGGGAAGTTGTTGGTCGCGTGCAGGCGCTCCTGGGCGGCCGCCCAGTCCTCGCGGTAGGCGTAGTCGTTCCACTCGGGGATGAGGTTGCCCAGCGGACAGCCGTTGTGGCAGAACGGGATGCCGCAGTCCATGCAGCGGCTGGCCTGCTTGCTGATGATCGGCAGCAGGGAGCCGGGGACGTAGACCTCGTTCCAGTCCTTGACGCGCTCACCGACGGGACGGGTCCGGGCGACCTCGCGGCCGTGGTTCAGGAAGCCCTTCGGGTCAGCCATTGATCGCCGCCTCCATCATCTTCTCGGTGATCTCGGTCTCGGTGAGACCCGCTCGCTCGGCGGCGTCCTTGGCGGCGAGCACTGCCTTGTACGTGCTGGGGATGATCTTGCTGAACCGGGCCGCGGCCGCGTCCCAGTCGGCGAGCAGCTTCTCGGCGACCGTCGAGCCGGTCTCCTCGGCGTGGCGGCGCACCACGTCGTGCAGCCACCGCTTGTCCGTGTCGTCCAGCGCCTCGACGGCATCGACGTTGCCGACGTTGACGTTGTCGCGGTCGAGGTCGATGACGTACGCGATGCCGCCGGACATGCCCGCCGCGAAGTTACGGCCGGTCGGGCCGAGGACGACCGCGCGGCCGCCGGTCATGTACTCGCAGCCGTGGTCGCCCACGCCCTCGGAGACGACCAGCGCGCCGGAGTTGCGGACGCAGAACCGCTCACCGGTACGGCCGCGCAGGTACAGCTCGCCGGCGGTGGCGCCGTAGCCGATGGTGTTGCCCGCGATGGTCGAGTACTCGGCGAGGTGGTCGGCCGCGCGGTCCGGGCGGACGACGATCCGGCCGCCGGACAGGCCCTTGCCCACGTAGTCGTTGGCGTCGCCCTCCAGGCGCAGCGTGACACCGCGCGGCAGGAACGCGCCGAAGGACTGGCCGGCCGAGCCGGTGAAGGTGATGTCGATGGTGTCCTCGGGCAGGCCCGCACCGCCGAACTTCTTCGTCACCTCGTGGCCGAGCATGGTGCCGACCGTGCGGTTGATGTTGCGGATGGCGACCTGGGCGCGCACCGGCTGGGCGTCCTCGGCCGAGCCCGCGCTCAGCGCGTCGGCGGCGAGCTTGATCAGCTCGTTGTCGAGCGCCTTCTCCAGGCCGTGGTCCTGGGCGATCAGCTGGTGGCGGACGGCGCCCTCGGGCAGCGACGGCACGTGGAACAGCGGTTCCAGGTCCAGGCCCTGCGCCTTCCAGTGGTCGACGGCGCGCTGGACGTCGAGGACCTCGGCGTGGCCGACGGCCTCCTCGATGGAGCGGAAGCCCAGCTCGGCGAGGAGCTCGCGGACCTCCTCCGCGATGAACCGGAAGAAGTTCACCACGTATTCGGCCTTGCCGGCGAAGCGGTCGCGCAGCACCGGGTTCTGGGTGGCGATGCCGACCGGGCAGGTGTCCAGGTGGCAGACGCGCATCATGACGCAGCCGGAGACGACGAGCGGCGCGGTCGCGAAACCGAACTCCTCGGCGCCGAGCAGCGCGGCGATGACGACGTCGCGGCCGGTCTTCAGCTGGCCGTCGGTCTGCACGACGATGCGGTCGCGCAGGCCGTTGAGCAGCAGGGTCTGCTGGGTCTCGGCGAGGCCGAGCTCCCAGGGGCCGCCCGCGTGCTTCAGCGAGGTGAGCGGGGATGCGCCCGTGCCGCCGTCGTGGCCGGAGATGAGGACGACGTCCGCGTGCGCCTTGGACACACCGGCCGCGACCGTGCCGACGCCGACCTCGGAGACCAGCTTCACGTGAATCCGCGCCTGCGGGTTCGCGTTCTTCAGGTCGTGGATCAGCTGGGCCAGGTCCTCGATGGAGTAGATGTCGTGGTGCGGCGGCGGGGAGATCAGGCCGACGCCCGGCGTCGAGTGCCGGGTCTTCGCGACCCACGGGTAGACCTTGTGGCCGGGCAGCTGGCCGCCCTCGCCGGGCTTGGCGCCCTGGGCCATCTTGATCTGGATGTCGTCCGCGTTGACCAGGTACTCCGAGGTCACGCCGAAGCGGCCGGAGGCGACCTGCTTGATCGCCGAGCGACGCGCCGGGTCGTACAGGCGCTCCGGGTCCTCGCCGCCCTCACCGGTGTTGGACTTGCCGCCCAGCTGGTTCATGGCGATGGCGAGGGTCTCGTGCGCCTCCTTGGAGATGGAGCCGTACGACATGGCGCCCGTCGAGAACCGCTTGACGATCTCGCTCGCCGGCTCGACCTCGTCGACGGAGATCGGGGCGCGGCCGGAGGTGAAGCCGAAGAGGCCGCGCAGCGTCATGAGACGCTCGGACTGCTCGTTCACGCGGTCCGTGTACTTCTTGAAGATGTCGAAGCGGCCCGTGCGGGTGGCGTGCTGGAGGCGGAAGACCGTCTCCGGGTCGAACAGGTGCGGCTCGCCCTCGCGGCGCCACTGGTACTCGCCGCCGATCTCCAGCGCACGGTGCGCGGGGGCGATGCCGGAGGCGGGGTAGGCCTTGGCGTGGCGGGCGGCGACCTCCTCGGCGATGACGTCGATGCCGACGCCGCCGATCTTGGTGGCGGTGCCGTTGAAGTACTTCTCGACGAAGGCCTCGTCCAGGCCGACGGCCTCGAAGACCTGGGCGCCGCGGTAGGAGGCGACGGTGGAGATGCCCATCTTCGACATGACCTTCAGTACGCCCTTGCCGAGGGCGTAGATCAGGTTCTTGATGGCCTTCTCGGGCTCGACGTCGTTCAGGAACGTACCGGCGCGCAGCAGGTCCTCGACCGACTCCATCGCCAGGTACGGGTTGACGGCGGCGGCGCCGAAGCCGATGAGCAGGGCGACGTGGTGGACCTCGCGGACGTCACCGGCCTCGACCAGCAGGCCCACATGGGTGCGCTGCTTGGTGCGGATGAGGTGGTGGTGGACGGCCGCGGTGAGCAGCAGCGACGGGATCGGCGCGTGCTCGGCGTCGGAGTGCCGGTCGGACAGGACGATCAGGCGGGCGCCGCTGTCGATGGCGGCGTCGGCCTCGGCGCAGATCTCGGCGATGCGCGCGGCGAGGGAGTCGCCGCCGCCGGAGACCCGGTACAGACCGGAGAGGGTCGCGGCCTTGAAGCCCGGCATGTCGCCGTCGGCGTTGATGTGGATGAGCTTGGCCAGCTCGTCGTTGTCGATCACCGGGAAGGGCAGCGTGACGGACCGGCAGGAGGCGGCGGTCGGGTCGAGGAGGTTGCCCTGCGGGCCCAGCGACGAGCGCAGGGAGGTGACCAGTTCCTCGCGGATCGCGTCCAGCGGCGGGTTGGTGACCTGCGCGAACAGCTGGGTGAAGTAGTCGAAGAGCAGCCGCGGGCGCTCGGAGAGAGCGGCGATCGGGCTGTCCGTGCCCATCGAGCCGATCGGCTCGGCGCCGGTGCGGGCCATCGGGGCGAGGATGACGCGCAGCTCCTCCTCGGTGTAACCGAAGGTCTGCTGGCGGCGGGTGACCGAGGCGTGGGTGTGGACGATGTGCTCGCGCTCGGGCAGGTCGCCCAGCTCGATCTCGCCGGCCTCGACCCACTCGGCGTACGGCTGCTCGGCGGCGAGCGTCGCCTTGATCTCGTCGTCCTCGATGATGCGGTGTTCGGCGGTGTCGACGAGGAACATCCGGCCCGGCTGGAGGCGGCCCTTGCGGACGACCTTGGCGGGGTCGATGTCGAGGACGCCGACCTCGGAGCCGAGGACGACGAGGCCGTCGTCGGTGACCCAGTAGCGGCCGGGGCGCAGACCGTTGCGGTCGAGCACGGCGCCGACCTGGGTGCCGTCGGTGAAGGTGACGCAGGCGGGGCCGTCCCAGGGCTCCATCATCGTGGAGTGGAAGCCGTAGAAGGCGCGCCGGGCCGGGTCCATGGAGACGTGGTTCTCCCACGCCTCCGGGATCATCATCAGCACGGAGTGCGGGAGGGAACGGCCGCCGAGGTGCAGCAGCTCCAGGACCTCGTCGAAGGAGGCGGAGTCGGAGGCGTCCGGCGTACAGACCGGGAAGACGCGGTCGAGGTCGCCGGGGCCGAACAGGTCGGAGACCAGCTGGGACTCGCGGGCGCGCATCCAGTTGCGGTTGCCCTTGACGGTGTTGATCTCACCGTTGTGCGCGACGAAGCGGTACGGGTGCGCGAGCGGCCACGACGGGAAGGTGTTCGTGGAGAAGCGCGAGTGGACGAGCGCGACCGCGGAGCCGAAGCGGCGGTCGGACAGGTCCGGGAAGAAGGGCTCCAGCTGGCCGGTGGTCAGCATGCCCTTGTAGACGATCGTGCGCGCGGACAGGGACGGGAAGTAGACACCGGCCTCGCGCTCGGCGCGCTTGCGCAGCACGAAGGCCTTGCGGTCCAGCGCGATGCCCTCGCTGGCGCCGTCGGTGACGAAGACCTGCCGGAAGACCGGCATGGTGGAGCGGGCGGTGGCGCCGAGCAGTTCGGGCGCGACCGGGACCGCGCGCCAGCCGAGGACGGTGAGGCCCTCCTCACCGGCGATCGTCTCGATCCGTGAGACGGCGTCCTCGGTCCCCTCCTCGGGAAGGAAGGCGATGCCTACCGCGTACGAGCCGGCCGAGGGAAGGTCGAATCCGGCCACCTCACGGAAGAAGGCGTCGGGCACCTGCGAGAGGATGCCGGCGCCGTCCCCCGAATCGGGCTCGGAGCCGGTGGCACCGCGGTGCTCCAGGTTGCGCAGGACGGTGAGGGCCTGCTCGACCAGCGTGTGGGACGCCTCGCCGGTGAGGGTGGCGACGAAACCGACGCCGCACGCGTCGTGTTCGTTGCGGGGGTCGTACATACCCTGCGCAGCAGGGCGAGCATCCATGAACGACCAGTTCTGGCCATTCGCGGAGTGCTGGGACGGCTGGCGCGGCGTACGCATCGGCTCTCCCGTCGTCGTCATGTGGCATGTGGCAGGTGCCGAGGGACGACGTTGGCCCTCTGCGAAAGATCTCTATGTGAGATCAAAATTTCGTGCAGGTTACATGATGGAGCGATTCTCGGGAACCGGATACCGCGTTCCAACATGCGGACGCCACGGGGTACATGGCAGCGGTGCCGCACGAGACGGCGAGTGGTGCCGCGGGGTGACGGCGGTACCGCGCGGGGCGGCGACATGGCGAGGGGACCGTCGCGGACAAAGATCGATCGGATCGGCGTCCGGCGGCCCACGGGGGGCGGGGAGAGCGTCTTCACTCGCCCCATGGGGGTGCGACAGGCGTCGTTGCCCGCGGCGCTTACGGCTCATGCCCGGTGGTTAAGCATTCGAAACCAGCGAGTAACGGGTACTTATGCGGCCCATCGCATAAGTACCGGTAGCACTATCCTACGGCCGTTCCGAACAGGCTGCCCAGGGCGTATGTCACACCGGCGGCCGCACCGCCGAGCGCGAGCTGCCGCAGGCCGCTGTACCACCAGCTCCGCGCGGTCACCCGGGCCACCACGGCACCACAGCCGAACAGCCCGACGAGGGCCAGCAGCAGGGCGGGCCACAGCGCGGTCGCGCCGAGCAGGAACGGCAGCACGGGCAGCAGCGCGCCGAGCGCGAAGGACCCGAACGACGAGACGGCCGCGACCAGCGGCGACGGCAGGTCGCCGGGGTCGATCCCCAGTTCTTCGCGGGCGTGGATCTCCAGCGCCTGCTCGGGGTCCTTGGACAGCTGCCGCGCGACCTCACGGGCCAGCCCGGGCTCGACGCCCCGGGAGACGTAGAGTGCGGCGAGCTCGTTCTCCTCGTCCTGCGGGTGCTTGCGCAGCTCGCAGCGCTCGACGTCGAGCTCGGCCTCGACCAGCTCGCGCTGGGAGGCGACGGAGGTGTACTCGCCGGCGGCCATCGAGAAGGCACCGGCGGCGAGCCCCGCCAGCCCGGTGATGACGATCGTCTGGTGGCCGACGGAACCGCCGGCCACGCCGGTCAGCAGGGCGAGGTTGGAGACCAGGCCGTCCATCGCACCGAAGACGGCGGGGCGCAGCCAGCCGCCGTTGACATCGCGGTGCGTGTGGTTGTCGCGGTGCGCCTCGTGCAGCGCGGCCTCGGTTTCGATGATGGCCATGGGAGCCCCCGGGATAGCTTAGCCAAAGCTAACTTTGGACGAGTTCTATTCTTCGACAACAGCGAAGGTACGCCGATCACTTCCTCTTCGCCAGCAAGGGAAGGCTGGGCTAACCTGCGGCTTTACCCGACTTTGCTCATCCGTGCCGACTGAGGCTCAGATGCCGACTGGGTGACGGGAGCCGCTCGGAGGCACACCCGACGGCGACCCGTGGGACACATCCGCAAAGCGTGTTCGTGGTCCCGCCGAAGGAGCCCGCCATGGCATCGATCGCCTGCACTCCCCCGTCCCCGGCCCCGGCCGCCGGGGACGGGGCCGGGGCCGGGGACACCGCCGGGCCGCGCGAACGGGCGCGCGGCGCGCTGCTCGGCCTCGCCGTGGGCGACGCGCTGGGCGCGCCCGCGGAGAACCTCAGGCCCTCCGAGATCCGCGCCCGCTGGGGCCGCATCACGGACTACGTCACCGAGCACCCCTGCGGGACGGACGACACGGAGTACGCGCTCTTCTCGGGACTGCTGCTCGCCCGGCACGGCTCGGCGCTCACCCCGGCCCATGTGGAGGCGGCCTGGCACGAGTGGATCGCCGACCGGGCCGAAGGCCCCTTCCGCGGCGCCGGCTTCAGCGAGCGCGGCACGCTGGAGAACCTGCGCCGGGGCCTCGCGGCCCCGATCTCCGCCCAGCACCGCCACGCCTGGAGCGACGGTCTGGCGATGCGGGCGGCACCGTTCGGCGTCTTCGCGGCCGGCCGCCCCGCCGAGGCCGCCCGCCTCGTGGCGATCGACGGCTCGGTGAGCCACGAGGGCGAGGGCATCTACGGCGGCCAGGCGGTGGCGGCGGGCGTGGCGGCGGCGATGACCGGCGCCCCGCTCCCGCTGGTGATCGCCGCGGCCCTGGCGGTGATCCCCGAGGACTCCTGGACGGCACGCTCCCTGCGGCGTGCGGTGGCGGTGGCCCACCGCGGCGCACGGGCGGTGCGCTGCGCGGTGGTCATCGGCGGCTACCCCTGGACCGACCTGGCGCCCGAGGCGGTCGCCCTCGCCTTCGGCGCGTACGCGGCGGCCGACGGCGACTTCCGGGAGTCGGTCCTGACGGCTGTCAACATGGGCCGCGACGCGGACACGACGGCGGCGGTGGCGGGCGCCCTGTCCGGCGCGACCCGGGGCGCGGCGGCGATCCCCGCCCACTGGTCCGCGGCGATCGGCCCGTCCCGGGGCCGCTGTCTGCCGTCGATGGCGGGCCACCATGTGCTGGAGGTGGCGGAGCTGCTGGTACCCGAACCCGGACCGCCCCGCCCCACGGTACGAAGCCCGCTGGCCGGGCACTCGGACAGTGAGGTGCTGTCATGACCGTACGCCGTATCGAGGGGCTCCTGCTCGGCCTCGCGGCAGGCGACGCCGCCGGCTGGCCGGCCGCGCGACACCGCGCCGCCCGTATGCCCGAGTGGACCCGCCGGCTCACCCGCGAGCTGGACACCTTCGCCGAGCAGAACGCCACCACCACTCTCCCGGTGCCGATCGCCCTCAACCAGCCGCCCGAGCCGCTGCACCTCGGCCCCTCCGACGACGCCGAGTGGGCGGCCTTCGCCGCGGAGGCGGTGCTGCGGGCCGGCGACGACGACGTCCTCGGCGACCTCAGCCGGGAGCGCCGTACCCGCGCCGCCATCGACCTCACCTGGACCGCCGTGGCCGCGGAGGTCGCCGCCGCGGCCGAGCGCGCGCCCGAGATCGAGTCCGCCGTCCTCCCGCTGCGCGCCCGCATCTCGGTCCGCGCCGGTCTCGGCAACCTCGCCGCCGGCCTGCGCCCGCCCGCCACCGGCCACGACAACCCGCACTACTTCGACGACGCCGCCTGCGTCCGTGCCTGCGTCCTCGCCGTCGCCCACCCCGGCGATCCCGAACGCGCCGCCGCACTCGCCGAGTTCGACGCCCGCTACACCCAGGACGGCGACGGCGTGCACGGCGCCCGCGCCATGGCCGCGGCACTCGCGCTCGCCCTCACCGGCGCCGGCCCGGAGCGCTGCGTGGGCGCCGCGCTCGCGGAGCTCCCCGCCGACTCCGAGATCGGCCGCAACGCGCGCCACGCCCTGGCCCTCGCCGAAGGCTGCGAGTCCGCCTTCGCCCTCGTCCCGCTGCTGGAGCACCAGATCGTCGACCACGTCTACAGCTACGGCATCGCCGCCGCGGAAACCGTGCCGGTCGCCCTCGCCCTCGCCACCGCGGCCGGCGGCCGGATCGACACGGCCGTACCCGCCGCCGCCTGTCTGTCCCGTGTCGCCGACTCGGCGCCCGCCCTCGCGGGTGCCCTCACCGGGGCGCTGGGCGGCGGCGCCTGCATCCCGCAGGCTTGGCGGGACGCCTGCCGCACCCTGTCCGGCTGCGCCCTGCCCCGCCTCACCGGCACCGACCTGGTGGAACTCGCCGGACTCCTGGAAGCCGCACAACCGGCCCGGCCAGGAGGATGATTCGGGGCATGACGCCCAGAAATTCCCATGCCGTCACAGAACATGAACTGAGCTGTGAAACAGAACTAATTCATGAAACAGACCCCGTCGGTCTCGACGAACGCATCACCCGGGCCCTCGTCGGCGCCGCCGTCGGCGACGCCCTCGGCGGCCCGGTCGAGGGGTACTCCCCCGAGCAGATCGCCGAACGCCACGGCGGCCGGGTGCACGGCGTCGTCGGCCCCTGGCACGGCGACGCCTGGCGCACCGCCCGCCCGATCGCGCCGTACCACAAGGGCGACGGCCACGTCACCGACGACACGCTGATGACCCATGCGCTGGTCCGGGTCTACGCCCGCGTCCGCGACCACCTCGACGCGTACGCCGTCGCCGAGCACCTGGTCCCGGACCTGATGACCACCCCCCGCTGGATCCCGGAGCTGGAGGCCGAGGCCCTGCCCCTGCACCGCCTCTTCCTCGCCGAGAAGTGGCTGGTGGCCCGGCTCGCCCACGGTCACGCCGACCCCCGGGAGGCGGGCGTCGGCAACATCGTCAACTGCGGTGCGGCGATGTACATGGCTCCCGTCGGCCTGGTCAACGCGGCCAACCCGGCCGCCGCTTACGCCGAGGCGCTGGACATCGCCGGTGCGCACCAGTCGTCGTACGGCCGGGAGGCAGCCGGTGTCCTCGCCGCGGCCGTCGCCGCCGCCGCGACCCCGGGCGCGACCCCCGACTCGGTCGTCGCGGCCTGCCTCGCCCTGGCGAAGGACGGCACGCGCGAGGCGATCGAGAAGGTCTGCGAAGTCGCGGTACGGCACCGGGACTTCGAGTCGGCGCTCGGGCCGCTGCGCGCGGCGGTCGCCCCGTACGACACCGTCGGCCCGGACTACCGCGCCCCCTCGCTCGCCGCCCGGCGCCCCTCCCGGCTGCACGCGATCGAGGAACTGCCCGTCGCGCTCGGCATGTTGCTCGTCTCCGGCGGCGACCACCGGCACGCCGTGCTCGGCGCGGTCAACTACGGCCGCGACTGCGACTCGATCGCCACGATGGCCGGTGCCCTCGCGGGCGCCCTCGGCTCGCCCGTCCCCGAGGAGTGGGCGAAGACGGTCGCGGAGGCCAGCCGGCTCGACCTGTGGGCGCCTGCCCGCACGCTCACCGAGGTCACGCGCGAGATCTTCGCGGCGGACGTACGCCGCCGCCGTGCGCACGAGCGGGCCGTCACGGCACTCGGAGGCGCCGCATGCTCCGACTGACCTGGGTCCAGCCGGAGGACCTGCTCGGCCACGAACTCCGCCAGGCCCGCCTGGACGGCCGGTCGCCCTCGGCGATCGAGGCCCGCTGGCGGGCGGCCGGCGGCCCGGACGCGCCGGAACGGGCGGGGGCGTCGCCGCACCGGGTGTCCCGGTATCTGCGGCTGCTGGCGGAGGACCTGCTGGACGAACTGGCCGACCTGCCCAGCCGGTTGGCCGACGACGAGCCGACGGACCTGGACGGGATCAGGTCCCGGTGCCCCCAGTGGCCCGCCCCGTCCGGCGGTACCGCCACCCGCGCCGCGCTCGAAGCCGCCTGGCTCGGCCGGGCCGTCGGCTGTCTGCTCGGCAAACCCGTCGAGAAACTCCCCCTCGACGCCCTGCGCGCCCTCGCCCGCGCCGCCGGAAACTGGCCACTCGCCGGCTACTTCACCGCCGTCGGCGTACCGGACGACCTGCTCGCCGAGCACCCCTGGAACCGCCGCTCGGCCACCACCTCCCTCGCCGAGAACATCGACGGCATGCCGGAGGACGACGACCTCAACTACCCCCTGCTGAACCTGCTGCTCCTGCGGCGGCACGGACGGACGTTCACCACCACGGACGTGGCCCGGCTCTGGCTGGACGAACTCCCGCCCGGCCGCACGTTCACCGCCGAGCGCATCGCCTACCGCAACCTCCTCTCCGGCATCGAACCCCCGTACACGGCCCGGCACCGCAACCCCTTCCGCGAGTGGATCGGCGCCCTGATCCGCGCCGACGTGCACGGCTGGACCAACCCCGGCGACCCGGCCGGCGCCGCCGAACAGGCCTACCGCGACGCGGCGTTGACGCACACCGCCAACGGCGTCTACGCGGCGATGTTCACAGCCGCCGTCATCGCCACCGCCGCCACCGGCACCCAGGACGTCCACGCCTGTCTGCGCACCGGCCGCAGCGTGGTCCCGCCCCGCTCACGGCTCGCGCAGGCGATCGACCACGCACTGCGACTCGCCTGCTCCCACGAGGACTTCGACGCGGTCGTGGACGAGCTGCACGCCCTGTACGGGTCCACCCACCACTGGGTGCACGCCGTCCCCAACACCGCCCTGACCGTCGCCGCCCTCGCCCACGCCGACGGCGACTTCACCGGCTCGATCCGCCGTGCGGTGTCCGGAGGCTGGGACACCGACTCCAACGGTGCCACGGCCGGCAGCGTCGCCGGTCTCCTCGCGGGCGGCCCGGCGGCGCTCCCCGAACACTGGCGGGCCCCGCTGAAGAACCGGCTCGCCAGCACCGTCGCCGACTTCGACGGCACCGGCTTCGACACCCTCGCCCACCTCACCCTTGTGGAGACGACCCGCTCATGACCCACATCGTCGTCCTCGGCAGTACGAACATGGACCTCGTCACCTACGTCGCGAAGGCCCCGCAGCGCGGCGAGACCGTGACCGGACGGGAGTTCCGCACGATCCCCGGCGGCAAGGGCGCCAACCAGGCGATCGCCGCGGCCCGCGCCGGCGCCACCGTCTCGATGGTCGGCGCGGTCGGCAACGACGCCTTCGGGCTGCGGATGCGCGACACCCTCGAACACTCCGGCGTGGACACCGACTTCCTGCGCACGGTCGAGGGCCCGTCCGGCACCGCGCACATCGTGGTCGACGACGAGGGCGGCAACGCGATCGTCGTCATCCCCGGCGCGAACGGCACCGTCGACCACCTCTCCCCCGGCGACGAGGGACTGATCGCCTCCGCCGACGCGCTGCTGCTCCAGCTGGAGATCCCGCTGGCCGCGGTCGTCGCGGGCGCGCAGGCCGCCCGACGGCACGGCATCCGTACGGTGCTCACCCCGTCCCCCGCCCAGCCGCTGCCGCCCGAACTCCTCGCCGCGACCGACCTGCTGGTGCCCAACGAGTACGAGGCGGTCACCCTCACCGGCCGCACCGACCCGCGCGAGGCCGCCGCCGCGCTGCTGGAACTGGTGCCGGAGGTCGTCGTCACCCTGGGCTCGACCGGCTGTCTGTACCGGTCCCGGGGCACCGAACCGCTCGTCGTCGCCGCGCCGCAGGTGACCGCCGTCGACTCCACGGGCGCCGGGGACACCTTCGTCGGCGCGCTCGCCGTGGCCCTCGCCGAGGAGAAGCCGGTGCGGGAGGCCCTGTCCTGGGCGGCCGCCGCGGCGGCGATCTCCGTCCAGCGGGCCGGGGCGTCGGCGTCGATGCCGTACCGCCCGGAGATCGAGGACCAGTACCACGCATGAGGACGGCGACACCCTCGACGGCACCCCCGACGACACTCCCGTCGGCACCGCCCCTCGCCGGTCTGCGGGTGCTGGATCTCGCGACCCTCTTCGCCGGTCCGCTCGCCGCCACCCTGCTGGAGACGGCCCTCGGCATCGAGCGCGCCTACGCCGTCGCCACCGCGCACCCCGCCCTGCGGGGCATCGCCCTCGGCGGGGCGGATCTCCGGGCCGACCTGGGGGTACGGGGCCGACGCGGGCCTCGACCGGCCGCGCTCCCGGGTGATCGTCGCCGCCCGCGCGGCGGGGCTCGCGCCACCGCCCCGGTCGGCCCACCCCGACACCCGCGACCTGGCCGGCCTCACCGCCTCCTGCGCCCACGGCCGCGCCCTCGGCTTCCTGGGCCGCGCCGCGATCCACCCCCGCCAGCTGCCGGTGATCGAACGGGCCTGCCTGCCCACGCCGGAGGAGATCGAGGCGGGACAGACGGTTCTTGAGGCAGCGGCGACGGAAGCGGGCGCCCGGGCCCTGCCGGACGGGCGCTTCGTCGGCACAGCGCTGGTGGCCGTGGCCCAGCGCACGCTGGCGCCGGCACGCCGGAGCTGACCGCACACGCGAAGGGCGCCCCGGTCAGGGCGCCCTGTACTCGTACGGCCTGCCGTCAGGTCTTCGACGTCCCCGACTCGGCCTCGGCCTCGGCCTTCGCCTCCGCGGCAGCGGGCTCGGCATCGGGCTCGGTCTTGTCCTCGACCTTGTCCTCGACGTCCTCGGTCCCGCTCTCGGCGGCCTCTTCCGTACCGTCGGCCACGGCCTCCGAGGCACCCGGTTCCACCACGGCCTCACGGCCCGGCCGCAGCTTCGCGGACACCACCATGTAGGCCACCGCCAGCAGGAACACGATCATCGCGGTCCAGTCGTTGAGGCGGAGGCCCAGGATGTGGTGGGCGTCGTCCACGCGCATGTACTCGATCCAGCCGCGGCCCACACAGTACGCGGCGACGTACAGGGCGAACGCCCGGCCGTGGCCCAGCTTGAATCGGCGGTCGGCCCAGATCACCAGGAAGCCCACGCCGATGCACCACAGGGACTCGTAGAGGAAGGTCGGGTGGTAGTAGCCCGGCACCCGGCCGCCCTCGGACGAGGTGATGTGCAGCGCCCAGGGAACATGCGTCTCACGGCCGTACAGCTCCTGGTTGAACCAGTTGCCCCAGCGGCCGATGGCCTGCGCGAAGGCGATGCCGGGCGCGACGGCGTCGGCGTACGCGGGCATCGGGATGCCCCGGCGCCGCGCGCCGATCCACGCGCCGAGCGCGCCGAGCGCGATCGCGCCCCAGATGCCCAGGCCGCCCTGCCACACCTTGAAGGCGTCCACCCAGTCACGGCCCGGGCTGAAGTACAGCTCGTAGTCCGTGATCACGTGGTACAGCCGACCGCCGACCAGGCCGAACGGCACCGCCCAGACGGCGATGTCCGCGACCGTGCCGGCCCGGCCGCCCCGGGCGACCCAGCGCTTGTTGCCGAGCCAGACGGCGACGAAGACGCCGATGATGATGCAGAAGGCGTAGCCGCGCAGCGGGATGGGGCCGAGGTACAGCACCCCGCGCGACGGGCTGGGAATGTAGGCAAGTTCCATGGCAGGTCCGACGCTACCGTGCCGGGCCGTGGGGACGGCAAGCAGCCCGGCTACGGGTCCATAACGGGGGCGTCCGGAAATCGCCGGTCAGCGGCCGGCCGCCTCGACCATCTGCTTCAGCTTGGCGGGGGTCATGCTCTGGTTCTCGTAGATGTTCTTCCCGCCGAGCAGGACCGTGGGCGTGCCGCTGAAGCCGCTGGACTGGAAGGCCTTGTGGCTCTTGTCCACCCAGCTGTCGTGGGTGCCGTCGTTCACACACGTGCGGAAGGCCGGGGTGGCGAGGCCGCCCACCTTGCCGGCCAGCGCGATCAGCTTGTCGTTGCTGCTGAACGCGTCGTCGGTCTCCTTCGGCTGGTTCGTGTACAGCACGTCGTGGTAGTCGCGGAACTTTCCGGCGTCCTGGGCGCAGGCCACGGCGTTGGCGCCGCGCAGGGAGCCGGTGCCGCCGAGGTTGCCGTCGATCAGCCGGACCAGGTGGTACTCGATTCGGAGCTTGCCGGAGTCCACCAGTTCGTGGAGCGTCGGGCGGTAGGCCGTCTCGAAGGCCTGGCAGGCCGGGCAGCGCATGTCCTCCCAGACGGTGAGCGTCGACCTGGCGCCGTCCTTGCCGACCGGGATCGCGAGGCTGTCCTTGCCCTGCGCGCCCGAGGGCGCCACGACCGGGCCCGCCTTCGCACTGCTCCCGCTCTTGCCCGCGTTCGCGGCGATCACGCCGATCACCGCCGCGAGTCCGAGGACGCAGACCACGCTCGCGCCCACGATCAGCGTGCGCCGCCGCCTGTCAGCGGACTTCTGCTTCTCGCGCTCGACCGCCAGCCGCTCCCGGGCGGTGCGCTTTCCGTCACGGTTTTTCTCGCTCACACCCCCAGAACGAACCGGGGAGGCGCAGCGCGCCTCCCCGGCCTCAGGTCCACCCGTTCGAGTGACCGAATGTTCCGTTGTAGGTGACTACGGATGATTGCTGACGGTTACGCCTGTCCGCGCACGCCCTTGGCGAGCTCTCCGGCCAGCTCGCGGACCCCCTCGATGCCCGACGCGTGGTCGGGCGCGTCGAGCATCCGCTTCACGAACGCCGAGCCGACGATGACGCCGTCGGCGAAGCCGGCGACCTCGGCGGCCTGGACGCGGTTGGAGACGCCGAGCCCGACGCAGACGGGCAGGTCGGTGCCGGTGGCCCGGGTGCGTCCGACCAGGTTCTGGGCCTGCGCGCCGACCGACTCACGGGTGCCGGTGACGCCCATGAGCGAGGCGGCGTAGACGAAGCCGCTGCCCGCGGCGGTGATCTGTGCGAGCCGCTCGTCCTTGCTGCTGGGGGCGACGACGAACACGGTGGCGAGGCCGTGCTTGTCGGCGTGCTCGCGCCACAGCGCCGACTCCTGGACGGGCAGGTCGGGCAGGATGCAGCCCGCGCCGCCCGCCTCGGCCAGCTCGGCGGTGAAGCGCTCGACGCCGTAGCGGTCGATCGGGTTCCAGTACGTCATGACCAGGACGGGCTTGCCGGTGGCCCCGTGGGCCTCCTTGACCGTCCGCATGACGTCCGCGATCTTGACGCCGCCGCGCAGGGCGATGTCGTCGGCGGTCTGGATGACGGGGCCGTCGAGGACGGGGTCGCTGTGCGGCAGACCGACCTCCACGACGTCCGCCCCGCCGTCGAAGACGGCCTTGATCGCCTCGATGCCGCCGTCCACGGTCGGGAACCCGGCCGGGAGGTAGGCGATCAGCGCGGAGCGGCCCTCGGCCCTGGCGCCGGCGAGGGTGTCGGACAGCAGCCGAATGTTCCCGCTCACTTGGCGTCCCCCTCGATCTCGGCGGTGTCGGTCGCGTCGGCGGCGACCGCGGCGTCGGCGTCGTACAGGCCGAAATAGCGCGCGGCGGTGTCCATGTCCTTGTCGCCGCGGCCGGAGAGGTTGACGACGATCAGGCCGTCCTTGCCCAGCTCCCTGCCGACCTCCAGGGCGCCGGCGAGGGCGTGCGCGCTCTCGATGGCCGGGATGATGCCCTCGGTGCGCGACAGCAGGCGCAGGGCCTGCATGGCCGCGTCATCGGTGACCGCGCGGTACTCACCGCGGCCCGAGTCCTTCAGGTAGGAGTGCTCGGGGCCGATGCCGGGGTAGTCCAGACCGGCCGAGATCGAGTACGGCTCGGTGATCTGGCCCTCCTCGTCCTGGAGCACGTA
This sequence comes from Streptomyces sp. NPDC025793, assembly GCF_055558375.1. NCBI lineage: Bacteria > Bacillati > Actinomycetota > Actinomycetes > Kitasatosporales > Streptomycetaceae > Streptomyces > Streptomyces sp. NPDC025793. The sequence continues at coordinate 486,694 of NZ_JBVHMR010000001.1, read as the reverse complement.
GGACCGGGAGCCGTGCAGGATGCCGGGCTCGCCGGCGGTGAGGGTGGCCGCGTGCTCGCCGGTCTCGATGCCGTGCCCCGCCGGTTCGCAGCCGATGAGGCGGACGTCCGTGTCGGGGATGAAGGCGTGGAAGAGGCCGATCGCGTTGGAGCCGCCGCCGACGCAGGCGACGGCCGCGTCGGGCAGCCGCCCGGCGCGCTCCAGGATCTGGCGGCGGGCCTCGACGCCGATGACCCGGTGGAAGTCGCGGACCATGGCCGGGAAGGGGTGCGGGCCGGCGACGGTGCCGAAGAGGTAGTGGGTGCGGTCGACGTTGGCGACCCAGTCGCGGAACGCCTCGTTGATGGCGTCCTTCAGGGTGCGGCTGCCGGACTTCACCGCGACGACCTCGGCGCCGAGCATGCGCATGCGGGCCACGTTCAGGGCCTGGCGCTCGGTGTCGATCTCGCCCATGTAGATGGTGCAGTCCAGGCCGAACAGGGCACAGGCGGTGGCGGTGGCGACGCCGTGCTGGCCGGCGCCGGTCTCGGCGATGACCCGGGTCTTGCCCATGCGCTTGGTGAGCAGGGCCTGGCCGAGCACGTTGTTGATCTTGTGCGAGCCGGTGTGGTTGAGATCCTCGCGCTTGAGGAACAACCGGGCGCCGCCGGCGTGTTCGGCGAAGCGGGGGACCTCGGTGAGCGAACTGGGGCGGCCGGTGTAGTTGACCATCAGGTCGTCGAGTTCCCGGGCGAACTCGGGGTCCTGCTTGGCCTTGTCGTACTCGACGGCGACCTCGTCGACGGCGGCGACGAGGGCCTCCGGGATGAACTTGCCGCCGAACACGCCGAAGTAGCCTTCGGCGGTGGGGACCTGACCCTCCGGGTCAGGGAAGAAGAAGTTGCTGGGCATGCCGAAACCTCACGGTGAGTGCGTGAAAAGACACTGTTCGCCGTGGGGCGACGGGGTGATCAGTCGACTGCGGGATCGCTGTGGTTGATCGCGCCCGCGCGGCGGTAGCCGCATATCAAACAGAGCCCCGCGCCCCTCAGGTTGGCTGCTGCCATCGCATGCCATTGACCTGCCCGGGTTCGTCACCGATGACGTACCGCACCCTGCGGCCGTGGACACGCCTCGCCGGGGCGCGGCAGCCCCGGGGGCGGCAGCCGCGCGCCAGGCGGGCGTACCGGTCCACGGTCGTCACGGTGAGAGTCATCGGGGTCAGCCTACCGGGTGATCAGCTCCGGCCGTGCCGCAGCGCGGGGTGCTCGCCCGCGGCGACCAGGTCGGCGACGGCGGTCTTCGGGTCGCGGCCGGTGACGAGGGACTCGCCGACCAGGACCGCGTCGGCGCCGGCGTTGGCGTAGGCGATCAGGTCGTGCGGGCCGCGGACGCCGGACTCGGCGACCTTGACGATGTGGTTCGGGATCTCCGGGGCGACCCGCTCGAACGTGCCGCGGTCGACCTCCAGCGTCTTCAGGTTGCGCGCGTTGACACCGATCACCTTGGCGCCCGCGTCCACCGCGCGCTCGACCTCGTCCTCGTCGTGCACCTCGACGAGCGGGGTCAGGCCGATGGAGACCGCGCGCTCGATCAGGGACTCCAGGGCGGGCTGCTCCAGCGCGGCCACGATCAGCAGCGCGAGGTCGGCGCCGTAGGCCCGGGCCTCCCACAGTTGGTACGAGGTGACGATGAAGTCCTTGCGCAGGACCGGGATGTCCACGCGCGCGCGGACGGCCTCCAGGTCGGCCAGCGAGCCGCCGAAGCGGCGCTGTTCGGTGAGGACGGAGATGACGGCCGCACCGCCCGCCTCGTAGTCAGCGGCCAGCCCGGCCGGGTCGGCGATCGCGGCCAGCGCGCCCTTGGAGGGGCTGGAGCGCTTGACCTCGCAGATCACCTTGACGCCGTCGCCCTTGAGCGCGGCCACTCCGTCCTTCGCGGCGGGTGCCTTGGCCGCGCGCTCCTTGAGCTCGTCGAGGCTGACGCGCGCCTGCCGCTCCGCGAGGTCGGCACGGACTCCGTCGATGATCTCGTCGAGCACACTCACGCGAGCGGCCCCCTTCCAGACGGTGGTTCCTTCAGGTTCATCAGGTTCTTCGGGCCCCGGGCTCTTCACGTTCTGAAAACCCGTGGTCATTGCGATGGTATCCGCAGCGGGCCGGTGCCTTCGCATCCAGTGGACGCCGGTCCTTCCCCCATACTGAACCTTCCCCCGGTGATCAAGGATGCAACCAGTCGCCCGACGGCAGGTTCCGGACAGCCGTGAACACCAGCAGCGACACGCCGACGCCCCACAGGTGGGCCCGGCCGAGGTCCGGCCGCAGCGGCCGGCCGCGCGCCGTACGGACCGCCCAGACGCTCCACAGCACCGCGAAGCCCAGGTAGCCGGCCACGCCCAGCGCGTTGTCGTGCAGCGCGGTGAGCAGATCGCCGTGGACGAAGGCGTGCGCACTGCGCAGTCCGCCGCAGCCGGGGCAGTACAGACCGGTGAGCCGGTACAGCGGGCAGACCGGGTAGTGGCCGGGCTCGTTCGGGTCGACGGCGCCGACGTACGCGAAGGCCGCGGCGACGACCGCGAACAGCGCGCCCGGGACGGCGAGCCGCCGTCCGAGCGGTGCGGTCGCGGCTGTCGCGGGCGGGGCCGCGCGGCTGTCGGCGTTCACGTTCGCATTGTGCCGCGGGCCGGTGCCGCCCGCGCGTCGTCGCGGGCGTACGGGGGAAAGCCGAGGGGCGGCCCCGCACCTCTGCGGGTGCCGGACCGCCCCTCGAAGGCGGGAGCGGGAGGGCTCAGCCCTCCACGGCCACCGGCTCGGGAGTCGCGACGGAGCCGCCGACCATCTTCAGCGGCTTCGGGTCGGCGCCGAGGCCCATGGCGCGCATGATGCCGCCGACCACAGCGCCGGCGAGGATGAGCACCATGCCGGCCCAGAAGCCGACGGTGTTGGCCATCACCATGAAGGCGCCCGCGACCAGGAAACCGATGAAGGAAATGATGACGCCGGTCCAGGCGGCCGGGGTGTGACCGTGGCCGTGGCTGCTGCCCGCCATGTCTGTGCTCCTCGTTGCTGTGTACGTGTCCCGGGAGAGCGGCGTACGTGTCGTACGGCTCCGAGCCCGCCCGTCAGTGTCCGAGCCGGACGCTCCCCCCATTGTCCCGTACGGGCGCGCGCTCCGGACGCGGGGGTGGGCGTCTGGTTCGCCACACCTGGCCGCACCTGGCCACACCGGCCGCGCCCGATGGTGGCCGACGGCTCAGGCCCCGGTCGGGTCCTCGCCGCGGTCCAGGGCCTTCCACATCTCCTCGGGCCGCTCGGGGTCGACCGGGCGGGCCTTGCGGCGCGGGCGGTCGGTGCCGCGCTCGTAGCGGCCGGACATGGCGGGCCACAGGCTGCCGTAGCGCAGCGCGAGCAGGCCGGCCAGCAGGATCAGAGCCCCGCCGACGGCCGCGACGTAGGGCCAGCCGGTGTGGCTGAGCGCCTCGACCGTGGCGGAGGTGTCGCCGCTGGCCTGGGCGGCCTTGTCGTCCAGCGCGGAGCTGTCGGAGGCGGACACGAGGGCGGCGGCCGCGATCCCGGCGCCGGACAGCGCGAGCAGCCCGGCGACGACGAGGCGGCCGGCCCGGCGGACGGCGAAGACGGCGACGAGCGCGGCGAGGCCCACTATGGCGAGGGCCGCCGGGACGCCCGTGACGTCGCTGCCCTTCGCGGTGAGCGGGAACGCTCCGCCGGCCACCGTCGCGGTGCCCTCCGCCCAGCGCTGCCGGGTCGCGAGCAGCGCCACGGCCGCGCCGAGCGCACCGCACAGGAGGGCCAGGGCGAGGCTCCGGCGGCCGGACCGGACGGGCTCGGCGGCTTCGGAACGGGGGTGAGGAACGGCAGTCACGTACTCCACTATCGCCTGAACCCCGGGCGAACCCTCACCCGGGGGTTCGGATGAGACGTGCCCTACGGGCGGAAGGCGCCTATGCGCCCAGCCGGTTGGCCGTGTGGACCGCGCGCAGCACCGCCGCCGCCTTGTTGCGGCACTCCTGGTCCTCGGCCACCGGGTCGGAGTCGGCGACGATGCCGGCGCCGGCCTGGACGTAGGCCGTGCCGTCGCGCAGCAGGGCCGTGCGGATGGCGATGGCGGTGTCGGAGTCGCCCGCGAAGTCGAGGTAGCCGACACAGCCGCCGTACAGGCCGCGGCGGGAGGGCTCCAGTTCGTCGATGATCTGCATCGCGCGGGGCTTGGGGGCGCCGGAGAGGGTGCCCGCCGGGAAGCAGGCGGTGAGCACGTCGAAGGCCGTGCGGCCCGCGGAGACCCGGCCGGTGACGGTCGAGACGATGTGCATCACGTGGGAGTACCGCTCGACGGACATGAAGTCGACCACCTCGACCGAGCCGGGCTCGCAGACCCGGCCGAGGTCGTTGCGCCCGAGGTCGACCAGCATCAGGTGCTCGGCGCGCTCCTTGGGGTCGGCCATCAGCTCCTCGGCGAGGGCCTGGTCCTCCTGCGGGGTGGCCCCGCGCGGGCGGGTGCCGGCGATGGGGTGGACCATGGCCCGCCCGTCCTCGACCTTCACCAGGGCCTCGGGGGACGAGCCGACGACGTCGAACCCGTCGAAGCGGAAGAGGTACATGTACGGCGAGGGGTTGGTGGTCCGCAGCACCCGGTAGACGTCCAGGGCGCTCGCCGTGCACGGGGTCTCGAAGCGCTGGGACGGCACGACCTGGAAGGCCTCGCCCGCGCGGATGCGCTCCTTGACGTCCTCGACGGCGGCCTGGAAGTCGGGGCCGCCCCACAGCGCGGTGTACTCGGGCAGCTCCGAGGGCGGCAGGACGGCCGGGGGCTGGGCCACCGCGCGCGTGAGGTCGGCCTCCATCGCGTCGAGGCGGGCCACGGCGTCGGCGTAGGCCTCGTCCACGCCGGTGGCGAGGTCGTTGTGGTTGATCGCGTTGGCGATCAGCAGGACCGAGCCCTCCCAGTGGTCCATCACGGCGAGGTCGCTGGTCAGGAGCATGGTCAGCTCGGGCAGCCCGAGGTCGTCGCGCTCGCCGGGGCCGATCTTCTCCAGGCGGCGGACGATGTCGTAGCCGAGGTAGCCGACCATGCCGCCGGTGAAGGGCGGCAGGCCCTCCTGGTTCGGGGTGTGCAGGGTCTGGAGCGTGGCGCGCAGCACCTGGAGGGGGTCGCCGTCGACGGGGACGCCGACGGGCGGGGTGCCCAGCCAGTGGGCCTGGCCGTCGCGGGTGGTGAGCGTGGCGGAGCTGCGGACGCCCACGAAGGAGTACCGGGACCAGGAGCGGCCGTTCTCCGCGGACTCCAGGAGGAAGGTGCCGGGGCGCTCGGCGGCGAGCTTGCGGTAGAGCGCCACCGGGGTGTCGCCGTCGGCGAGGAGCTTGCGCGTGACCGGGATGACGCGCCGGTCGACGGCGAGCTTGCGGAAGGTCTCGAGGTCCATGGCCGCTGACCTTACTGATCGGAGCCGGCCGGGCCGGAATCGATGTCGCCGGCGCCGTCCTTGAGCAGCACGTCCTCGTCGAAGCAGGTGCGCGCGCCGGTGTGGCAGGCGGCGCCGACCTGGTCGACCTTGACGAGCACGGTGTCGGCGTCGCAGTCGAGCGCGACCGACCTCACCCACTGGAAGTGGCCCGAGGTGTCGCCCTTGACCCAGTACTCCTGGCGGCTGCGGGACCAGTAGGTGCAGCGGCCGGTGGTCAGCGTGCGATGCAGCGCCTCGTCGTCCATCCAGCCGAGCATGAGCACCTCTCCGGTGTCGTACTGCTGGGCGATGGCGGGGACGAGTCCGTCGGGGCTGCGTTTGAGGCGCGCGGCGATCTCCGGGGCGAGGCTGCTGGGCCGGGGCGTTCCGGTCGTGCTGGTCATGGGTGCCATTGTGCCGCGCGGCACCGACAACGCGGGGAGTACGTCCGCTGGGCGGACTTTCGGACCGGTCGTAGGCTGATTCCCATGTCGACCTTCGCCAAGCGTGAACGGCTGCTGCTCGCGGACCTGCTGGAGACCGTCGGACCGGACGCCGAGACCCTCTGCGAGGGCTGGCACACCCGGGACCTGGCCGCGCACGTGATCGTGCGCGAACGCCGCCCGGACGCGGCCGGGGGCACGCTGGTCAAGCAGCTCCTGCCGCGCCTGGAGAAGGTGATGGCCGAGTACGCCGCGAAGCCGTACGACGAGCTGATCCAGCTGATCCGCACCGGCCCGCCGCGGTTCTCGCCGTTCCAGCTGAAGCAGGTCGACGAGGCGGCCAACATCGTCGAGTTCTACGTCCACACCGAGGACGTGCGCCGGGCGCAGCCGGACTGGAGCGCGCGCGAGCTGGACCCGGTCTTCCAGGACGCCCTGTGGTCCCGGCTGGAGCGCACCGCGCGGCTGCTGGGCCGGGGGGTGCCGACGGGTCTGGTGCTGCGCCGCCCGGACGGGCAGACGGCGGTGGCGCACCGGGGTGCGCCGGTGGTGACGGTGACCGGCGAGCCGTCCGAGCTGCTCATGTTCGCCTTCGGCCGGCAGAGCGCGGCCCGGGTGGACCTGGAGGGCGACGCGGACGCCATCGAGAAGGTGCAGGGCACCAAGCAGCTCGGGTTCTGATGCCATGATCAAGGTCGCGATGACGGGTGTGTACGTGGACGACGTCGCGGCGGCCCACGCCTTCTACACGGACGTCCTGGGCTTCGAGACGCGGGTCCACCGGGACCTGGGTGACGACGCCCTGTTCGTCGCGGTCGGCGCGCCCGGGGCCCAGCCGGATCTCCAGTTGCTGCTGGAGCCCGGGCAGGGCCCGATCGCGCAGGCGTACCGCGGCGCGCTGTACGACGCGGGCATCCCGTGCATCGTCTTCTCCGTGGAAGACCTTCCGGCGGAGTACGTGCGGCTGCGCGCCCTGGGCGTCCGGTTCACGCACCCGCCGCAGCGGCAGGGGCCGGTCCTCGCGGCGGTGTTCGACGACACGTGCGGCAATCTGGTGCAGCTGATTCAGTCGCGGGAGTGATGTTCAGCGGGGCAGTTCGGCGGTGCGCAGGGCCGGTACGGCGAGGGCGACGACCCCGCCGAGTCCGCAGACGGCGGCGCTGACGACGTAGACCGGGCGCAGTCCCCAGGCTCCGACAGCGGCGGCGGCGAACGGCATGCTGAGCGGGGTGAGACCGAGGCTGACCAGGCTGGAGACGGCGGTGACGCGGCCCAGGAAGGCGGGGTCGGACCGGGTCTGGAGCAGCGCGCCGCACATCACCCCGCTCAGCCCGGTGAGCAGGCCGACGAGCAGGGCCGTACCGACGGCGGTCACCAGGGTGGGGGCATAGGCGAGGGCGCCGACGGCGATCGAGCCGGCGATGATCGTGCACCCGGCGACGAGTCCGGCGCGGGGCAGCCGCCCCCGGACGGCCAGCAGCAGCGAGGCGGCGCCCGCGCCGGTGCCGAACCCGGCGAGTATCCAGCCCATGCCGGAGGCACCCCAGCCGCGATGGTCGGCGAGCAGGGTCAGTCCGACGTTCAGGGGGCCGACGAACCCCAGGTCGCCGAGGGCGATGGCGAGCATCAGCGGGGCGAGGACGCGGTGACCGCGGATGTGGCGCAGCCCGGACCTGAGGTCCGCCCAGGCCGTGCCCTTCGGTGCGGCGTCCCGCGTCGGCAGGTCCCGTACGCGCACGCGGACCAGCAGCGGCACGGACACGGCGATGAGCAGCCCGGCGAGGGCGAACGCGGCCGGGGCGCCGCCGGTGGCCACCCCGAGCCCGCCGAGCGGGGCGCCGACGACGCTCGCGAACCGGATGGCGAGGCTGCGCATGCCCTGGACCCGGCCGAGCTGGTCCTGCGCGGTGAGCCTGGACGGCAGGGCGCCCACGGCGGGCACGAAGACGGCGTCGACGGCGCCGAAGACCAGCGCCAGCAGGGCGAGCGGCCACAGCCCCGGGCTGGTGAGGAACAGCAGGGCGGACACGGCGAGGACGGCCGCACAGCGCACGGCATCACTGCCGATGACCACCCGACGCGGCCCGAACCGGTCGGCGATCACTCCGCCGCCGAGCATCAGTACGGCCCGGGGCAGCGCGCTCGCCGACATCACGAGACCGGCCTGCGCCGGGGTTCCGGCCCGGACGGCGGCCCAGGACAGGGCGAGGTAGTAGACGCTGTCGCCCAGCATCGAGGAGGTGTAGGCGGCGAGCCAGCGGCGGACGTTGCCGTCGCGGTGGGCGGGCGTGGCGGTCGAGGTCGGCGGCGCGGCGAGCGTGGCGGTCACGGGAGGGGTCCTCTCAGACGCGGAACGGGAAGCCGTACACGTGCAGCGCGACATGCTCGCGCCCTTCGGTCTCGCCGGCGGCCTGATGGGCTCGCCCCTGCTCGTCGTAGCGCTTGAGCAGGTCGTGCAGGTCCTTCTTCAGCTCCGCCAGTTCCGCGGCGGTCAGCCTGAGCAGCGACTCGGAGTCATGGGCCGCCTCACTCCACTCCGGGCCCCAGTGGGCGCGCTCGTCCAGGTACCTCCGGTACATCTCGGCGCGCTGCTCCAGGAACATCCGGGAGGCCGCGAGATGCGCCGCCGCCTTCTCCGGGGCGTCCTGGAAGTCTCCGTCGCGGATGGAGACGCCGTCGGAGGACGGCTGCCACCAGCGCTCACGGCCGTCCGCGCTGCGCGACTCGGCCTCCTCGACCAGGCCGTGCTCGGCGAGCTTGCGCAGGTGATAGCTGACCAGCGAGACGGCCTCGTCGACCTGCTCGGCGAGATGGGAGGCGGTGGCCGTCTCGGCGACGAACAGCAGTCGGTAGAGCTTCATGCGCAGCGGATGCGCGAGCGCCTTGAGCGTGCCGACGTCGGTGATCCGCCGGTTCTCTTTGCTTGCCATGGGCACGACCGTAGATACGAAAGAGAAATTGCACAACAGATTTTGCGCAACTTCTCTTTCGCATCTACGAAGCCCGGCGCAGCGTCAGCGCACGGGGTGGCCGGCCTCCCGCAGGGTCTGCTTCACCTGGCCGATCCGCAGGTCGCCGAAGTGGAAGACGGAGGCCGCGAGCACCGCGTCCGCGCCCGCCGCGACGGCCGGCGGGAAGTCGGCCAGCTTGCCGGCGCCGCCCGAGGCGATGACCGGGACGGTGACGTGCTTGCGAACGGCCGCGATCATCTCCAGGTCGTAGCCGTCCTTGGTGCCGTCGGCGTCCATCGAGTTCAGCAGGATCTCGCCCGCGCCCAGCTCGGCCGCCCGGTGCGCCCACTCGACGGCGTCGATGCCGGTGCCCTTGCGGCCGCCGTGGGTGGTGACCTCGAAGGAACCCGACGCGGTGCGGCGGGCGTCCACCGAGAGGACCAGGACCTGGCGGCCGAAGCGTTCCGCGATCTCGCGGATCAGCTCGGGGCGCGCGATCGCGGCCGTGTTCACGCCCACCTTGTCGGCGCCCGCCCGCAGCAGCTTGTCCACGTCCTCGGCCGTACGGACGCCGCCGCCGACGGTCAGCGGGATGAAGACCTGCTCGGCGGTGCGGCGCACCACGTCGTACGTCGTCTCCCGGTTGCCCGAGGACGCGGTGATGTCCAGGAACGTCAGCTCGTCGGCGCCCTCGGCGTCGTACACCTTCGCCATCTCGACGGGGTCGCCCGCGTCGCGCAGGTTCTGGAAGTTGACGCCCTTGACGACCCGGCCGTTGTCCACGTCCAGGCAGGGGATGACTCGGACCGCCAGGGTCATGACTGCTCAGGCTCCTCTGAATGCTTCGAGTTCTACTTCGACCAGGATGCGCGGGTCGACGAAGCCCTCGACCACGAGAAGGGTCGTCGCCGGGCGCACGGAGTCGAACAGCTCCTTGTGGGCCCGGCCCGCCTCGTCGACGTCGCGCACATGGCTCAGGTACATGCGGGTACGGATCACGGACTCGATGCCGAGCCCGAACTCCTCCAGCGCTTCGAGGGCGTTGCCGAAGGCGACCTTGGTCTGCTCGTACGGGTCGCCCTCGCCGTGCAGCACCGTGCCCTTGAAGGACGTGGTGCCGCCCACCGACACCCGGTCCCCCGCCGCGACGGCGCGTGCGAAGCCGAAACTCTCTTCCCAGGGACTTCCGCTCTGCACCCGCCGCACGGCATCGGACGTCATGACGACACAGCCTCCAGGGCCTCTTCCAGGGTGAACGCCTTCGCGTACAGGGCCTTCCCGACGATGGAGCCCTCGACACCGAGGGGTACCAGCTCGGCGATGGCACGGAGGTCGTCCAGCGACGACACGCCGCCGGAGGCCACGACCGGACGGTCGGTGGCGGCACAGACGTTGCGCAGCAGCTCCAGGTTGGGGCCCTGGAGCGTGCCGTCCTTCGCGATGTCGGTGACGACGTAGCGGGCGCAGCCCTCCTTGTTCAGGCGGTCCAGCGTCTCGTAGAGGTCGCCGCCGTCACGGGTCCAGCCGCGGCCGCGCAGCGTCGTGCCGCGCACGTCCAGGCCGACAGCGATCTTGTCGCCGTGCTCGGCGATGACCTCGGCGACCCACTCGGGGGTCTCCAGGGCGGCCGTGCCCAGGTTCACCCGGGTGCAGCCGGTGGCCAGGGCGGCGGCCAGCGAGGCGTCGTCACGGATGCCGCCGGACAGCTCCACCTTGATGTCCATCGCCCGCGCGACCTCGGCGATCAGCTCGCGGTTGTCACCGGTGCCGAACGCGGCGTCCAGGTCGACCAGGTGCAGCCACTCGGCGCCGGAGCGCTGCCAGGCGAGGGCGGCCTCCAGCGGGGAGCCGTACGAGGTCTCCGTGCCGGACTCCCCGTGCACGAGGCGGACGGCCTGGCCGTCGCGGACGTCGACGGCGGGGAGGAGTTCGAGCTTGGCCATGTCTCTACAGGGTTCCGATCCAGTTGGTGAGGAGCTGGGCGCCGGCGTCGCCGGACTTCTCGGGGTGGAACTGGGTGGCCCACAGGGCGCCGTTCTCCACCGCGGCCACGAACGGCCTGCCGTGCGTCGACCAGGTGACCTTGGGGGCGGCGATCAGCGGGTTGTGCGACTCCAACTGCCAGTCGTGGACGGCGTAGGAGTGCACGAAGTAGTAGCGGGCGTCGGCGTCGAGGCCCGCGAACAGCTGGGAGTCGGCCGGGGCCTCGACGGTGTTCCAGCCCATGTGGGGCACGACGTCGGCCTCCAGCGGCGCGACCGTGCCGGGCCACTCGTCCAGGCCCTCGGCCTCCACGCCGTGCTCGATGCCGCGCGCGAAGAGGATCTGCATGCCGACGCAGATGCCCATCACCGGGCGCCCGCCGGACAGCCGGCGGTCGACCACCCAGTCGCCGCGCGCGGCGCGCAGGCCCTCCATGCAGGCGGCGAACGCGCCGACGCCCGGCACCAGCAGGCCGTCGGCGTTCATCGCCTTGTCGAAGTCACGCGTGATCTCGACATCGGCGCCCACGCGCGCGAGGGCGCGCTCGGCGGACCGGACGTTGCCGAAACCGTAGTCGAAGACGACAACCCTCTTGGGGGCGGTCAATTCCACACCCCCAGCCGCATGACGCCCGCGACGAGGCACATGGCCGCGCCGATGGAGAGCAGCACGATGAGGCTCGTGGGCATCTTCTGCTTGACGAAGGAGATGATGCCGCCGACCAGGAAGAGGCCGACGACGATCAGGATGGTGGAAAGGCTGGTCATGGGGTTACAGCGCGCCCTTCGTGGAGGGGAGGATGCCGGCCGCGCGCGGGTCGCGCTCGGAGGCATAGCGCAGCGCCCGGGCGAGGGCCTTGAACTGGCACTCCACGATGTGGTGCGCGTTGCGCCCGTACGGCACGTGCACGTGCAGCGCGATCTGCGCCTGGGCGACGAAGGACTCCAGGATGTGCCGGGTCATCGTCGTGTCGTACTCGCCGATCATCGGCGCCATGTTCTCGGGCTCGGTGTGCACGAGGTAGGGGCGGCCGGACAGGTCGACGGTCACCTGGGCGAGGGACTCGTCCAGCGGGACCGTGCAGTTGCCGAAGCGATAGATCCCCACCTTGTCGCCGAGGGCCTGCCTGAAGGCGGCGCCCAGCGCGAGGGCGGTGTCCTCGATGGTGTGGTGGGAGTCGATGTGCAGGTCGCCGTCGGTCTTCACGGTCAGGTCGAACAGACCGTGCCGGCCGAGCTGGTCGAGCATGTGGTCGTAGAAGCCGACGCCGGTGGCGATGTCGGTCCTCCCGGTGCCGTCGAGGTCGATCTCGACCAGGACGGACGTCTCCTTCGTCGTACGCTCGGTTCTTCCTACGCGACCTTCGCGAGTCATGCCTCAAGCTCCTTCTTGACTTCACGGACCGCGTCGAGGAACGCGTCGTTCTCCTGCGGGGTGCCGGCGGAGACCCGCAGCCATCCCGGTACGCCGTTGTCCCGGACCAGGACGCCCCGGTCGAGGATCTTCCGCCAGGCCTCGTGGGAGTCCGTGAACCGGCCGAACTGCACGAAGTTCGCGTCGGACTCGATGACGTCGTAGCCGGTCGCGCGCAGCTCGGCGACCAGCCGGTCCCGCTCCGCCTTCAGCTGCTCGACGTACTTCAGCAGGGTGTCGGTGTGCTCCAGGGCGGCCAGGGCGGTCGCCTGGGTGATGGCCGACAGGTGGTACGGCAGCCGGACGAGCTGGACGGCGTCCACGACCGCCGGGTCGGCGGCGAGGTAACCGAGGCGCAGGCCCGCCGCGCCGAACGCCTTCGACATCGTGCGGGAGACGACGAGGTGGGGGCGGCCTTCGAGGAGGGGCAGCAGCGAGTCGCCGTGGCTGAACTCGATGTACGCCTCGTCCACGACCACCATCGACGGCTTGGCCGCCTGGGCCGCCTCGTACAGCGCGAGGACGGTCTCGGGCGCAACCGCGTTGCCCGTGGGGTTGTTGGGGGTGGTGATGAAGACGACGTCGGGCTTGTGCGCGGCGATGGCCCGCTCGGCGGCGGCGAGGTCGATCGTGAAGTCCTCGTTCCGGGGCCCGGAGATCCAGCCGGTGCCCGTGCCGCGCGCGATGAGCGCGTGCATCGAGTACGACGGCTCGAAGCCGATCGCCGTACGGCCCGGTCCGCCGAAGGTCTGCAGCAGTTGCTGGATGACCTCGTTGGAGCCGTTGGCCGCCCAGACGTTCTCGATGCCGAGGGGGTACTTGCCCGTGTTCGTGAGGTACTTGGCCAGCTCGGCGCGCAGCTGGACCGCGTCCCGGTCGGGGTAGCGGTTCAGGTCGCGGGCGGCCTCGCGCACCCGCTCCGCGATCCGCTCGACCAGCGGCTCGGGCAGCGGGTAGGGGTTCTCGTTGGTGTTCAGCCGTACGGGGACGTCCAACTGGGGCGCGCCGTAGGGGGACTTGCCGCGCAGCTCGTCCCGTACGGGCAGATCGTCGATGCCGGTCACTTGCTCGTCGGTACCTTCCAGCCGAACCTCGCCTTGATCGCCGCGCCGTGCGCCGGCAGGTCCTCCGCCTCCGCCAGCGTCACCACGTGGGCGGCGACCTCGGCGAGCGCGTCCTTCGTGTAGTCCACGATGTGGATGCCGCGCAGGAAGGACTGGACGGACAGGCCCGAGGAGTGGCAGGCGCAGCCGCCGGTGGGCAGGACGTGGTTGGACCCGGCCGCGTAGTCGCCGAGGGAGACGGGGGCCCAGGGGCCGATGAAGATCGCGCCCGCGTTCTTCACGCGGTCGGCCACCGCGGCGGCGTCGGCGGTCTGGATCTCCAGGTGCTCGGCGCCGTAGGCGTCGACCACGCGCAGGCCCTCGTCCAGGCCGTCCACGAGGACGATCGCGGACTGCCGGCCCTCAAGGGCGGGCACGATCCGGTCCTCGACGTGCTTGGTGGCCTCGACCTGCGGCCGCAGCTCCTTCTCCACCGCGTCCGCCAGCTCGACGGAGTCGGTGACGAGGACCGCGGCGGCCAGCGGGTCGTGCTCGGCCTGGCTGATCAGGTCCGCGGCGACGTGCACCGGGTCGGCGGTGTCGTCGGCGAGGACCGCGATCTCGGTCGGGCCGGCCTCGGCGTCGATGCCGATCCGGCCGGTGAAGAAGCGCTTGGCGGCGGCGACCCAGATGTTGCCGGGGCCGGTGACCATGTTGGCGGCGGCGCAGGACTCGGTGCCGTAGGCGAACATCGCGACGGCGGTGGCGCCGCCCGCGGCGTAGACCTCGTCCACGCCGAGCAGGGCGCAGGCCGCGAGGATCGTCGGGTGCGGCAGGCCCCCGAACTCGGCCTGCGGCGGCGAGGCGAGCGCGATGGACGCGACGCCGGCCTCCTGGGCCGGTACGGCGTTCATGATCACGGAGGAGGGGTAGACGGACCGGCCGCCCGGCGCGTACAGCCCGACGCGCTCGACCGGCACCCACTTCTCGGTCACCGAGCCGCCCGGCACCACCTGCGTGGTGTGCGTGTCGCGGCGCTGCTCGCGGTGGACCAGGCGGGCGCGGCGGATGGACTCCTCCAGCGCGGCGCGCACGGCCGGGTCGAGGGCCTTGAGGGCATCGGTGAGGGCCTCGGCCGGCACCCGGACGGATTCCAGACGTACTCCGTCGAACTTCTCGGCGAAGTCGATCAGCGCCGCGTCGCCACGATGATGCACGGCCTCGCAGATCGGACGCACCTTCTCCAGGGCGGCCGAGACGTCGAAGTCGGCTCGGGGCAGCAGGTCGCGCAGGGCGGGGCCCTCGGGAAGGGCGTCGCCGCGCAGATCGATTCGGGAGATCACGGACTCAATTCTCTCAGACCGGGGTCGGGCACCGTGCGCGCGTATCAATGGCTGATACAGAACGTGGCCTGATTCGGAAGATCTCCTTCACCTCTAGTGTTCCAGCAGTCACTCAGCGGGCATGAACGGCTGTACGAAATGTCATGCGCGAGCGTCGTGCGCGAGGAAGAGAGAAGGAACGGCGGTGACCGAGGGGGCCGGCTTCGTCGCCGGGGACGTGCCGGACGAGCTGACGGCGGCCGAGGCGGGCATGTGGCAGGCCTTCCGCAACGGCAGTGTGTACGACCTGAACAGCGGCGACGCCGTCGTGGACGATCCGCACGGCGGGCATCCCTGGGGACCCGAGCGGACCGTGCGGGCCCGGATCGTGTGCTGGCTGCTGCTGGACGGGCCGCCGGCGCTCGCGGGCCGGGTGTCCGCGCTGAAGCTCGCCGGCGTGCGGATCACCGGCACGATGGAGCTGGCGGGCGGCCAGATCACGCCGTACGTCGAGCTGCGCGGCTGCCGCTTCGACGACGAGGTACGGCTGCCGGAGGCCCGGTTCACGACCCTGCGCCTGGTGAACTGCGCGGTGCCGCGCCTGGAGGCCGCCCGGGTGCACACCGAGGGCGATCTGCATCTGCCGCGCTGCCGCTTCCAGAACGGGATCCGGCTGACCGACGCGCACATCGGCACCGATCTGCTGCTCAACGAGGCGATCGTCTACCGCGACCACAGCGGCCGGTCGATCGCGGCGGACGGCATGACCGTCGGCCAGGACCTCCAGGCGGAGCTGCTGGAGTCGCACGGCGAGCTGAGCCTGCGCAGCGCCAAGGTCGGCGTGTCGCTCAGCCTGCGGGGCGCGAAACTCGCCAATCCCTACGCCCGGCTCGCCCTGAACGCACCGCAGCTGACCGTCGAGCGCACCCTGTACCTGACCCCGGCCGGCGTCGGCGGCGCGCAGCTGAGCGGCACGACTCCCGCGCGCGGGACGCGGATCCAGCGCTTCGAGTGCCGGGGCGGACTGCGGCTGGACGACGGGCGGTTCGGGGACGCCGTGGACCTGGAGCGGGCCCGCTTCGCCCTCACCGACGACCAGGAGCTGTCCCTGCGCCGGGTGCACACGCCCGAGCTGCGCTTCCTCGGCGACCGGCCGCAGCGCGGCAAGGTCCTGCTGTCCGGGGCGCGGATCGTCAACCTGGTGGACCGCGCGAGCGCCTGGCCGGGGACCGGGAACCTGCACATGGGCGGCTTCACGTACGAGAACCTCGTGCCGCAGGGCCCCTTCCCGCTGACCCGGCGCCTGGACTGGATAGCGGCGGCCACGGCGGAGTACGCCCCGGAGCCGTACGAGCGGCTGGCGGCGGTGCTGCGCGCGGCCGGCGAGGACGAGGACGCGCGCGAGGTGCTGCTCGCCAAGCAGCGCCGGCGCCGCGAGACGCTGCCACTGGCCGCGAAGTTCCTCGGGTACGTCCAGGACTGGACGGTCGCCTACGGCTACCGGCCGGGCCGGGCCGCGGTGTGGATGGCGGTGCTGTGGGCGGCGGGCACGCTGGCCTTCGCCCACGCGGACCACCTCCCGGCCAACCACGACGAGCACCCCTACTGGAGCCCGGCCCTGTTCACGCTGGACCTGCTGCTGCCGGTGATCGACCTGGGCCAGGTGGGCGAGTGGGAGCTGCACGGCGTCTGGGACTGGCTGAAGGCCGCGATGATCCTGCTCGGCTGGATACTCGCGACGACCGTGGCGGCGGGGGCGACGCGGCTGCTGCGGCGGGGCTGAGGGGACCCAGGAGGGCGTGGGCCACAGCCGATACCCAGACGAACCCGCACCTTTACCGCTCCTTGACCTCGCGCCGTACAACTTTCCTGGACTTCCCCGAACCCCCTGGCGCGCCCCCGACCTGCGGACTTTCAATGGTCGACACCATGGCTCCGCTGCCCTCGTTCATCCGCTGCGCCCTGATGAACAGACGCTCCGCGCGCCCGGCCGGCCGGCCCGAGGCCGGGGACGAGGCCGTACTCGACGCGCCCGACGACCGGCTCTCCCCCGCGCTGGTCGCGGCCGGCCGGGGCGAGTACGCCACGGCGGCCGCCCTGCTGACCGCCACCCGGACCGCGGCCGCCTGGGAGAGCCACGACCGGTACGTCCGGCACCTGGCCGCCTTCGCCCGCTCGCGCCCCGAGTGGTTCGACGCCTGGCACACGGCTCTCCCGCAGGATCCCGGCGTGCTGCTGGTCGGGACGCAGCTCGCGGTGGACCGGGTCTGGCCCTCCCCGGCCCGCGCCGAGCTGCTGCGCGAGGTGAGCCCGCTGATCACCGCCGCCGCCCGGGCCGACGACCGCGATCCGGTGCCCTGGCGGATCGCGCTGGACCACGCGCGCGGCTCCGGGGCCGGGCATCGCTATGTCGAGGAGCTGTGGGAGGCGGCCGTACGGCGGGCCCCGCACCACCACGGCTGCCATGTGGCCGCCCTGCGCTATCTGGGCACGTCCTGGCACGGCGCGCACCGCGAGTGCCTGGACTTCGCCGACCGGGCCGCGCAGGACGCGCCCGCCGACTCGCTGGTCCAGGCGCTGCCGGCCCGCGCGGCCCTCGGCTATCTGACCGACGGCTGTGGCCCCGAGGTGCCGCGCGCCCGGCTGGACGCGGCGGCCGACCGGGCCCTCGCCCTGTCGGAGCGCTTCCCCGCGGCCGACCCCTGGCCGGCCGGGATCCGCAACGAGCTCCTGTACGTCCTGCTGCGTCTGGAGCGGTGGCAGGACGCCCGCGCCCAGCTGGTCCTCATCGGCCCGTACGCCACCTCGTTCCCCTGGGACCGGTTCTCGGACGACCCGCTGGGCCACTTCCTGCGGCTGCGCGAGCACCTGCTGGCACCCGGTGCGCGGCCCCTGCCCGCGAGGCCGGCGCCCTGGTCCCCGGTCCCGCTCGGCGGGCACGAAGGACACGTTCGCGCCGGTGACCACTAGGCTGGGGCGCCGTGACCACCGTCCGTCTCCCGCTCTTCCCGCTGAACACCGTGCTGTTCCCGGGACTCGTGCTGCCGCTCAACGTCTTCGAGGAGCGCTATCGCGCCGTGATGCGCGAGTTGCTCAAGACACCCGAGGACGAACCGCGCCGGTTCGCGGTCGTGGCGATCCGCGACGGCTACGAGGTGGCGCCGAGCGCCCCCGGTATGCCGGACCCGACCGCGCAGCCGGAGCGCGGGCCGGCCGCGGGCTTCGGCCCGGACCCGCTCAAGGCCCTCCACACGACGGCCTGTGTGGCGGACGCGGCGACGATCCGGGAGCGGGCCGACGGCACGTTCGAGGTCCTCGCGACGGGCACGACGCGCGTGCGTCTGCTCTCGATCGACGCGTCGGGCCCGTTCCTGACGGCGGAGTGCGAGGAGCTGCCGGAGGAGCCGGGCGACGAGGCCGGCGCGCTGGCCGAGGGCGTCCTGCGCTCCTTCCGCCAGTACCAGAAGCGGCTGGCCGGCGCCCGTGAGCGCTCGCTGTCCTCGGGCGCGGAGCTGCCGGACGACCCGGGCGTGGTGTCGTACCTGGTGGCGGCCGCGATGGTCCACGACACCCCGACGAAGCAACGGCTGCTGCAGGCCCCGGACACCGCCTCGCGGCTGCGCGACGAGCTGAAACTGCTGCGCGCCGAGACGGCCATCATCCGTAATCTGCCCTCGCTGCCCGCGTTCGAGCTGACCCGGGCGCCGACGAGCCTGAACTGAGGAAGCCGGATGGCGAAGAAGCAGAAGAAGCCGCAGCAGTCCGGGGGAACGCCCGCGACGGTCGCCCTGACGTCGGCCGACGTGGACTTCACGGTCCACGCCTACGACCACGACCCCGCCCACCCCTCCTACGGCGAGGAGGCGGCCGAGGCGATGGGTGTCTCCCCGGACCGCGTCTTCAAGACCCTGGTCGCGGACGTCGACGGCGCTCTGACGGTGGCCGTGGTCCCGGTCTCCGGCTCCCTGGACCTCAAGGCGCTGGCGGCGGCGGTCGGCGGCAAGCGGGCGGCCATGGCCGACCCGGCCCTGGCCGAACGCACGACGGGCTACGTCCGCGGCGGCATCTCCCCGTTGGGCCAGCGCAAGCGGCTCAGGACGGTCCTGGACGACTCGGCGGAGGCGCACGCCACCATCTGCGTCTCGGCGGGCCGCAGGGGCCTGGAGGTGGAGCTGGCACCGGGCGACCTGGCGAAGCTGACGGACGCGGTGCTGGCACCCGTGGGACGAGGCTGACGAGCAGCGCTGCCGGCCGAGCGGGGAGGAAGGGGCCCGACTACGCCGGCGGCGCCCCGTAGGGGTCCTCGGTCATCGGTCCCGGCGGATACGGGAGCTCGGGGTCCCGGGGGCCGAAGGCCGCCGTCAGCGCGAGGTGGACGACCAGCGCGGCCAGCGGCCAGGCCAGCAGTGCCCCCTTCGCGCCCAGCTTCAGCGGCGCCGGGAAGGTGACTCCCTTCCCCACCTGCTGCGCGTGCGCGATCACGTCGGACGTGGGCCCGAGCCACACCCCGAGCCGCCACGCCAGCAGTGACGCGAGCAGCGCGCCGACGCCGAGGCCCACCACGGCCGGTACGCCCCCGCGTCGCCGCCACAGGAACAGGGCGAGCCCGCTGACCAGCCCGAGGCCCAGCGCCAGCAGGGTGAAGGTGCCGTCCACCCCGATGGCCTGCTCCCCCTCGCTGTCCTTGAGGTAGACCACCCAGCTCTTGTCCACCTCGTCGCCGACCAGCGGCACGTGCGGCGCCAGCCACCACCACAGCAGCCCCAGCAGCACCCCGCCCAGCGCCACGGCCACCGTGATGCCGGCGGCCTCCCGCAACTCGGTCTTCATTCCGGGCCCGTCCTCTTCGTACGTGCCCGCACCCGGCCCCGCGGCAGGCGGAACCTGCCAGGCGTGGTGCGCGGAGTCGTCGTGCGGCGGCGGTGGCGGAGTCAGCGGTGCGGTCACCCTGACATCGTGCCAGGTCGCGCTGTGCGCCGCGTCACCGGACGGCGGCCCGGCGGTACGCCCAGGTCGCCACGGCCAGCGAGACCACCCCGACACCGGCGCACACCCCCAGGTCGGCGAGGACGACGGACCAGTCCGGACGCTCGGCGAAGGTGCGGGCGTACGCCTCCACGCCGTACGTCGACGGCAGCAGATCGCGTGCGAGCCGGATGATCTCCGGCATCCGGTCGGCCGGCAGCACCCCGAGCAGCAGTGCCGCGGACATGCCCAGCTGACCGAGCAGCGTGGCCAGCTCGGGCCGCGGCGCGAGCAGCCCGCAGGCGGCGCCGAGCCCGGACAGCGCGGCACCGGCGAGCGGGATCACGAGCAGCAGGATCCACAGGTTGGACAGCGGCAGCCCGAACAGCGCGCACCCGAAGACGGCGGTCGCCAGGGTCCCCGGCACCGTGAAGGAGGCGTAGGCGGCCGCCGCGCCGAGCACCACCGCGGCCGGCGGCACCGGCAGCGTGGCGTAGTGGTCCAGGCCGCCGCTGGCCCGCAGCTGCCCGAAGTACTGGGAGAGCAGGTTCAGCGCGACGTAGGCGACGACCAGCACCGCCGACCCGGCCACCACGGACTGGGCCTCGGTACCGCTGTCGACGACGCCGCGCATCATCACCGCGATGCCGACGGACTGGAAGGTCGCCACGAACAGCAGCGGGATCCGCGCCACCCGGGCCCGGGACAGCTGCGCCCGGTAGACGGCCGCCAGCGACGGCCACAGCCGCGCGGGCGGACCGAGTCCGTCCGTGTCCCGTGCCGTCTCGGGCACGGCCGGGACACCGCCCGGCAGAACCTGGGCGGGTACGACACTCACGTCGAGCTGCTCCTCTTCCCTGCGGCCGTCGCGTACACCCCGTACGCCTCTACGACCGATACGCATGTCGCGGCCGGCGCGCTCATGCCTTCACCAGCCCCTGCCGGGCCGCACCGCCGAGCGCCAGGTAGACGTCCTCCAGGCTGGGCGTGGCGAGGGTGAAGTCGTCCAGCGCGGCGAAGGCGGCCCCGCCGGTCACGGTGGCGACGGCGGCCCGGGCCTCCTCGGGCGCGAGCCGCAGCGTCCAGCGCCGGCCGGACTCCGCCGCGCGCTCGCGCAGGGCGGCGACCTCGGGCACCTCCAGCGGTGCCCGCTCCCGCCACACGAGCTCGACCCGCACCTCGCCGGAGACCTGTTCCTTCAGCCCGGCCGGACTGTCGCAGGCGATGACCCGGCCCCGGTCGATGACGGCGACCCGGTCCAGGACGGTCTCGGCCTCGATGACGTTGTGGGTGACCAGCAGCACCGTCGTACCGCGCTCGGCGCGCCGCCGGTCCACGGCCGCCCACACCGCGCGCCGGGCCACCGGGTCCATGCCGGTGGTGGGCTCGTCCAGCACGAGCAGCGGGCGCCGGCCGACGAGGGCGGCGGCGAAGCAGGCGAGCCGGCGCTGCCCGCCGGAGAGCTTCTTCAGCGCCCGCCCGGCGATCGGCGCGAGCCCCAGCTCGTCCAGCACGGTGTCCCGCTCGGCCCGCGCCCGCCGTACGTCGAGGCCGCGCAGGACTCCGGTCGTCTCGACGGCGAGGGAGACGGTCAGCTCGTCCAGTGCGGAGGACTCCTGGCCGAGGTAGGCGAGCAGGCGCGCGGCGCGCTCGGGGTGGCGCACGATGTCGTGGCCCAGGATCTCGACGCTGCCGGAGTCCGGTCGCATGAGTCCGGTGAGCTGCCGTACGAGGGTGGACTTGCCCGCGCCGTTCGGCCCGAGCAGCCCGAAGACCTCGCCGCGCCGGACGCTCAGCTCGATCCCGTCGGTGGCCCGCACCTCGGGGGTGCCGGGGGTGCCGCGCCGTCCCTTGACGGCCGGGTAGGTCTTGGCGAGCCCGCGCACGCGTACGACCTCGTCCTCCCCGTCCTCCCGAGGGGCCTGTACCGCGCGCGTGTTCACAAGGGACGAGGGTACGGGGTCCGGGACCTTTACTCGCCTTTGGGGCCAGCCATGGGGGTTCCGCCCGGGTTCAGTCCCCCGGTGGGAGCGGGTTCCGTCCCCGCGGGCACGTCGATCTCCCGCCAGAAGCCCGCCCGAATGGCGTAACGGTCGTGCTCGTCGATCTGGTCGTCCTTGTGGGCGAGCAGCCCGAACCGGGCGGCGTAGCGCAGCAGCTCCCCGTCGATGCGGTGCGGGACGCGCGGGTACATCTGCGCCAGCTTCTGGAGGTGGCCCTGGTCGCCGAGGCGGGAGATCCAACGCCGGGCGAAGACCTGGCCCACCTCGTACGGGTCGCCGCCGACCGTCGTGATGTCCTCCTCGCGGTCGGCCCAGCGCTGCTCGGCGGTGGTGAGCTGGGCGAGCGTCGGCATGGCGGCGGCCTCGGGCGGCTCGGAGACCACGCCGGGGCGGTCCACCCAGCCCTTGTCGGAGGACCAGCGCAAGGTCGCGGTCGCCGGGTGCTGGGCGGGCTGGGTGCCGGGGGCGCGCAGGGCGGCGAGGTCCTTGGGGGTGGGTACGCCCTTGGAGGCGGCGGCCCGCTCCTGCGCGCCGTTGGCGCTCGCCGCGGTGGCCGGCGGCGGGCCCTGCTCGGCCGAGCGCTCGGCCGCGGCGGCGAGTGCGGACTCGGGCAGCGGCGCGGAGAGGATCGCGGCGATCTCGGGGCGGGGCACGGGCGGCGGGGCGCAGACGCCGGTCAGCTCCTTGGCGCGGACGGCCTGGGTGATCCAGGCGCGGTCCAGCACACGCCGTTCGTCGGCCTCGGCGACCAGATCCTCGGACTGGTTGTAGTCGCCGTCGGCGGCCTGGACGGCCCACAGGTGGACGGCGACGCCGTGCTCCTTGGCGGCCATCATGCCGGGCAGCAGATCGCCGTCGCCCGTGACGAGGACGACGTCGGAGCAGGCGCGGTTGCGGGCCAGCTCGGTCAGCTCGGCGTGCATGGCGGCGTCCACGCCCTTCTGCGCCCAGCGTCCGTCGCTGCGGGTGAGGGCGCCGAGCCGGACGGTGACCCGGGGCATGACGCGCAGCCGGCGGTGCTCGGGCTGGGGAACGCGGTCGGGGGCGCCGTCGAACCAGTAGATGCGCAGCAGCGGACGCTCGGTCTCGGCTTCCGCGCGCTCGCGCAGCGCCTGGATCAGCGCGGTGTGGTCGACGGTGATCCGGGACCGCGAGGGCTCACCGGCGAGGAGGCTGGCGGCTGCGCCCAGCAGATACCCGGCGTCCACCAGGACGATGCAGCGGTCCACGCGACTCACCCTCTTCCCGGGAGGCTTTGGTTTTCGGACTTCCTTCGAGTCTGCCCGACCACGCGGAGGTTAACGGCCGGAACTGGATCTTCGGCGTGGCGTTTCCGGCGCACGCACGCCCACCTGCCCTGTCACACACGGTAATTATCCGACATGCGCCTGATGTCGGCGTATGTGAATCTGAATCCGGCCCTGGCCCCTAGATCCCCCACAGGAGGCAGATCACCATGGCCAAGAACAAGAAGCAGGACCGAGGTCAGCAGCGCGCCTCGCAGGCCGAGCGCGGGCAGGAACAGGCCCAGAAGTCCTCGATGGAGGCGCGCAGCGAGCAGCACCTCTCCCAGGTGACGCCCGGGGACCTGGCGCGCAAGGGCAAGCAGAAGCGGTTCGGTCACAACTGACATCTGCATAAAGGGCACTTGAGCCCAGGCACACGACGAGGGGCGCACCCGCCACGGGTGCGCCCCTCGTACGTCTCCGCTCGCTAGCCCGCCAGGCAGGACGGGCCGAGCAGCACCTTCAGGTCGCCGAAGAGCGCAGGATCGGGCTTGACGCGGTGCCGGTCCAGGCGCAGCACGGTGGTCTTGCGCGGGCCCTGGAGCTTGATCCGGACCTCGCTGTCGCCCTTGTGGTGACTGAGGATCTCGCCGAGGCGGCTGACCATGGGCGGAGTGACCCTGGTGGCCGGGATGGTGAGGATCACCGGCGCGTTGGCGCCCGCGTTGGACAGGTCCGGGACCATCAGCTCCATCGCGACGAGCCGCGGCACGTCCTCGCGCTTGTCGAGGCGGCCCTTGACGAACACCACGGCGTCCTCGACGAGTTGGGTCGAGACCAGCTGGTACGTCGCCGGGAAGAACATGCACTCGATGGAGCCGGCGAGGTCCTCGACGGTGGCGATCGCCCAGGCGTTGCCCTGCTTGGTCATCTTGCGCTGGAGGCCGGAGATGATGCCGCCGATCGTGACGACCGCGCCGTCCGCGTGCTCGCCTCCGGTCAGTTGGGCGATACCCGCGTCGGCCTTGTCGGAGAGCACGTGCTCCAGGCCGAAGAGCGGGTGGTCGGAGACGTACAGACCGAGCATCTCCCGCTCCTGGGCGAGCAGATAGGTCTTGTCCCACTCCTCGTCGGTGAACTGCACGTCGAGTCCGAAGCCGGGCTCGTCGCTCTCCTCCTCGCCCATCCCGCCGAAGAGGTCGAACTGGCCCTCGGCCTCCTTGCGTTTGACCGCGACCACGTTGTCGATCATCGAGTCGAAGTGCGCGGTGAGGCCCTTGCGGGTGTGCCCCAGGGAGTCGAAGGCGCCCGCCTTGATCAGCGATTCCGTGGTGCGCTTGTTGCACGCGACCGCCTCGACCTTGTCGAGGTAGTCGGGGAAGGAGCTGTACTTGCCCTTGGCCTTGCGGCTCCTGATGATCGATTCCACCACGTTCGTGCCGACGTTGCGCACGGCTTCGAGGCCGAAGAGGATCACGTCGTCGCCCTGGGCGGCGAAGTTGTGCACCGACTCGTTGACGTTCGGCGGGAGCACCTTGATGCCCATGCGGCGGCACTCGTTGAGGTAGACGGCCGACTTGTCCTTGTCGTCCTTGACCGACGTGAGCAGCCCGGCCATGTACTCGGCGGGGTGGTTCGCCTTCAGGTAGGCGGTCCAGTACGAGACCAGGCCGTACGCGGCGGAGTGCGCCTTGTTGAACGCGTATCCGGCGAAGGGGACCAGCACGTCCCACAGGGCCTGGATGGCCTCGTCGCTGTAGCCGTTCTTGCGGGCGCCCGCCTGGAAGATGGTGAAGTTCTTCGCCAGCTCCTCGGGCTTCTTCTTGCCCATCACGCGGCGCAGGATGTCGGCCTCGCCGAGCGAGTACCCGGCGATGATCTGGGCGGCCTTCTGCACCTGCTCCTGGTAGACGATCAGGCCGTAGGTGACGGCCAGGACCTCTTCCAGGGGCTCCTCCAGCTCCTTGTGGATCGGGGTGATCTCCTGGAGCTTGTTCTTGCGGAGCGCGTAGTTCGTGTGCGAGTCCATGCCCATCGGGCCGGGACGGTAGAGCGCCGAGACGGCGGAGATGTCTTCGAAGTTGTCGGGCTTCATCAGCCGCAGCAGCGAGCGCATGGGGCCGCCGTCGAACTGGAAGACGCCCAGGGTGTCACCGCGCTGGAGGAGTTCGAAGGTCTTCGGGTCGTCGAGCGGCAGAGCCAGCAGGTCGAGGTCGATGCCCTTGTTGGACTTCACCATCTTGACGGCGTCGTCCATGATCGTCAGGTTGCGCAGGCCGAGGAAGTCCATCTTCAGCAGGCCGAGCGACTCGCACTGCGGGTAGTCCCACTGCGTGATGGTCACGCCGTCGGTGTGCCGCACCCAGATCGGGGCGTGGTCGACGATGGGCTCGCTGGACATGATCACGCCGGCGGCGTGCACACCCATCTGCCGCACCAGGCCCTCGACGCCCTTCGCGGTGTCGATGACCTTCTTGACGTCCGGCTCGTTCTCGTACATCCCCCGGATCTCGCCCGCCTCGTTGTAGCGCGGGTGCGAGGGGTTGGTGATGCCGTCGAGGTCGATGCCCTTGCCGAGGACGTCGGCGGGCATCGCCTTGGTGAGGCGGTCGCCCATCGCGTACGGGTAGCCCAGCACGCGCGCGGAGTCCTTGATGGCGTTCTTCGCCTTGATCTTGCCGTAGGTGCCGATCATGGCGACCTTGTCGGCGCCGTACTTCTCGGTCACGTACCTGATCACCTCGACGCGCCTGCGCTCGTCGAAGTCGATGTCGACGTCGGGCATGGAGACGCGCTCGGGGTTGAGGAACCGCTCGAAGATCAGGCCGTGCGGGATCGGGTCGAGGTCGGTGATGCCCATGGCGTACGCGACGATCGAGCCGGCCGCCGAGCCTCGGCCGGGGCCCACCGCGATGCCGTTCTTCTTGGCCCACATGATGAAGTCGGCGACGACGAGGAAGTAGCCCGGGAACCCCATCTGGATGATGACGTCCATCTCGTACTCGGCCTGCTTCTGCCGGTCGTCCGGGATGCCGCCGGGGAAGCGGCGCTCCATGCCCCGGCGGACCTCCTCCTGGAACCAGGTGACCTCGGTGTAGCCGTCGGGGATGTCGAACTTCGGCATGAGGTCGCGCTTCTCGAACATGCCGGTCGTGTCGACCATCTCGGCGACCAGGAGGGTGTTGGCGCACCCCTCCTGCCAGGCGTCCGAGGAGTCGATGGCGTACATCTCGTCCGTGGACTTCAGGTAGTAGCCGGTGCCGTCGAACTTGAAGCGGTCCGGGTCGGAGAGGTTCTTGCCGGTCTGGATGCACAGCAGGGCGTCGTGGGCGGCCGCCTCGTGCGCGTACGTGTAGTGCGAGTCGTTGGTGACCAGCGGGGGGATGCCGAGCTTCTTGCCGATCTCCAGGAGGCCTTCGCGGACCCGGTGCTCGATCTCGATGCCGTGGTCCATCAGCTCCAGGAAGTACCGGTCCTTGCCGAAGATGTCCTGGTAGTCGGCGGCGGCCTTCAGTGCCTCGTCGTACTGCCCGAGACGCAGCCGGGTCTGGAGCTCACCCGAGGGGCAGCCGGTGGAGGCGACGATCCCCTCGGACCACTGGGAGATCGTCTCCTTGTCCATCCGGGGCCACTTCTGGAGCCAGCCCTCGGCGTACGCGTCCGAGGAGAGCCGGAAGAGGTTGTGCAGGCCCGTGCTGTTCACGGCCCACATCGTCTTGTGGGTGTAACCGCCGGAACCGGAGACGTCGTCCCGCTTCTGGTGCGGCTGGCCCCACTGGATCTTGCGCTTGTTGCGCCGCGACTCGGGGGCGACATACGCCTCGATCCCGATGATCGGGGTGATTCCGGCTTTCTTCGCGGAGTGGAAGAAGTCGTACGCCCCGTGGAGGTTGCCGTGGTCGGACATGGCGATGTGCGTCATGCCCATCTCGTTGCAGGCGTTGAACATGTCCTTGAGCCGCGCGGCACCGTCCAGCAGCGAGTACTGGGTGTGGACGTGCAGGTGCGTGAAGGGCGGCTTTGACACGGTATGGCCTCCAACGGAAACGCTCGGCATGGGGCGGACGGGGAGTTCTGGGGTCAGCGGGAAGTCTATGCCTCGCCACTGACACGCACGGCCTCTTCGCGCGTACCTTCGGGCGGAACCGGGCACTCCCGTGCGGCGTCGCCCGTTGGAGACGACAGAAACGCTGTCGCTCATGCACTTGCACCAGGAGGCACCCCGCGATGTCGGTCCACCGGCTCAACGACGAGCAGCGCGGCGAGGAGATCCTCGCCGTCTTCGACACCGCCTTCGGCCGGCTCCTGGCCGCCGACCCGGCCGCGTTCCGGGTGAAGTTCCGGAAGATGGCGGCCTCGGCGTTCGCGTTCTACCGGGGCACGGCGTGCCTCTTTTACCACGACCTGGACGCCGAGAAGCGCGGCGGTCCGTTCCTGGACGACCGCACCTCGCGCGTGTGGATCCACGGCGACCTGCACGCGGAGAACTTCGGCACGTACATGGACGCAGGCGGCCGCCTGGTCTTCAACGTCAACGACTTCGACGAGGCCTACGTCGGCCCCTTCACCTGGGACCTGAAGCGCTTCTCGGCCTCGATCGCCCTCATCGGGTACGCGAAGGCGCTCGGTGACGAGCAGATCACCGAGCTGGTGCGGATCTACGCGGGCGCGTACCGCGAGCGCATCCACGCCCTGGCCACGGGCGCCAAGAGCGACGAGGTGCCGCCGTTCACGCTGGACACGGCGGAGGGCCCGCTCCTCGACGCGCTGCGTGACGCCCGCTCGCTGACCCGCTTCGGGCTGCTGGAGTCGATGACCGAGATCCGCGACTTCGAGCGCCGCTTCGCGCCGGACGGCGGCTCGATCGAGCTGGACGCCGCGACCCGCTACAAGGTCCTGGCCGCCTTCGACGGCTATCTGGAGACCCTGCCGGACGCCTCGCTGGCCCGGCCCGACTCCTACCGGGTGAAGGACGTCGTCGGCCGCCGGGGCATCGGCATCGGCTCGGCCGGCCTGCCGTCGTACAACATCCTCCTGGAGGGCCACAGCGACGCCCTGGAGAACGACGTCGTGATCTACGTCAAGCAGGCGCAGACCCCGGCCGTCTCCCGGCACATCACGGATCCGGCCATCGCGGGCTACTTCCAGCACGAGGGCCACCGCACGGTGATCTCCCAGCGCGCCCTCCAGGCGCACGCCGACCCGTGGCTGGGCTGGACCGAGCTGGACGGGGCGGGCCAGCTGGTCGCCGAGGTCTCGCCGTACGCCGTGGACCTGGACTGGAGCGACATCGACGACCCGGAGGAGATCACCCAGGTCGTCGCCGACCTGGGCCGGGCCACGGCGGCGATGCACGCGGCGGCGGACGACCAGTCCGGCGAGTCCCTGGTGCCGTTCTCCACCGAGCGGGCCATCGACGCGGCGCTCGCGGCCGACGAGGAGGGCTTCGCGCCCCTGCTGGTGGACTTCGCGCACAGCTACGGCGCACGCGCGCGCGGCGACCACCAGATCTTCGTCGACCTGTTCCGCAACGGCCGGATTCCGGGGCTTTGACGTGCTCCCTGGCCTAAAGTCCAGGGACTCCGGCCTGGGCCGTCCGGCCCTTCCGGGGGCTTCCTGCTTCAACGCGCTGTGCCGGGACCTTCGTCCTGGTCTTACCAGCGCTCCACGAGGCGTTTAGCGTCTCCACCCGTCCGGTGGCGACGATCCGGCGTCCTTCGAAGAGGACGTTGCGGCTTGCGTTGTGGTCGCGGTCGTGCACGGTGCCGCATGCGCCGCAGGTCCACTGCCGGACGTGCAGCGGCTTGGGGCCGTCCCGGAATCCGCAGGCCGAGCAGACCTGAGAGGACGGGAAGGCCCGGCCCACCTTGACGAAGGTGCGGCCGTGTTTGACCGCCTTGTACTCCAGCATGCCGACGAACGCGGACCATCCCGCGTCGTGCACGGACTTGGCGAGCCGGGTGCGCCCGAGGCCGGACACCGCGAGGTCTTCCACGTACACCGCTTGGTTGTCGCGAATGATCTGTGTGGAAGCCTTGTGGTGGCAACAACAACGCCGTCATGCACAGAAACCTGGCGTTCCCCTCCTACCTTCTTGGCCTCATGCGGCACGTTCAGCCGGCAACTTTCGTTACACTCACAGACCCTCTTTAGGGGTCTCTTACTCACATACGTGACAGACTCTTCAATCGCTATGGACATATCCGGGACCCAGCTCAGAGCCGTGCGCGCGGCGCTGTTCACGGCCTTCGTCGTGACGCTCAGCACCGCGTCGCACGTGCTGCTGTCCCAGGCCCCGCTGCCGGCGGGGACGGTGCTGGCGGTCTGCGCCGGCGTCTTCGCCGCCGCGTACGCGCTCGCGGGCCGCGAGCGCGGCTTCGGCCGGATCGCGGCCCTGCTGATCCCGCTGGAGCTGGCCGCAGACACCGTGTTCACCACGGGCCAGCACACCTGCTACGGCCGGGCGGGCGGCCCGGTCGCGGGCCCGCTGCACGCCTTCGGCTTCGACGTGCTGTGCCAGGGCGGTGCCGTCGGCACCCCGCTCGCCCGGATGACCGCGGGCCAGGGCCACCCGGAGGCGCTGCTCGCGCACGCCGGCCCGACGGCCGCCTGGCTGCTGCTCGCCGCGCACGTCGGCGTGGGGCTGCTCGCCGCCGCCTGGCTGCGCCGGGGCGAGCGGGCGCTGGTGCAGCTGCTGCGGGCGGTCGCCACCACCACCTTCCGGCCGCTGCTGCTGGCGGTGGCCTCCGCCGCCGTACGGCCGGCCCCGGCCGTACGGCTGCCGCGGCCGGCTCCCCGCCCGGCGACAGCCCGCGACCGGCTTCTCGTGCACTCCCTGGGACGGCGTGGACCGCCGTGCCCGCCCGCCCTCGCCACCGCCTGAACGGCCGGTGCGCGGCGGCGTCCGAGCACATCCAGTCCCCCACACGTATCCCGCGTACGACATGTGCGCGTCCCACATGGAGATCACCAACATGAGCAAGCGGAACAGCCAGACGGCGAAGACGGCGGCACGCGAGCGGCTGCGCGAGGAGCGCGAGCGGCAGGCCAAGCGCGACAAGGCCAAGCGGCAGGTCATCGTGGCCGCCTCGGTCGTGGCCGTGCTGGCCGCGGCCGGCGGCATCGGCTACGCCGTCGTCCAGGCCAACAAGCCCACCGGGTGGGACGCGGCGAAGTCCCAGCCGCTCGTGAAGCCGGCCAACACCTCGGGCTCGGACGGCACGACCGTCGTCATCGGCAAGAGCACCGCCAAGAA
This sequence comes from Streptomyces sp. NPDC025793, assembly GCF_055558375.1. NCBI lineage: Bacteria > Bacillati > Actinomycetota > Actinomycetes > Kitasatosporales > Streptomycetaceae > Streptomyces > Streptomyces sp. NPDC025793. The sequence continues at coordinate 456,650 of NZ_JBVHMR010000001.1, read as the reverse complement.
GACCCTCACCATCTACGAGGACCCGCGCTGCCCGATCTGCGCGCAGTTCGAGCAGACGGTCGGCGCGACGGTGAAGAAGGACGTCGACGACGGCAAGATCAAGCTCCACTACGTCGGCGCCACCTTCCTCGACCAGAACCTGCCCGGCGTGGGCTCCAAGAACGCGCTCAGCGCCCTGGGTGCCGCGCTCAACGTCAGCCCCGAGGCGTTCATCGAGTACCGGTCCGCGATGTACTCGACGAAGTGGCACCCCGACGAGCAGGACGACAAGTTCAAGGACGACTCCTATCTGCTCCAGATCGCCGACACGGTCCCGGCACTGAAGGGCAACGCGGCCTTCCAGAAGGCGGTGAAGGACGGCACCTACGACCGGTGGGCGCTGGAGGAGTCCAAGATCTTCAACAAGGACGGCATCTCGGGCACCCCGACGCTGAAGATGGACGGCAAGACGCTGACGGGCCCCGACGGCAAGAACCCGCCCATGACCGTGGCCGACTTCGACAAGGCGCTCGACGCAGCCATGAAGGGCTGACGTCCCGGAGGAATCCGGCCTCCGCGTGAACAGCGGGCGAACATGGGGAGTTCGCCCGCCCTCGCGTTCGTACCGGCCAGTAACATGACCGGTCGTGACCAGTCGACAGAGATCATTTTCGGCCTCCGAGCGCTTCAACTCCCTCTCGCCCCGCCGCCGTACGGTCGTCAAGGCCGCGGCGGCGACCGCTGTGCTGGCCGCGCCGCTCGCCACCACCCTCCCGGCGCGCGCCGACGGCCAGGCCCCCGCCTTCCTGCACGGTGTCGCCTCCGGCGATCCGTTGCCCGACGGCGTGCTGCTGTGGACCCGGGTGACTCCGACCCCGCAGGCCGTCCCGGGTTCCGGGATCGGCCCGGACACCGAGGTGGGCTGGGTCGTCGCCAAGGACAAGGCGTTCACCAGCATCGTCGCCAAGGGCACCGTCAAGGCGACCGCCGCCTCCGACCACACCGTGAAGGCCGACGTGCGCGGTCTGCAGCCGGCGACCGACTACTGGTTCCGGTTCTCGGCCGGCGCCGCCGACTCCCCGGTGGCCCGCACCCGCACCGCCCCGGCGGCGGACGCGGCCGTGTCCGGGCTGCGCTTCGGCGTGGTCACCTGCGCCAACTGGGAGGCAGGCTACTTCGCCCCCTACCGCCACCTCGCCGCCCGCGGTGACCTCGACGCGTGGCTGCACCTCGGCGACTACATCTACGAGTACAAGTCCGGCGAGTACGCGGCCCGCGGCACGGTCGTCCGGCCGCACGCGCCGGCCAACGAGATCATCACGCTCGCCGACTACCGCACCCGGCACGGCAAGTACAAGACCGACCCGGACCTCCAGGCCCTGCACCTGAAGGCGCCGGTCGTCGCGATCTGGGACGACCACGAGTTCGCCGACAACGCCTGGTCGGGCGGCGCGGTCAACCACACCGAGGGCGCCGAGGGCACCTGGACCGCCCGCAAGGCCGCCGCCAAGCAGGCCTACTTCGAGTGGATGCCGGTCCGCCCCGCGATCGAGGGCACCACCTACCGGCGGCTGCGCTTCGGCAAGCTCGCCGATCTGTCGCTGCTGGACCTGCGCTCGTTCCGCTCCCAGCAGGCGTCGGCGGGCAGCGGCTCGGTGGACGACCCAAACCGGACGATCACCGGCCGCGCCCAACTCGACTGGCTGAAGGCCGGCTTGAAGGCCTCCGACACCAAGTGGCGGCTGGTCGGCAACTCGGTGATGATCGCGCCGTTCGTCATCGGCTCCCTCACCGCCGACCTGCTGGGGCCGCTCGCCAAGCTGCTCGACCTGCCGCAGGGCGGCATCGGCGTCAACACCGACCAGTGGGACGGCTACACCCACGACCGCCGTGAACTCCTCGACCACCTGCGCGCGAACGCCATCGGCAACACCGTCTTCCTGACCGGTGACATCCACATGTCCTGGGCCAACGACGTGCCGGTGGACGCGGGCACCTACCCGCTGTCGCCGTCGGCGGCCACCGAGTTCGTGATCACCTCGGTGACCTCCGACAACCTCGACGACATCGTCAAGGTCCCCGAGAGCACGGTCTCCGCCGTCGCCGCGCCGCTCATCCGGGCCGCCAACCGGCACGTCCACTGGGTCGACACCGACCGGCACGGCTACGGCGTGCTGGACATCACCGCCGACCGGGCGCAGATGGACTACTACGTCCTGTCCGACCGCACCGACCCGAACGCGACCTCGACGTGGGAGCGTTCGTACCGCACCCGCAGCGGCACCCAGAAGGTCGAGCGGACGTACGACCCCGTGTAGGGCGTACGACTACGCGTTCTCCAGGCTGCCGAGGAAGCCCAGCGCCACCCGCCAGGTGGCCTCGGCGGCCTCGGCGTCGTAGTCCGGCAGCTCCGGGTCGGTGTACAGGTGCCCGGCGCCCGCGTACCGGTAGACCTCCACGTCCGCGCCGGTCCGGCCCATCTGGAGATACCAGGCGCTCAGCCAGTCGTCCGTCTCGAACGGGTCCGGCTCGGCCACGTGCAGCTGCACCGGCAGATCCTCCGCCTGCGCGTTCGGCGCGATGTCCGACGTGCCATGCAGGAGCAGCAGCCCGCGCGCCTTGTCGTCGCCGAGGGCGAGGGTCTGGGCGACCGAGGCGCCGAGCGAGAAGCCCGCGTACACGAGCCCGCGCTCGGAGTACGGCGCCGCCGCCAGCACAGCCCGCTTCAGCAGCTCGTCCTTGCCGATCTCGCCCCGGTACTCCATGCCCTCCTCGACGGTGTCGAACGTGCGCCCCTCGAAGAGGTCCGGCGTCCACACCTCGTGGCCGGCCGCGCGCAGCCGGTCCGCGGCCTCCCGCACCGCGGGCCTGAGGCCGTAGATCGAATGAAAGAGCATGATGTTCATGAGGCCATGGTGCCAGCCGGTGCGACGCCACCGGAGCCGCCGGAGCCGGGGACACCCCTACCGGCTCGTCCTGACAGCACCTTCGACGCGGTGCCCGCCGTCAGTTTCCGCGCTCCGCACCGCCGTTCACCTGCACGACCTGTGAGGTGACGTGCCCGGCGGCGGGTGAGGCCAGCCAGTGCAGGGTCGACGCCACGTCTCCCGGTGTCCCGGCGCGGCCGGTCACCGTGTCCCCGATGAGCCGCGCCCGCCGGGCCTCGTCCATCATGTCCCCGAAGAACTCGGTGTCCTCGACGTACCCCGGCGCGACCACGTTCACGGTGATGCCGTGCGGGCCCAGCTGCCGGGCCAGGTCGTGCGCGTAGGGGTGCAGGCCGGCCTTGGCCGCAGCGTAGGCACCGCTGCCCGAACCGCGGTAGGCGGCGATGGAGCTGACGAAGAGCACCCGTCCGCCGGGCTCGGCGAGGCGGTTCTTCAGCGCTTCGGTGAGCAGTGCTGCCGTCAGCACGTTCTGTCTGAAGTTGACGGTCCAGTCGTGGGCCACCCGGTCCAGGGGGTCGTCGCTGTCGGACGGCGGCTCCAGTTGCCCGGCGCCGCCCGCGCAGTGCACGAGGACGTCGACGGTGCCGAACTCCTCGGCGACGAACCTGGCCACCCTGCGGACCTGATCGGGCTCGGCGAGGTCCGCGGCACAGGTGAGCGCCCCGGGCACACCGGCCTTCTCCAGCACCTCGGCCCGCCGCCCGAGGAGCAGCACCTGGTCCCCGTCCGCCGCGAACGCCCGGGCGGTGGCCAGCCCGATGCCCGTACCCCCACCACTGATCACAATGTTCCGCGTCATGATCCGAGCGTAGGCACGAACCGCCGAGCGGCGCGGAAGTTTTCCACAGGCACCACACATTCGTACGACTATCGAGCCACTCCTGTGCGTCGGCGTGCGCACCCGTTCACCGCAGGCTCCGCACGTCGAGATGGCGCAGCACGCGGTCCACGATCTCCGGATCCGCCCCGGGCTCGCTCCGCGCCGCGAGGACCTCGTGCCGGGCCGCGCTCATCATCTCGCCCTGGATGCGCCGGATCCGTCTGAGCCGCTTGGCCCGCTGGTGCTGTGCCTCGCGCCGCTCCTCCTCGCCCATGTCCGGACTGATCCGGATGCCGATGTCGAAGGCGCGCCGCAGCATCTGCTCCGCCAGGTCCTCGGGCAGGTCCTCCACCTGCTCGATCTCCCGCAGCCTGCCCTTCGCCGCCTTCGCCGCGCGCACCGCCAGCTCCTTCTCGAACTCCTTCTCCCGCTCGGAGTCGGCCCGCACCCCGAGCCGCTTCACCAGCCAGGGCAGGGTGAGCCCCTGAAGCACCAGGGTGACGACGATGACCCCGAAGGCGATGAAGACGATCTCGTCCCGGTCCGGGAAGGGAGACCCGTCGTCGAGCGTCAGCGGGACGGCCAGCGCCAGCGCCACCGAGGCCACCCCGCGCATCCCGGACCACCACATCACGACGGTCTCCCGCCAGCTGACCGGGATCTCCTCGTCGTAGTCCCGTCGCGCGTGCAACCGCTTGGTCAGCCAGGTCGCGGGAAGCAGCCACACCAGCCGTACGACGATCACCACGCCCGTGACGGCGGCGGCCCAGCCGATCAGCTCGCCCCAGCGGCCCTGGGCCGTACGGATCGCGTTGTGCAGCTCCAGGCCGATGAGCCCGAAGGCCACGCCCGTGACGAGGGTGTCGATGATGTCCCAGAAGGTGTACCCGGCCAGCCGGGTCATCACGTCGTCGGCGTCGGTGGCGTACTCGGAGAGGAAGAGCGCCGTGGTGAGCACGGCGAGCACCCCGGAGCCGTGCAGTTTCTCCGCGAGCACGTACGAGGCGTAGGGCACCAGCAGGGTCATGCCGATCTGGAGGGTCGGATCACCCAGCAGGTCCATCAGCTTGTTCGCGCCCCAGCCGAGCGCCACCCCGACGACCACGGCGACCACGGCGGACAGCACCAGGTCCAGGCCTGCCTGCCAGGCCGAGAAAGTGCCGCTCACGACGGCGGCGATCGCCACGTGGTAGAGCACGATGGCCGTGACGTCGTTGAAGAGCCCCTCGCCCTCCAGGATCGACACCAGCCGGCGCGGCAGCCCGAGCTGTCCGGCGACGCTGGTCGCGGCGACCGGGTCGGGCGGGGCGATCAGCGCGCCGAGTGCGACGGCGGCACCGATCGACAGCCCGGGCACGATCGCGTTGGCGACGTACGCCACGCACACCGTCGTCACGAACACCAGGGCGACGGCGAGCAGGAAGATCGGCCGGATGTTGGCCGCGAACTGCCGCCAGGAGGTGCGGCGCACGGCGGCGTAGAGCAGCGGCGGCAGCAGCCCGGGCAGGATCAGCTCCGGCGGGATGTTCACGTTGGGCACGAAGTCGGCCACCGCGAGGAGCCCGCCGAAGACCGTCATCAGCACCGGTGCCGGCAACCCGAACCGGTCCCCGACCGGCACGCTCACCAGGGCCCCGAGCAGCAGGACGAACAACAGGGCCAACTGATCCACGGCCGGCGCTCCGGGGGTCGACGATCACACGGCTGGACTCAAGCCTGCCATCCGGCCGCCGTGAGCGCGCGCCGCTACAGGGCGCGGCGCATCGCCCGGTGCGGTATGCCGGCGTCCGGGAACTCCGGGCCGTACGCCGCGTAGCCGAGGCGCTCGTAGAAACCCAGGGCTTGGGTCTGGGCGTGCAGGTCCACGGCGGTGAGGCCACGCGCGCGTGCCGCGTCCTCGATGGCCCGCACCAGGGCCGCGCCGACGCCGAGTCCGCGGGCCGCCCGGGAGACGGCGAGCCGCCCCAGGCAGCCCACCGAGGCATCCGCGCCGGTCTTCGCCACGGCCGCCGCGCCATGCAGCAGCCGTCCGGTGCCGAGCGGCACACCGTCCTCGCGGATCGCCAGTACGTGCACGGCGTCCGCGTCGTAGGCGTCGTACTCCAGGTCCTCGGGGACGCCCTGCTCGCCCACGAAGACCTCCTTGCGGACCGCGAAGCAGGCCTCGCGGTCCGCGAAGTCCGCGGCGATCCGGACGGTGTACGCCACGCTCACGCGTACGTCTCCTCGCGGACCTGGTCGAGGGCCTGCTGGAGATCCTCGGGGTAGTCGCTCGCGAACTCCACCCACTGTCCGTCCGCGGGGTGCTCGAAGCCGAGCCGGACCGCGTGCAGCCACTGGCGGGCCAGGCGCAGCCGCCTGGCGAGGGTCGGATCGGCACCGTAGGTCAGGTCGCCGACGCAGGGGTGGCGGTGGGCGGCCATGTGGACGCGGATCTGGTGGGTGCGGCCGGTCTCCAGCTTCACGTCCAGCAGGGAGGCGGCGCGGAAGGCCTCGATGAGGTCGTAGTGCGTCACGGAGGGCTTGCCGTCGGCCGTGACCGCCCACTTGTAGTCGTGCTGGGGGTGGCGGCCGATGGGCGCGTCGATCGTGCCGCTCGTCGGGTCCGGGTGGCCCTGGACCAGCGTGTGGTAGCGCTTGTCGACCGTGCGCTCCTTGAACTGGCGCTTGAGCGAGGTGTACGCCCGCTCCGACTTGGCGACCACCATCAGGCCCGAGGTGCCGACGTCCAGGCGGTGCACGATGCCCTGGCGCTCGGCGGCGCCGGAGGTGGAGATGCGGTAGCCCGCCGCGGCGAGGCCGCCGATGACCGTCGGGCCGCTCCAGCCCGGCGAGGGGTGCGCGGCCACGCCGACCGGTTTGACGATCACGACCACGTCATCGTCGTCGTACACGATCTCCATGCCCTCGACCGGCTCGGCCACCACCTGCACCGGCGCGGGCGCCTGCGGCATCTCGACCTCCAGCCAGGCGCCGCCGTGCACCCGCTCGGACTTGCCGACCACCGCGCCGTCGACCTGGACCTTGCCGGCCGCGGCCAGCTCGGCCGCCTTCGTGCGGGAGAAGCCGAACATGCGGGAGATGGCGGCGTCGACGCGCTCGCCCTCCAGGCCGTCGGGCACGGGCAGGGTACGGATCTCGGGAATCGTGCTCACCCGTCGAGTATGCCGGACGGCCCGGACACCCCCGACCGTGCCTGTGGACAACTCCGGGCGGCCTGGGGGGGTGTCGTTTGGATCATCCCGGCGTCGCGGGGGCTGGCACGCACACCTTCGGCGTTGTCGTCACGCCGACGCTCCGCGTCGACTCACTCCTCCGCCTTGCAGCTGCACGCACCAGACCCCGCTCGGGTCCGCCGGTCCGCACTGTTCATCACGGCCGGCGTGATCCAAACGACACCCCCTAGCTAGTCCTTGTGGATCGAGCCGTCCGGGTCCAGGCCGCGGAAGGACAGCAGCACGATCAGGATGCCGCCGCACACGATCGCCGAGTCGGCCAGGTTGAACACCGCGAAGCCCTTCGGCGCGATGAAGTCCACGACCTGGCCCTCGAAGATGCCGGGTGCCCGAAAGATCCGGTCGGTCAGGTTGCCGAGCGCGCCGCCGAGCAGCAGGCCGAGGGCGACCGCCCAGGGGAAGCTGTAGAGCTTGCGGGCCAGCCGGATGATGACCGCGATCACCGCCGCGGCGATCACCGTGAAGATCACAGTGAAGGCGCCGCCGAAGCCGAAGGCGGCGCCCGGATTGCGGATGGCGTGCAGCTCCAGCAGGTCCCCGATCAGCTTGATCGGCTCGTGGCCCTCCAGCTTGGCGACCACGAGCGTCTTGCTGATCAGGTCGAGGGCGTACGCGAACGCGGCCACCGCGAACAGCACGGCGATCCGGCGCCCGCGGCCACTGCGCGCGTGCGCCTCCTGCCCACCGGTGCCGGTCGCGGCGGACACGCCGGAGCCCGTCGGCGCGCCGGGCGCCCTGTGCTCGCCGCCGTCGTCCGGGGTGTCCGGCGTACCGATGATGCGCTCCGCCTCTGCCACGTGAGTCCCTCAACCTAGGTGCCTGACTGAGGACGAGACTACGGCACGCCCGTCCGGCCCCTCACGCTCAGGAGCGACGTTCCTGCTTCTGCTTGCACTCCACGCACAGGGTGGCCCTCGGGAAGGCCTGCATCCGTGCCTTGCCGATGGGATTGCCGCAGTTCTCGCACAGTCCGTAGGTGCCCGCGTCCAGCCGCTCCAGGGCGTGCTCGTTCTGGATCAGCATCTCGCGCGCGTTGGCGGCAAGCGCCATCTCGTGCTCGCGCGTGATGTTCTTGGTCCCGGTGTCGGCCTGGTCGTCGCCCGCGCCGTCCCCGGAGTCCCGCATCAGGCCCACCAGGGACGCCTCGGAGGAGCTGATCTCGGCACGCAGCCGCTCCACCTCGGACAGCAGCTCGGCGCGGGCGTCCGCGACCTCTTCCGGGGTCCAGGGGTCCTCTCCGGGACGCACCGCCAGCTCACCGGGCTCCGCCGCGGCGAGCCGTGCCTTGGGAACGGCGGTCTGTTCTGCCGTGGCCGTGCCAGGAGTCTTCTTCGCAACCACTGTCGTGGCTCCCGTCTGCTTCGCGGCCCGCGCCGCGCCCGCTTTCTTGGCCGTGCTCTTCCCGGCCGCCTCCGTGGAGGCGGCCGCCGCAGCCGTCCTGCGGGCGCCGGCCTTCTTCGCCGCCGGCGCCTCGACGGCCGCCTTGTCCACCGCCACCCCCTTCGCCGCCGCCTTCTTCCCGGCGGCCTTCCCGGCCGCCGCCGTCTTGGCCGCGGGCTTCTTCCCGGCCTTCGGCGCCACGGCGGCCTCCGCGGTCTTCCGGGCGGCCTTCTTCACGCCTGTCGTCTCGGCCGCCGCCTTCCTGACGGACTTGACGGCTTTGACATCCTTGACGGCCTTGGCGTCTTTCGCATCTTTGGCGTCCTTCGCGGCCGTCTTCTCCGCGGCCGCGCCCCTGGCCCGGCCGGTCGCCGGCTGCTCTACGGCGGTCTTCTTCGCCACCATGGCCGCGGCCCCTTCACATATTGTGATCTTGCTCGCGAATCGTGCTGGGACGATAAATCGACTTGAGTCCCGCGGCAACGGGGCACACCGCCCGATTCGCCCGCCCGCACCCCCCGAGCAGCGGGCCTGCATCGGTTGTGCCCAGCTCCCCGCCGGGTAATCCGCCCCGGCCGCGTCGGCCGGACACGCACGCGCGTGCCCTCGCCATTCGGGTCATGCCGACCGGTCGCCGGGCGGACGGCCCCGACCCGCGGAAACCGCGCGCGGGGAAAACCGGTCAGCCGCTGTCCGTGCGGCGCCGTACACTGGGCGGAGCGAGAAGCGTGGATGGGGACGAGTAGCGGCGTACGCGGCCGAGAGCGACCCGGGGACGGTGTGAGCCCGGGGGCGAGCGCGACGTGAAGATCACCCCGGAGCCGCCGGAAGAAAGCCGCAGCCGTGAGGCCGGGGCGAGTAGAACCGGCATCGCGACCCCAATGAGGGGGCTCACCGGAGCACAGGGCGCACCGGCGGGCCAAGGAGGGTGGTACCGCGGGAGCGCGCCGCACACGGCGTAGACAGGATCGAAGGCTCTCGTCCCTCCGACGGAAGGCAGCAAGTCCGTTGGAGGATGCTCGCAGATGACAGCGCCGACGTACCGCCAGGTGCCCGCACAGGTCGACCTGCCCGCTCTTGAGCACGCCGTGCTCGACTTCTGGCGCGAGCAGAAGATCTTCGCCAAGAGCCTGGAGCAGTCCGAGGGCCGCCCTGAGTGGGTGTTCTACGAGGGCCCGCCCACCGCGAACGGCATGCCCGGCGCCCACCACATCGAGGCACGCGTCTTCAAGGACGTCTTCCCGCGCTTCCGCACCATGCGGGGCTACCACGTGGCCCGCAAGGCCGGCTGGGACTGTCACGGCCTGCCCGTGGAGCTGGCGGTCGAGAAGGAGCTGGGCTTCTCCGGCAAGCAGGACATCGAGGCGTACGGCATCGCCGAGTTCAACGCCAAGTGCCGCGAGTCCGTGACCCGGCACACCGACGCCTTCGCCGAGCTGACGACCCGCATGGGCTACTGGGTCGACATGGACGACGCCTACCGGACCATGGACCCCGAGTACGTGGAGTCGGTCTGGTGGTCGCTGAAGGAGATCTTCGGCAAGGGCCTGCTGGTCCAGGACCACCGCGTCGCCCCCTGGTGCCCGCGCTGCGGCACCGGCCTGTCCGACCACGAGCTGGCGCAGGGCTACGAGACGGTCGTCGACCCGTCCGTGTACGTCCGTTTCCCGCTCACCTCCGGTCCGCTCGCCGGCGAGGCCGCGCTCCTGGTGTGGACGACGACCCCCTGGACCCTGGTGTCCAACACGGCGGTCGCCGCGCACCCGGAGGTCACCTACGTCGTCGCCACCAACGGCGAGGAGAAGCTCGTCGTCGCCGAGCCGCTGCTCGCCAAGGCGCTCGGCGAGGGCTGGGAGACCACGGGCCGGACCTTCACCGGTGCCGAGATGGAGCGCTGGACGTACCAACGTCCGTTCGAGCTCGTGGAGTTCCCGGCTCCGGCCCACTTCGTGGTCAACGCCGACTACGTCACCACCGAGGACGGCACGGGTCTGGTCCACCAGTCCCCCGCCTTCGGTGAGGACGACCTCAAGGTCTGCCGCTCCTACGGCCTGCCGGTCGTGAACCCGGTCCGCCCGGATGGCACCTTCGAGGAGGACGTCCCGCTGGTGGGCGGCGTCTTCTTCAAGAAGGCGGACGAGAAGCTCACCGAGGACCTCCAGCAGCGCGGCCTGCTCTTCAGGCACATCCCGTACGAGCACAGCTACCCGCACTGCTGGCGCTGCCACACCGCGCTGCTGTACTACGCCCAGCCTTCCTGGTACATCCGCACGACGGCGATCAAGGACCGCCTCATCCAGGAGAACGAGCAGACCAACTGGTTCCCGGAGACCGTCAAGCACGGCCGGTACGGCGACTGGCTGAACAACAACATCGACTGGGCGCTGTCCCGCAACCGCTACTGGGGCACCCCGCTGCCGATCTGGCGCTGTGAGGACGATCACCTCACCTGCGTCGGCTCGCGCGCGGAGCTGACCCAGCTGTCCGGCACCGACCAGTCGGCCCTCGACCCGCACCGGCCGTACATCGACGAGGTCACCTTCGCCTGCACGCACGAGCGCTGCGGCAAGACGGCCACGCGCGTGCCCGAGGTCATCGACGCCTGGTACGACTCGGGTTCGATGCCGTTCGCGCAGTGGGGCTACCCGTACAAGAACAAGGAGCTGTTCGAGAGCCGCTACCCGGCGCAGTTCATCTCCGAGGCGATCGACCAGACCCGCGGCTGGTTCTACACGCTGATGGCCGTCGGCACGCTGGTCTTCGACAAGTCGTCGTACGAGAACGTCGTCTGCCTGGGCCACATCCTGGCCGAGGACGGCCGCAAGATGTCCAAGCACCTGGGCAACATCCTCCAGCCGATCCCGCTCATGGACGCCAACGGCGCGGACGCGGTGCGCTGGTTCATGGCGGCCGGCGGCTCCCCGTGGGCGGCCCGCCGGGTCGGGCACAGCACCATCCAGGAGGTCGTCCGCAAGACGCTCCTCACGTACTGGAACACGGTCGCCTTCCAGGCCCTGTACGCCCGTACGTCCCAGTGGGCGCCGAGCGCGGCGGACCCGGCCCCGGCCGAGCGCCCGCTGATCGACCGCTGGCTGCTGTCCGAGCTGCACGCCCTCACCGACCAGGTGACGCAGGCGATGGAGGCGTTCGACACCCAGCGCGCCGGCAAGCTGCTGTCCGCGTTCGTCGACGACCTGTCCAACTGGTACGTCCGCCGCTCGCGCCGCCGGTTCTGGCAGGGCGACAAGGCGGCGCTGCGCACGCTGCACGAGGTGCTGGAGACGGTCACCAAGCTGATGGCGCCGATCACCCCGTTCATCACCGAGCGGGTGTGGCAGGACCTGGTCGTGCCGGTGACGCCGGGCGCCGTGGAGTCGGTGCACCTGGCCGCCTGGCCGGAGGCGGACCTGTCGGCGATCGACCCCGAGCTGTCGAAGCAGATGGTCCTGGTCCGCCGGCTGGTGGAGCTGGGCCGGGCCACGCGCGCGGAGTCGGGCGTCAAGACCCGCCAGCCGCTGTCCCGCGCGCTGATCGCGGCGACCGGCTTCGAGGCACTGGACCCGGAGCTGCACACGCAGATCACCGAGGAGCTGAACGTCTCCGCGCTGGCGTCGCTGTCCGAGGTCGGCGGATCCCTGGTGGACACCACCGCCAAGGCCAACTTCCGCGCGCTGGGCAAGCGGTTCGGCAAGCGGGTGCAGGACGTGGCGAGGGCGATCGCGAACGCCGACGCGGCCGCGCTCTCCCTGGGCCTGCGCGAGGGCACGGCCTCGGTGGAGGTCGACGGCGAGACCGTCACCCTCGCCCCGGACGAGGTCATCATCACCGAGACCCCGCGCGAGGGCTGGTCGGTGGCGTCCGACTCCGGTGCCACGGTGGCGCTGGACCTGGAGATCACCGAGGAGCTGCGGCAGGCGGGCCTGGCCCGTGACGCGATCCGGCTGATCCAGGAGGCCCGCAAGAACAGCGGCCTGGACGTGGCCGACCGGATCGCTCTGCGGTGGGCGTCGACCGACCCGGCGGTGGTCGCTGCGCTGAGCGAGCACAGCGAGCTGATCGCGGACGAGGTTCTGGCGACCGACTTCGCCCAGGGTGAGGCCGACGACAACTACGGCGAGCCGTTCACCGACGAGGGGCTGTCGCTCACGTTCCGGCTGCGGAAGGCGTAAGCGCCGAGCGGTTTGCGCAGGGCCCGGTCTCCGGTTCGGAGGCCGGGCCCCTCTTCGCCGGTCCTCTTCACGGGTCCGCAACGCGCGTAAAAAGGGCGGGACCCCGGATCATGTGATCCGGGGTCCCGCCCTGAACGCTGCCGACGCCTAAGGCGTACTACTCACCGTGCCCGGTGCTCAGTTGTCGTCCTCGTCGATCAGGAACCCGCGCATCGGCGAGGGTGCCTGGCCCATCGGGGACGGGCCCTGCGGGCGGACCGGGGCCATGGGCTGGGTCATGGCCGGGGTCATCTGCTGCTGGCCGCCGTAGGACGGGGCGGACGGGGCGGGGTTGCCGCCCATCGTCTGGTTGCCGCCGTAGGACGGGGCGCTCGCGCCGGCCGGAGCCATGGAGGGCGCCGGGGACGGCGGCAGCGACGCGGTGGCCGGGGTGCGCGGCGGGGCCAGGGAATCGTCGGCCTGGGTCTCCAGCTGGCGCAGCTGGGACTCGAGGTACGACTTCAGGCGCGTGCGGTACTCGCGCTCGAAGCCGCGCAGGTCCTCGACCTTGCGCTCCAGCGTGGCGCGGGCGGACTCCAGGGAGCCCATCGCGACGCGGTGCTTCTCCTGCGCGTCCCGCTCCAGGGCGTCGGCCTTGGCACGGGCGTCACGCTCCAGACCCTCGGCGCGGCTGCGGGCCTCGCCGACGATCTTGTTGGCCTCGGAGCGGGCCTCGGCGATCGCCTGGTCGGCGGTCTGCTGGGCCAGCGAGAGGACACGGGCGGCGCTGTCGCCACCGGGGCCCTGACCGGGGCCGCCCATCGGACCGCCCATGGGGCCGCCCATCGGACCACCCATCTGCTGCTGCATGGGAGGCTGACCGCCCATCGGGCCCTGGCCCATGGGGCCCTGGCCCATCGGACCCTGACCCATCGGACCCTGGCCCATGGGACCCTGACCCATCGGACCCTGACCCATCGGACCGGGACCCTGGGGACCACCCTGACCGCCGCCGGGACCGGCGGGCAGCTGCGGGGCACCGCTCGGCAGCTGGGGCGGGCCACCCATGGGGCCACCCATCTGCTGCTGCGGCGGGCCCGATATGCCGGCGGGCACCGGCGCGCCGGGACCTCGCATGCCCTGCTGCGGCATGCCCTGCTGCTGCGGATGCTGCTGCTGGTCCTGCTCCGGCGGGCCCTTGCGCATGTTCTGCTGGTTCTGCGCGGCCGCACGGGTCGCCGCGGCCAGCTTGGCGCGCAGGTCCTCGTTCTCGCGGAGCAGACGGGTCAGCTCGGCTTCGACCTCGTCGAGGAAGGCATCGACCTCGTCCTCGTCATAGCCTTCTCGGAGGCGGACGGTCGTGAACTGCTTGTTCCGCACGTCCTCGGGGGTCAACGGCATCTCTTCACCTCAACGTAGTCATCGGCAGTCGGCAAGACCGTATCGTCCACCCTCATCACACGAAGCTCCCCGTGATGGACAGGAGGATGTAGACGATGATCATCAGTACGAAGAAGGACAGGTCGAGCGCCACGCCCCCGAGACGCAGCGGCGGAATGAACCGCCGCAGAAGCTTCAGCGGTGGATCGGTGACAGTGTAGGTGGCCTCCAGAACGACCACCATGGCCTTGCCGGGTTGCCACGAGCGGGCGAACTGGAACACGTAGTCCATGACAAGCCGGAAAATGAGCACGGCGAGGAACACCAGTAGCGCGGTGTGGACCACCGTGACGAACACGCTCATGGCCTGCGCTTCCCTCTCCCCTGTTTCCCGTGCTCTTCCGAATGTCGATCGGTCGTGCGTCTCAGCTCTGGTTGAAGAACCCGCCCTCTGCGATGCGGGCCTTGTCCTCCGCCGTGACATCGACGTTAGCAGGAGACAACAGGAACACCTTCTGCGTCACCCGCTCGATGCTGCCGTGAAGACCAAACACCAATCCGGCCGCAAAGTCGACAAGTCGCTTGGCGTCTGTGTCGTCCATCTCAGTCAGATTCATGATCACCGGGGTGCCTTCACGGAAGTGTTCCCCGATGGTACGGGCCTCGTTGTAGGTCCGCGGGTGAAGTGTGGTGATCCGGTACGGCTCTCGTTCCGACACGACCTTGGGCATGATCACCGGTGCGTTCTTCTCCAGGGACTGACGTTCTTGTGTGATGGATGCCACGGGCGCGATGCGCGCCGGACGTCCTGATTCCGCGGCGAGCGAAGTCGAACGGGCCACCGGCTCGCGGGGCGCGGGCGGTTGGACAATTCGCACCTCTTCGTCCCTTTGGGACTGATGTGCGCTGTGCGACTGGTGTGACGGTTCGTGCCGTCGGTGGTCCCGCTCCGGCTCCGGGTCCAACTCGGGCTCGAAGTCGTCGTCGGGGTCGAATCCGCGGCCGTCGTACCCATCGTCCTCCACGAGGCCGAGGTAGACCGCCATCTTGCGCATCGCGCCGGCCATGCTCTGAGTCCTCCGCTCTGTGGTGGATCGACTGACTACTGCCAAGTGCCCGCGATCCACGTGGTCGTTGTGCCCGCCTTCGCAGGCATTGACCATATTTTCTGCTGTGGTCCGACTTCCTGGCGACGTTACCCGAGCCTGGGGCGGACTCCGAGTACCGCAGTGCCGACGCGCACATGTGTCGCCCCGGCGGCCACGGCCTGTTCGAGGTCCGCACTCATCCCTGCCGACACCATGGTTGCAGCCGGATGCGTCCGGCGCAGGTCGGTCGACAAATCCATGAGCCGCCCGAACGCCGCCTGTTCGCGTCCCGCGTACTCCCCGGTGAGCGGGGCGACGGTCATCAGACCGTCGAGCCGCAGTCCGGGCGCGTCCGCGACGAGGTCGGCCAACTCTTCGATTCCGTCCGGGCCGACGCCACCGCGCTCGCCCCGGCCACTGGCCCCCGCGTCGAGCGCGACCTGGATCAGGCACCCCACCTCGCGCCCCACCCGCACCGCCTCCTTCGACAGCGCCGTGACGAGCCGGGAACGGTCCACGGACTGCACGACATCGGCGTAACCGACCACGGAACGCACCTTGTTGGTCTGTAGTTGACCGACAAAATGCCACTTAAGAGGCAGATCCGCACAGGCGGCCGCCTTCGGTGCCGCGTCCTGGTCGCGGTTCTCGGCGACGTGACGCACACCGAGTTCCGACAGGATCCGCACATCGCTCGCCGGGTAGGTCTTGGTGACCACGACGAGGGTCACCTCCTCCCGCTCGCGCCCGGCCGCCGCACACGCGGCGGTGATGCGCTCCTCCACCTTCGCCAGGTTTGCGGCGAGTTCGGTCTTACGGTCCGTCATGCCCCATCAGTCCAGCCAGACATAGCTCGCGAGGCGCCCGGTGGTGCGGTCGCGGCGGTACGAGAAGTGGTCCTGCGACTCAAGCGTGCACGCCGGTGACTGCGCCCGGTCGCGCACCCCGAGCCGGTCGAGCTGCGCGTGCACCCCGGCGCTCACGTCGACCGCCGGCGTGCCCCAGCTCGTCTCGGCGCGCGCCGCCGGCTCGACGGCGGCCACCTCGGCGCGCATCGCCTCCGGCACCTCGTAGCACCGGCCGCACACGGCGGGTCCGGTGCGGGCGAGGATCCGGCCCGGCTCGGCGCCGAGTTCGACCATGGCCCGTACGGCGGCGGGGACGACTCCCCCGACCATGCCCGGCCGGCCCGCGTGCGCCGCGGCGGCGATCCCGGCGACGGGGTCGGCCAGCAGCACCGGCACGCAGTCGGCGGTGAGCACGGCGAGGGCGAGCCCACGGCGGGCGGTGACGATGGCGTCGACCTCGGGCGCCGGGCGCTCGCCCCAGGGCTCGTCCACGACGGCCACGTCGGCGCTGTGCACCTGGTGCATCCAGACGACCCGATCGGCCGGGAGGCCGAGCGACTTGGCGGCCAGTTCCCGGTTGGTCAGGACCGACTCCGGCGTGTCGCCGACGGCGCCGCCGAGGTTGAGCTCCTCATACGGAGCGGCGCTCACCCCGCCCCACCGGTCGGTGAAGGCGAAGTGCGCGCCGCTCACGCTCTCGCGCTGTCCTATCACTTCAGGAAGTCCGGGACGTCCAGCTCCTCGGCGGCGCTGTCCGAGTAGGTCCGCGACGGCGGCACCGGCGGGGCGACCGGGATGTCTGCCACCGGCTCGGGCGCGGGCTCCGGCTCCTCCTTCGGCGTCACGCTGCCGAGCGAGCCGAAGGTCGGCCGGCTGGGCTCGGACTGCCGTACCGGAGCAGGGTCTTCGCGGCGGGCCGGCACCGAGGCCGAGGCCGAGCCGATGACGTTGTCCCGGCGGGCCGGCGGCTGGCCGCCGTCGAAGCCGGCCGCGATCACGGTGACCCGGACCTCGTCACCGAGGGCGTCGTCGATGACGGCACCGAAGATGATGTTGGCCTCGGGGTGGGCGGCCTCGCTGACCAGCTGGGCGGCCTCGTTGATCTCGAACAGGCCGAGGTCGGAGCCGCCGGAAATGGAGAGCAGGACGCCGCGGGCGCCGTCGATGGACGCCTCCAGCAGCGGCGAGGAGATCGCCATCTCGGCGGCGGCCACCGCGCGGTCGTCGCCGCGGGCCGAACCGATGCCCATGAGGGCCGAACCGGCCTCGGACATGACCGACTTCACGTCGGCGAAGTCGAGGTTGATCAGACCGGGGGTGGTGATGAGGTCGGTGATGCCCTGGACACCGGAGAGCAGGACCTGGTCGGCGGACTTGAACGCGTCCAGGACCGAGACCTGGCGGTCCGAGATGGACAGCAGCCGGTCGTTGGGGATGACGATGAGGGTGTCGACCTCTTCGCGAAGTTCGGCGATGCCGTCCTCCGCCTGGTTCGCGCGGCGCCGTCCCTCGAAGGTGAACGGCCGCGTGACCACGCCGATGGTGAGGGCGCCGAGCGAGCGCGCGATGTTGGCCACGACGGGCGCGCCGCCGGTGCCCGTGCCGCCGCCTTCACCGGCCGTCACGAAGACCATGTCGGCCCCCTTGAGGACCTCCTCGATCTCCTCGCGGTGGTCCTCGGCGGCCTTGCGGCCGACTGCCGGGTTGGCGCCGGCGCCGAGTCCGCGGGTGAGTTCGCGGCCGACGTCGAGCTTGACATCGGCGTCGCTCATCAACAGCGCCTGTGCGTCGGTGTTGATGGCGATGAACTCGACGCCCTTGAGACCGACCTCGATCATCCGGTTGATGGCATTGACACCACCGCCGCCGACACCGATGACCTTGATGACTGCGAGGTAGTTCTGCGGTGCTGCCACGTCGAAGGCCTCTCGCCTCGAATTACGTTGCCGTCGCCGTGCGGTGCCCCGCGCCGGGACGGCAGATGCCGAATGGGACGGTCCGTAGCGCCGACCCGAACCCTAACCCTGAAGTTTAGGGTTACCAGTGTGTCTGTTCCTTGAAGTCTTCTGAACAGGACACTAAGTCGACAAGTGGCGCCCGTTCAACGAACACGCCGAACCTCCCGTTTTTCTTTTCACCCTATGTGATCAGCCATAGCAGTGCCCAACCAGGGTGCTGGCCTGCGCTGATGTGCGTCAACTCCCCGATGACGCAGGGGCGGTGGGAACGCTGACATCGAAGTGCCGGGCGCGGGGAGCTGCTTTCATGAGAGCCGTGAGGGCCCGCGCCTTGGCGCCGCCGCTCTCGCTGCTCCCCCATGCCACCGTGCGGCCGTCGCCGAGCGTCAGCGAGATGTCGTCATAGGAACGGACTTGGAGCGCCCGGGCGCCCCTGGCCACGGAGGACGGCAGGTCACCGGCGACCCGCACCGCCTCGCGCACGAGCCGGTCGACGCCGAAGCGCCGCAGGCTCGCGGCCGCGGAACCCGTGCGGGAGACGGAGAGTTCCAGGGCCGGAATGTTTTTCGGGGCCTGGGAAACCGTGGCGAAACGGACACCTTTGCCGTCGACTTCGACGACGTTCCCACCGTCGCGCAGGAGCAGTACGGGAGTGCGCTCGATCACTTTCAGACCGATTCCGTGGGGCCAGGCGCGGACCACGTCAACGGTGTCAATTCGGGGCAATTTCTGGCGAAGTCGCGCTTCGATGCCGTGGGTGTCGACGGAAATCATCGGTGCCCCGACCGGCACGGCCGCCACCTCGCGCACCTCGGCGGGGGTCAGCACCCGGGTGCCGGACACCGAGACGTGCTCGACGCGCAGCCAGGCGGAGCCGTACAACACCCAGGTGCCACCGCCGCCGAGGAGAAGGGCGACCACGGCCAGGATGACGATCGTACGAAGGCGCCGTCTTCTGAGGCGCCGGGCGGACGGCGGGCCGGACGACTCCTGTTGGCGTTTTCCGCGCTCGGCGGTAGTCGGTCCGGCCACCCTCACTGCCCTTTCGTCATACGGTCCTAACGGCGCGAGGCGATCGCCTCGTACACCATGCCGACGAGCAGCTCGTCGGCGTCCCGGCGGCCGAACTCGCTTGCCGCGCGGGACATCTCGTACAGCCGGTGCGGATCGGCGAGTACGGGCAGGACGTTCTGCTGTACCCACTCGGGCGTCAGCTCCGCGTCGTCGACGAGGAGTCCGCCGCCGGCCTTCACCACCGGCTGGGCGTTGAGCCGCTGTTCGCCGTTGCCGATGGGCAGCGGGACGTAGGCGGCCGGGAGTCCGACGGCGGAGAGTTCGGCGACGGTCATCGCGCCCGCGCGGCAGAGCATCATGTCGGCCGCGGCGTACGCGAGGTCCATCCGGTCCAGGTAACTTACCGGGATGTAGGGGGGCATCCCCGGCATCTGGTGCACCTGCGGCAGTTCGTTCTTCGGGCCGACCGCGTGCAGGATCTGGATGCCGGCCTGCTGGAGCCAGGGCGCGACCTGCTGGACGACCTCGTTGAGGCGGCGGGCGCCCTGCGAGCCGCCGGTGACGAGCAGCGTCGGCAGGTTCGGGTCGAGGCCGAACATGTGGCGGGCCTCGGGGCGGGCCGCGGCGCGGTCCAGGGTGGCGATGGAGCGGCGCAGCGGGATGCCGATGTACCGGGCGTCACGCAGCTTGCTGTCCGGCGTGGAGACGGCGACCCGCGCCGCGTACCGCGAGCCGATCTTGTTGGCCAGGCCCGGGCGGGCGTTGGCCTCGTGGATCACGATGGGCACACCGAGGCGCTTGGCCGCGAGGTAGCCGGGCAGCGCGACATAACCGCCGAAGCCGACCACGCAGTCGGCCTTGGTGCGCTCCAGGACCTGCTCGGCGGCCTTGATCGTGCCGCGCAGCCGGCCCGGGACGGTGATCAGCTCGGGCGTGGGCTTGCGGGGCAGCGGCACCGCCGGGATCAGCGCCAGCTCATAGCCGCGCTCCGGGACGAGCCGGGTCTCCAGGCCGCGCTCCGTGCCCAGGGCCGTGATCCCCACGGTCGGGTCCTGCCTGCGCAGGGCGTCCGCGAGGGCGAGCGCGGGCTCGATGTGGCCGGCGGTCCCCCCACCGGCGAGTACGACATGCACCGAAATTCACCGCTCTCCGGACGGACGCGCCCGTGGGGCACGCCGTCGCATCGTGTTCCATCTCCGGGGACTCCGACCGGACCCGGAGCCCCCGGCTCCCCGCTTTCTACCAAAGCGAGGTTGCCGCATCGCAAGCGCCGCCCGCGCAGCGGGCTCGTCGCGTGCGAAGGCGATCAGCAGCCCGATGGCGAACATGGTCGGCAGCAGCGCGGACCCTCCGTAGGAGAACAGCGGGAGAGGGACACCGGCGATCGGCAGCAGGCCGAGCACCGCACCCATGTTGATCACCGCCTGGGCGGTGATCCAGGTGGTCACGCCTCCCGCGGCGTACCTCACGAAGGGGTCCTCCGTGCGTCCGGCCACGCGGATACCCGCATAGCCTAGAGCCGCGAACAGGGCGAGCACCGACAGTGTCCCCGCGAGGCCCAGTTCCTCACCGGTGACCGCGAAGATGAAGTCGGTGTGCGCTTCCGGAAGTTGGCCCCATTTTTCCACACTCGCGCCGAGGCCCGATCCGAAGAGTCCGCCAGAGGCGAGGGCGTAGATGCCGTGCGCGCCCTGCCAGCACATGTCGTTCGGGCCGGGGTCGGTGGCGGCGATGCACTTGAGGCGGGCGAGGCGGTGCGGGCTGGTCTGGATGGCGATGATGGCGAGGACGGCGGCGACGCCCAGCACACCGGAGAACAGCCGGGTCGGCGCCCCCGCGAGCCACAGCAGCCCGAACAGGATCGCCGTCAGGATGATCGTCGTACCCATGTCGCCGCCGAGCATGATCAGCCCGAGCAGCATGAACGTGACCGGCACCAGCGGCACCAGCATGTGTTTCCACTGGGTCAGCAGCTTCTTGTCCTGTTTGCGCGCGATCAGGTCGGCGCCCCACAGCACCAGGGCGAGCTTGCCGAACTCGCTGGGCTGGATCTGGAAGGAGCCGCCCAGGGAGATCCAGTTCTGGTTGCCGTTGACCGCCATCCCTATCCCCGGCACCTGCACCAGGGCCATCAGGAAGACGGCACCGGCGAGGATCGGGTACGCCAACGCCCGGTGCAGCTTCACCGGCATCCGGGAGGCCACGAACATCAGGACGCCGCCGATGATCGCGGCGAGGAACTGCTTGCGGAAGAAGTACGACCCCGGCAGCGACAGCTGGAGCGCGGTGATCTGGGAGGCCGAGTAGACCATGACCAGGCCGAGCACGATGATCAGCAGACTGCCGCCGAAGATCAGGTAGTAGGCGGTCAGCGGGCGGTCCCAGGCCTTGCGCGCGCGTGTGCAGAACCGCTGGAACGGGTTCTCGCGCGCCGGCCGGGAGACGGCGGGACGGCGGGGCGCCCGTTGCACGGGCGGCCTGCCGGTACTGCTACCGGGCATCGGCGCCTCCCCTGGACCTCGGCCGTTCCACAGGCCCCTGTAGCGTCAGCCGTCCCACGCGTCCCTCCCAAGATCCGCCCGGCGGGCGGCGCCGGGGTCAGGCTCCGAGTTCGCGGACCGCTGCCGCGAACGCGTCACCGCGCTGGTTGTAGTTGGTGAACATGTCCATGGAGGCGCAGGCCGGGGCAAGGAGCACCGTGTCGCCGGGCCGGGCAAGCCGCTTCGCTTCCGTCACCGCCTGGAGCATCGCCCCAGTGTCGGTCCGGTCGAGGTCGACCACGGGTACTTCCGGCGCGTGTCGCGCGAGGGCGTCACGGATCAGCGCACGGTCGGCGCCGATGAGGACGACGGCACGCAGCCGCTTGGCGGAGTTGGCGACCAGCTCGTCGAAGGTCGCGCCCTTCGCCAGACCGCCCGCAATCCATACGATCGGTTCATATGCCGCCAACGAGGCTTCGGCGGCATGCGTGTTGGTCGCCTTGGAGTCGTCCACGTACGCGACCCCGTCGAGGTCGGCGACGTGCTCGATGCGGTGGGCGTCGGGGCGGAAGGCGCGCAGACCGTCGCGGACGGCGGAGGCGGGCACCCCGAAGGCGCGCGCGAGGGCCGCCGCGGCAAGGGCGTTGGCGATGTTGTGCGGGGCCGGCGGGTTCACGTCGGCGACCTCGGCCAGCTCCTGCGCGTTCTTCTGCCGGTTCTCGACGAAGGCGCGGTCGACCAGGAGGCCCTCCACGACGCCGAGTTGGGAGGGCGCGGGGGCGCCGAGGGTGAACCCGACGGCCCGGCAGCCCTCCTCGACATCGGCCTCGCGGACCAGGTCCTCGGTGGCCCTGTCCTCGACGTTGTAGACGCAGGCGACCCGATTGCCCTCGTAGATCCGGCCCTTGTCGCGCGCGTACTCCTCCATGGAGCCGTGCCAGTCGAGGTGGTCGGGCGCGAGGTTCAGCACGACGGCGGAATCGGCGCGCAGGGAGGGCGACCAGTGCAGCTGGTAGCTGGACAGCTCGACGGCGAGGACGTCGTACGTCTCCTCGCCGAGGACGACGTCCAGCAGGGAGACGCCGATGTTGCCGACGGCGGCCGTGCGCAGGCCGGCCGCGGTGAGGATGGAGGCGAGCATGCGGACGGTGGTGGTCTTGCCGTTGGTGCCCGTGACGGCCAGCCAGGGGGCTGCCTTTCTACCGTCCCGGCCGCGCAGGCGCCAGGCCAGTTCGACGTCGCCCCAGACGGGCACCCCCGCCTGCTCGGCCGCCAGGAACAGCGGCTTGTCCGGCTTCCAGCCGGGCGTGGTGACGATCAGCTCGGTGCCCTCCGGCAGGGTCGCCCCGTCGCCGAGGCGCACGGTGATGCCGAGCGCCTCCAGTTCGGCGGCCTGCTCACGCGCGCGTGCGTCGTCGCCGTCGTTGACGACCGTGACGATCGCCCCGCACGCGTGCAGCACCTTGGCCGCCGGGACGCCGGACACACCGAGTCCGGCGACGGTGACGTGGGTGCCCTGGAAGTCGAAGGGCTCCGAGGTGGAGGTCACTTGTCCGCTGCCCATCCCGCATAGAAGAGGCCCAGTCCGACGATCACACAGATGCCCTGGATGATCCAGAATCGGACCACCACCAGGACTTCGGACCAGCCCTTGAGTTCGAAGTGGTGCTGGAGTGGCGCCATCCGGAACACGCGCTTGCCGGTGAGCCGGAAGGAGCCGACCTGGATGACGACCGACATGGTGATGAGGACGAACAGGCCGCCCATGATGGCCACCAGCAGCTCCGTGCGGGAGAGGATGGCCAGACCGGTCAGGACACCGCCGAGGGCGAGCGAGCCGGTGTCGCCCATGAAGATCTTCGCCGGCGAGGTGTTCCACCACAGGAAGCCCAGGCAGGCGCCCATCAGAGCGGAGGCGATCACCGCGAGGTCGAGCGGGTCGCGGACCTCGTAGCAGGCGGCCGGGTTGGTCAGGGTCTGCGTGTTGGCGCAGGACTCCTGGAACTGCCAGACCCCGATGAAGGTGTAGGCGCCGAAGACGAGCACGGAGGCGCCGGTGGCGAGGCCGTCCAGACCGTCGGTGAGGTTCACGCCGTTCGACATCGCGAGGATCATGAACAGCGCCCAGACGACGAACAGCACCGGGCCGATCGTCCAGCCGAAGTCCGCGATGAAGGAGAGCTTGGTGGAGGCCGGGGTGTTGCCGCGCGCGTCGGCGAACTGCAGTGAGAGCACCGCGAAGGAGATGCCGACGATCAGCTGGCCGGCCATCTTCGCCTTGGCCCGCAGACCCAGCGAACGCCGCTTGACGATCTTGATGTAGTCGTCGAGGAAGCCGACCAGGCCCATGCCGGACATCAGGCCGAGCACCAGCAGGCCGGAGTAGGTGGGCGGGTAACCGGTGATGAGCTTGCTCAGGAAGTACGCGGCGATCGTCGCCAGGATGAACGCGATACCGCCCATGGTCGGCGTACCGCGCTTGCTGGCGTGCTCGCGCGGTCCGTCGTCACGGATGTACTGGCCGTACCCCTTGCGCGCGAGGAGCTTGATCAGCAGCGGGGTGCCGATCAGCGTCAGGAACAGACCAATGACTCCTGAGAACAGGATCTGCTTCATCATCGGGCGGCGACCTCACCCTCGGCACCGGCCTCGGACAGCGCCTGGGCAACGCTCTCCAGCCCCACCGAACGGGACGCCTTCACGAGCACGACGTCGCCCGGGCGCAACTCGCTGCGCAACAGGTCGATCGCCGCCTGTGCGTCGGACACGTGCACCGACTCCTCACCCCACGAACCCTCGTTATATGCGCCCAGTTGCAGCCAGGAGGCCTCAATCCCCCCGACGGCGACGAGCTTGCTGACGTTGAGCCGGACGGCGAGCCGTCCGACGGCGTCGTGCTCGGCGAGCGCCTCGTCCCCCAGCTCGGCCATCTTGCCGAGCACCGCCCACGTCCGCCGTCCCTTGCCCATGGCCGCGAGCGCCCTCAGGGCGGCCCGCATGGACTCGGGGTTGGCGTTGTAGGCGTCGTTGACGATGGTCACGCCGTCCGGGCGCTCGGTGACCTCCATGCGCCAGCGGGAGAGGGTGCCCGCCTCGGAGAGCGCGGTGGCGATCTCAGCTGCGGACATGCCCAGCTCATGGGCGACGGCGGCCGCGGCGAGCGCGTTCGACACGTGGTGCTCACCGTACAGGCGCATGGTCACATCGCTTGCACCGGAGGGTGTGTGAAGCCTGAACGAGGGCTGTCCGCTGTCCGTGAGTCGCACGTTCTCGGCGCGTACGTCCGCTTCGGCCGACTCTCCGAAAAGGACCACCTTCGCCTTGGTACGGGAGGCCATGGCGCGGACCAGCGGGTCGTCGGCGTTGAGGATCGCGGCGCCGCCGTCCTCGGCCGGGGGCAGGCCCTCGACGAGTTCGCCCTTGGCCTCGGCGATCTGCTCGCGCCCGCCGAACTCGCCGATGTGGGCGGTGCCGACGTTCAGGACCAGGCCGATCTTCGGCGGGGTGAGGCCGGCGAGGTAGCGGATGTGCCCGAGGCCGCGGGCACCCATCTCCAGCACGAGGAACTGCGTCTCCTCGGTGGCCGACAGGGCGGTCAGCGGCAGCCCGATCTCGTTGTTGAGCGAGCCGGGCGTGAACACGGTCGGCGCCTTGTGCCGGAGCACCTGCGCGATCAGGTCCTTGGTGCTGGTCTTGCCGGCCGAGCCGGTCAGGGCGACGAGGGTCGCGCCGAGCCGGCGTACGACGTGCCGGGCGAGGGCGCCGAGGGCGGTCTGCACGTCCTCGACCACGATCGCGGGCAGGCCGACGGGGCGCGACGCCAGTACGGCGACCGCGCCCGCCTCGATCACCTGCGGTGCGAAGTCGTGGCCGTCCACGCGCTCGCCGACGAAGGCGGCGAACAGGCTGCCGGGCACCACCTCGCGGGAGTCCCGGACCACCGGGCCCGTGACCTGGACGGACGGATCCGGTATGTCGTGCGTCTGCCCGCCGACGACTGCTGCGATCTCGGCGAGGGAGAGGGCGATCACAAGTTCATCCCCTGGGTCTTCTGGATTTTCATCCCTGGGTCTTCTGGATGGCTTCGCGGAGCACCTGGCGGTCGTCGAAGGGACGGACCACGCCGGCGATGTCCTGGCCCTGCTCGTGGCCCTTGCCCGCGACCAGCACGGTGTCGCCGGGCGCGGCGCGGCCCACGGCGGCGGCGATCGCGGCGGCCCGGTCCTCGAAGAGGAGCACCTCGCCGCGCTCGTGCGCGGGCACGGCGGCCGCGCCCTGGAGCATGGCCGCGAGGATCGCGAGCGGGTCCTCGGAGCGGGGATTGTCGGAGGTCAGTACGGCGGTGTCGGAGAGCCGGGCCGCGGCGGCGCCCATCGGGCCGCGCTTGGTCCGGTCGCGGTCGCCGCCGCAGCCGAGGACGACGTGCAGGCGGCCCTTGGTGACCTTGCGCAGCGCCTTGAGTACGGACTCGACCGCGTCGGTCTTGTGGGCGTAGTCGACGACCGCGAGGTAGGGCTGCCCGGCGTCCACGCGCTCCAGGCGGCCGGGGACGCCCGGTACGGCGGCGATGCCGTCGGCGGCGGTCTGCGGGTCGAGACCGGCGGCGGCGAGGGACACGACGGCGGCGAGGGTGTTCGCCACGTTGAAGGGGCCGGCGATGGGCGAGCGGGCGTGGACGCGTTCGCCGTTCGGACCGACGACGGTGAACGTCGAGTCCATAGGGCCGACCTGGACGTCCTCGGCGCGCCAGTCGGCGTCGGGGTGGCCCTCGGCGGAGAAGGTCACGACCGGGACGGTGGCCTCCTTCGCCAGCCGGCGGCCGTACTCGTCGTCGGCGTTGATCACACCGAGTCTGCTGCGTTCCGGCGTGAACAGCTGCGCCTTGGCCCGGAAGTAGTCCTCCATGTCGGAGTGGAACTCCATGTGTTCCGGGCTGAGGTTGGTGAACACGGCGACGTCGAAGACGCAGCCGTCGACCCGGCCGAGGACCAGGGCGTGGCTGGAGACCTCCATGGCGACCGCCTCGACGCCGCGTTCGCGCATGACGGCGAACAGTGCCTGGAGGTCGGTGGCTTCGGGGGTGGTGCGCTCGGACTTGATGCGCTCGTCACCGATGCGCATCTCGACCGTGCCGACGAGGCCGGTGGCCTTCGCGATGCGCAGGCCGCCCTCGACGAGGTAGGCCGTGGTGGTCTTGCCGGAGGTGCCGGTGATGCCGACCTGGAGCAGGTCGCGGCCCGGGTGGCCGTAGATCGTCGCCGCCAGTTCGCCCATCCGCGCGCGCGGGTCGGCCACGACGAGGACCGGCAGCCCGGTCGCCGTGGCGCGCTCGGCGCCGTCCGGGTCGGTGAGCACGGCGGCCGCGCCGAGGCCGGCGGCCTGGGTGACGAAGTCGGCGCCGTGCAGGCGGGCCCCCGGGAGGGCGGCGTACAGGTCGCCGGGGCGGACGGCGCGCGAGTCGTGGGTGATCCCCGTGATCTCGGCGGAGCTGTCCGGAGCGGCGGCACCCAGCTGATCGGCCAGCTCCGCGAGGGGTGTGGCGGAGACCTGGACCGGTCGCGGCGGTCCCGGATATGTCACGGAAGCGCCCTTCTGGGTGGTTTGGGACTGATCAGCGTGTGGCACGGCGGTGAGCGTACCGGGCGCACCCGCTCCGGAGCGAAGCGAGGGGCGGGGGGCGCCGCGGTTCCCGGGTTCCGGGGTGATCGTTGTCACGGGTTTCGTTCCTGGTGGTCCGGTGTGCTGATCAGGGCTTGTAGGCGACGGGCAGGTTGGCGGCCGGCGCTCCGGTCGGCGGGACCTGGAGGGTCTTGAGGGCGAACTCCATCACCTGCTTGTAGATGGGGCCACAGATCTGGCCGCCGTAGTAGCTGCCGGAGGTGGCGTTCTGGATGGCGCAGTAGACGGTGATGCGGGGGTTGTCCGCGGGTGCGAAGCCGGCGAACGACGACGTGTAGCCGTGGTACTTGCCGGTGGCCGGATCCACACGGTTGGCCGTACCGGTCTTGCCCGCGACGTTGTAGCCCGGGATGCGGGCCTTGATGCCGGTGCCCTGCTCGTCGTCCACGACGGACTCCAGCATCTGGGCGACCGTCCGGGCCGTCTTCTCGCTGACGACCCGGGTCTCCTTGGGCTTGGCCGCGGGAGTGAAGCGCCCGTCGGCGCCCTTGGAACCGCGCACCAGGGTCGGCTCGACGCGGACCCCGCCGTTGGCGATGGTCGAGTACACCGAGGCGGCCTGCACCGCGTTGATGGAGAAGCCCTGGCCGAAAGGGATCGTGTACTGCTGCGAAGTGGACCACTTCTGGTACGGCGCGAGGATGCCCGGGGTCTCGCCGGGGAAGCCGAGTCCGCTGTAGCTGCCGATGCCGAACTTGCGCAGGTACGAGTAGAGGACCTTGTCGGCGTCGGCCTGTGTCCTGCCGAGCTGGCCGGTGGCGAGGATGGTGCCGATGTTGCTGGACTTGGCGAGGACGCCGTTCAGCGTGAGGTACCAGGTGTCGTGGTCGACGTCGTCGGAGAAGAGCCGGTCGCCGCGGTGCAGCCGGTTGGGTACGACGACGTGGGTGAGCGGGGTGGCCGCGTTCTCCTCCAGCACGGCCGCCATGGACATCACCTTGGCGGTGGAGCCGGGTTCGTAGGCGTCCTGGAGGGCCGCGTTGCCCATGGCGGCGGCGTCCGCCTTGGACAGGTCGTTGGGGTCGAAGCCGGGCGAGTTGGCCATCGCCAGGATCTGCCCGGTCCGGGTGTCCTGGACGACCACGTACCCGCGGTCCGCCCGGGACTTCTTCACCTGCTGGGTGATGGCGTTCTGCGCGGCCCACTGGATGTCGCGGTCGATGGTCAGCTCGACGTCGGCGCCGGACACGGCCGGGGTCTGCGTCGATCCCGCCGTGGGCACCTCGCGCCCGCCGGACTGGGCGTACCGGATCTCGCCGTCCTTGCCCGACAGCTCCTTGTTCAGCTCCTGCTCGATGCCGCCGGCGCCCCGGCCGTCGGCGTTGACCCAGCCCAGTATCCCGGCGGCGAGGTCGCCGTTGGGGTACACGCGCTGACTGCTGGGGTCGGCGAAGACACCGGCGAGCACGTTGACGGTGTGCTTGTCCGTCTGCGCCTTCGCGGTGAGCGCGCTGCGCAGGTCCTTGATCTGCTTCCAGACCTGCGGCGTCTGGCGGGTGGCGAGCCGGGTGTAGCGGGAGTTCTTGTTCGCGGGCCGCAGCTTCTGCACGAGCGTGGCCTGGTCCTGCCCGAGGATCGGCGCGAGCAGCGCGGCGGCCTGCTCCGGACCGTCGTCGATCTTCAGCTGCCTGGCGCTGAACATCGTCGGGTCGGCCGTGATGTCGTAGGCGTCCTCACTGACGGCCAGGGCGACACCGTTGCGGTCGGTGATCCCGCCGCGCTCGGCGGTCAGGGTGTGCACGACGTAACGGTTCTGGTCGGCGCGGGCGGCGTACTCGCTCGCGTCGACGGCCTGGACCTGGAACAGCCGTACGACGAAGGCGGTCAGCACCAGGGTCAGGGTGAGGCTGACCAGGCGCAGCCGGGGCCGCGGGCTGCCGAGCCGGAGCTTTTGCTGGACGAGTGGCCGCGCGCCGCCGGGGCGGCGGGCCGGCCGGGCACCGGGCCCGGCCGGCCGCCGCACGGCACTCCCGGGCCGTACCGGCCTGGCCGGCCCGGGCACACGACGGCGCGGCGGTTGCCTGTCGGACACTTCCGTCACCTGCCGGGGGTCGGGGTGGAGGCGGGCTGGGGGGTGGGGGGCGGTGGTACGGCCGCCTCCGGGTCCGCGGGGGCGGCCTGGGGGCCTGCCTGCGGGGCCGCGGCGGAGGGGGCCGGAGCCGGGAGCGACGCGGAGGGGGACGCCGAGCGGGCGACGGCCGGGGTCATGGCCTCGGGCGCCACCGGGTCGGTGAGGGCGGCGGACCCGGGGGCGGCGCCGGGGACGCCCTTGACCCTGCCGTCGGGGCCGAGGAAGGCCGGGTCGCCGCCGGGGACCATGCCGAGTTCGCGGGCGCGGCGCTGGAGGGCGTCGGGCGAGGAGTAGTCGTCGATGTCCCGCTGGAGAGCCTGCTCCTCGTCGGTGAGGCTCTTCGTCCGCTTCTGCAGGTCGGCGAGTTTGAACGAGCCTTCGCTGAGGGCGGAGTTCAGCACCAGCAGCCCGATGAGGCCGCCGCCGAGGAGCAGCACGACGAGGAGGACGAACGGGGTGCGGGCCGCGCGTGCGCGGCCGGCCGGGATGAGCCGGGCAAGCCGCGCGGCCCGCCCCCTCAGTTCGGGTTTCCTACTCACTGCTCCCCCGGTGGGTGCGGGAATCCGACCGGCTTCCCTGGTGGGTACGGGAATCCAACCGACTCCCCTGGTGAGTCCGGAAGTCCGACCGGCCCGTCTCGCTCACTCGGCGTCCTCCCTGATGCGCTCGGCGCCGCGCAGCCTGGCCGGGGCGGCCCGGCGGTTCTCGGCGACCTCTTCCTCGGTGGGAAGTTCGGCACCGCGGGTGAGCAGCTTGAGCCGCGGCTGGTACCGCTCGGGCACGACCGGCAGCCCGGGCGGCGCGGTGGACGCGGCACCGGCCGCGAACACCTGCTTCACCAGCCGGTCCTCCAGCGACTGGTACGACAGCACGGCGATGCGTCCGCCGACGTCGAGGGCCTTCACCGCGGCCGGGATCGCCCGCTCCAGGACGGACAGTTCGCCGTTGACCTCGATGCGCAGCGCCTGGAAGGTGCGCTTCGCCGGGTTGCCGCCGGTGCGCTTGGCCGCCTGCGGCAGGGCGTCCCGGATCAGCTCCACGAGCCGGGCGCTGTTGCTGAACGGCTCCTTCTCGCGCTCGCGCACGATCGCGGACACGATCCGCTTGGCCTGCTTCTCCTCGCCGTACGCGCGCAGGATGCGCACGAGTTCGCCCGCCGGGTAGGTGTTGAGGACCTCGGCGGCGCTGACGCCGGTCGTCTGGTCCATGCGCATGTCCAGGGGCGCGTCCTGGGCGTAGGCGAAGCCGCGGTCGGCCTCGTCCAGCTGCATCGAGGAGACCCCGAGGTCGAACAGGATGCCCTGCACGCGCGCGATGCCGAGCCGGCGCAGCACGTCGGGCAGCTCGTCGTAGACGGCGTGCACGAGGGTGGCGCGCTCGCCGAAGGGCGCGAGGCGCTCGCCGGACAGCCGCAGCGCCTCCTTGTCCCGGTCGAGGCCGATCAGCCGGGCCTCGGGGAACCGGGTCAGCAGCGCCTCGCTGTGCCCGCCGAGGCCGAGGGTGCAGTCGACGACCACCGCTCCCGGCCGCTCCAGGGCGGGGGCCAGCAGGTCCAGGCACCGCTGGAGCATCACCGGGACGTGTCGACTCTGGCTCAAGGGGGCCTCTCATCTTCCGGCGAGGCCGTACGCACCGCCGGGTCCCCGCCAGCTCGTGTAGGGGAGGCCTGCCGGCGCCGGAAGCGTCGGCCGGCCGGGAGCGGGAGGAGGCCGAGCCGTACGTACGCGCCGCGCACGTGGGGAGACGGTCCGGGTGTTCTCCGGGGTCTCCAGGGGTTTCACCAGCAGGGAGAGCCGCGCCTCCCGCTTCGCGTCACTTTAGTCCACCCTGTCTCGCGGTCAATCAACCGGCCTGCGCGTCGCGTACCGCATCGTGGCGGAAGCTGCAATACGAAATGATTCACCCGTTCGGCGAGGTTTTGCCGTCCGTGTGGGTTAGCTCACAACAAGCCACCATGGCGTTCTTTGTCCGCTCTCACAGCGGGCCGGTACCGCAGGTGACCAGTAACGTCATGACTATGACGACTTCCGCAGCAGTTCCCACTGGATCCGAAGGCGCCATAACCGACGGCGGCACTGTGACCGACCGTCTGGTGGAGGCCAACCAGCGGTACGCGGCCGAGTTCGCCGACCCGGGCATGGACGCACGCCCCGTGCTCCAGGTGGCGATCGTGGCCTGTATGGACGCGCGCCTCGACCTGCACAAGGCTCTCGGCCTCCAGCTCGGCGACTGCCATACGATCCGCAACGCCGGCGGGGTCGTCACCGACGACGTGATCCGCTCCCTGACCATCAGCCAGCGCGCGCTCGGCACCCGTAGCATCGTGCTGATCCACCACACGGGCTGCGGCATGGAGTCCCTCACCGAGGACTTCCGGCACGACCTGGAGATGGAGGTCGGCCAGCGCCCCGCCTGGGCTGTGGAGGCCTTCCGCGACGTCGACCAGGACGTGCGCCAGTCCATGCAGCGCGTGCGCACCTCGCCGTTCCTGCTGCACACCGACAACGTGCGCGGCTTCGTGTTCGACGTGCGCACGGGCCTGCTGCGCGAGGTCGACCCGGCCTGAGCGCACCGACCGGCCGGCCGCCCCGGAAACCCGGCGCCTTCCGCGCCGTCCCTGTATCGAAAACAGGGTCGAAAAGGCCGTAACACCGACATCGTGCGGGCAGTTGTCCACAGGCGAGTGACACGAATCGGTAACGGCAGCAAGAATGCGGGGGGTGACGTCACGCGGAACTGTTCCCGCGTGGTGTCCGTGTTTCGGGGTGGGCCGGTTACGCGTCACAGAGCGTCGGCCCGGACAGACGGGCCGAGGAGGGCCGGGTGACGACCTATGACGATCGAGCGAGCCTCACTGATCTGACCGCCACGGTGGAGCGGGTGCGGGATTCGGTGGAGGGCGTGATCGAGGGCAAGCCCGAGGTCGTACAGCTCGCGCTGACCGTGCTGCTCGCCGAGGGTCATCTGCTGATCGAGGACGTCCCCGGAGTGGGCAAGACGATGCTCGCCAAGGCGCTCGCGCGGTCCATCGACTGCTCGGTGCGGCGCATCCAGTTCACGCCCGACCTGCTGCCCTCGGACATCACGGGTGTCTCCATCTGGGACCAGCAGCGCCGGGACTTCGAGTTCAAGCCGGGCGCCATCTTCGCGCAGATCGTGATCGGCGACGAGATCAACCGCGCCTCGCCCAAGACCCAGTCCGCGCTGCTGGAGTCCATGGAGGAGCGCCAGGTCACCATCGACGGGCAGACCTACGAACTGCCCAGCCCCTTCATGGTGGTGGCCACCCAGAACCCGGTCGAGATGGAGGGCACCTATCCGCTGCCCGAGGCCCAGCGCGACCGCTTCATGGCCCGCGTCTCCGTCGGTTACCCGAGCGTGGAGGCCGAGTTGCAGATGCTCGATGTCCACGGCGGCGTGAGCCCCTTGGAGGACCTCCAGCCGGTGGCGCACGCGCACGAGATCGTGAAGCTGGTCGAGGCGGTGCGCGGGGTCCACGTCTCCGAGCCGGTCCGGCGCTACGCGGTGGAACTGGTCGCCGCCACGCGCACGCACCCCGACCTCAGACTCGGCGCCTCCCCGCGCGCGACGCTGCATCTGCTGCGCGCGGCGAAGGCGACCGCGGCCCTGGCCGGGCGGGAGTTCGCGCTGCCGGACGACATCCAGGCGCTCGCCGTCGCCGTCCTCGCCCACCGCCTGCTGCCCACCGCCCAGGCCCAGCTCAACCGCCGTACGGCCGAGCAGGTCGTGCACGAGATCCTCCAGCACACCCCGGTGCCCGCGGCGCAGGGCGGGCAGAGCGGCTTCGGCGGCCTCGGCCGCACCGTCCCGGCGTACCCCCAGCAGCCCCCGCGGAGCCTGTGATGAGCGCCGGGGGGACCGGGCAGGCGGCGGCCGACCAGAGCGAGACGGGCGGCGTCCGTACGGCCCTTTCGGGTCTGACGACCCGCGGCCGCTCCTTCCTGGCCGCCGGGATCGCCGCCGCGATCTGCGCGTACGTCCTCGGCCAGCGCGACCTGCTGCGGGTCGGCCTGCTGCTGGCCGTGCTGCCCCTGCTCTGCGCGACCGTGCTCTACCGCACGCGCTACCGGGTGGCCGCCACCCGCCGGCTCGCCCCCGCGCGCGTGCCGGCCGCCGGCGAGGCCCGGGTGCACCTGCGGATGGACAACGTCTCCCGGCTGCCCACCGGCCTGCTGATGCTCCAGGACCGGGTGCCCTACGTCCTCGGGCCGCGCCCCCGGTTCGTGCTGGACCGCGTGGAGCCGGGCGGCCGCCGCGAGGTCTCCTACCGGGTCCGCTCCGACCTGCGCGGCCGCTACCCGCTGGGCCCGCTCCAGCTGCGGCTCACCGACCCCTTCGGGATGTGCGAACTGACCCGCTCCTTCTCGGCGTTCGACACGCTCACGGTCATCCCGCGCGTGGAGCCGCTCCCCCCGGTCCGCTTCAGCGGCGAGGCCAAGGGCTACGGCGACGGACGGCAGCGCTCGCTGGCCCTCGCGGGCGAGGACGACGTGATCCCGCGCGGCTACCGCTACGGCGACGACCTGCGCCGGGTGCACTGGCGCTCCACCGCGCGCTACGGCGAGCTGATGGTCCGCCGCGAGGAACAGCCCCGGCGTTCCCGCTGCACCGTCCTGCTGGACACCCGGGGCGGTGCCTACGAGGGCGCGGGCCCCGACTCGGCCTTCGAGTGGGCCGTCTCCGGCGCCGCCTCGGTGCTGGTGCACATGCTCGAACGGGGCTTCTCGGTACGGCTGCTGACCGACACGGGCAGCGCGGTGCCCGGCGAGGGCGGCGACGGTTTCTCGGGCAGCGGCCCGGAGACCGCCGACGCGGCCGGGCTGATGATGGACACCCTCGCGGTGATCGACCACTCCGACGGCACGGGCCTGTCCCGGTCGTACGCCGTGCTGCGCGGCGGCAACGAGGGGCTGCTGGTGGCCTTCCTGGGCGACCTGGACGAGGAACAGGCCGCGACCGTCGCCAAGATGAGCCGGCGTGCCGGCGGCGCCGTCGCCTTCGTGCTCGACCCGGACACCTGGGTGCGCGAGGCGACCGACGTGCCCCGGCCGGGCGACCGGCACGAGGAGCGGCTGCGCGTACTGCGTGAGGCGGGCTGGACCGTGTTGAGCGTGCCGCGCGGAGCCCCGCTGAACGCGTTGTGGCAGCAGGCGGACCGGGTGCGGTCCGGGCTGGCCGCCGTGAGCGGGGAGACGGGGGCATGAGCGGGCGGCGCGGTGCGGCCGTGGTGAGCCGAGGGCGGGGGCATGAGCGAACGTTCCGGTCGGGCGCCGGTGCGCGGGGAGGCGGAGGCGTGAGGGAATGGCCCGGGCCGGCCCCGGTGCGCGGGGAGGCTTCGGGATGAGCGGGCGGGCACGACTGGCGCTGTGCGCCGCCGCGGCCACGCTGATGGCCTCCTGCGCGCTGCTGCCGCTGGTGGCCGCGCCGACCTGGCTGATCCAGCTGATCCCGCTGGTGGCCGTGCAGACCGGAGTCGGCGCGGCGGCCCGCCGGGTGCCGCTCGGCCGGCCGCTGACCGTGGCCGCGCAGGTGCTGGTCACCCTGCTCATGCTGACCCTGGTCTTCGCGCGCCGGCACGCGTTCATCGGGCTGATCCCGGGCCCGGGCACCTTCCGCTATCTGGCCGACCTGCTCCAGCAGGGCTCCACCGACGTCAGCGAGTACGCGATACCGGCGCCGCTCACCGACGGCATCAAGCTGATGCTGATCGGCGGCGTCCTGATCGTCGGCCTGCTGGTGGACACCCTCGCGGTGACCTTCCGCAGCGCGGCCCCGGCCGGGCTGCCACTGCTCGCGCTGTACTCGGTGGCCGCCGGGCTGTCCGGCGGCGGCGCCGACTGGCTGTGGTTCCTGGTGGCGGCGGCCGGCTATCTGATGCTGCTGCTCGCCGAGGGCCGCGACCGGCTGGCGCAGTGGGGCCGGGTCTTCGGCGGCGGGCCCCGCTCCCCCGGTGCCCCGGAGGGCGGCGCGGTGGCCCCGGTGCGCAGCGGACGCCGGATCGGCGCGCTCGCGCTCGGCGTGGCCCTGCTGGTGCCGCTCACCCTGCCCGCGATGAGCGGCGGCCTGCTGGGCGCCGCCGGCACCGGGGTGGGTGCGGGCAACGGCGACGGCGGCACCATCTCGGCGGTCAACCCGCTGGTGTCGCTGCGCGACAGTCTGAACACGAACGACGACCGTCAGGTGCTGTCCGTGAAGACCAGCACGAACGACGTCTCGGACCTGTACCTGCGGATCGTCTCCCTGGACGACTTCGACGGCACCACCTGGAAACCGGCCCAGCGGCACATCGTCGGCGTGCCGGACACCTTCCCCACGCCCATCGGCCTGAGCCCGGACGTCAAGCGGGGCGCGGTGACGACGACGATCTCGGCGGCGGACTGGTACGCCCAGGACTGGCTGCCGATGCCGTACCCGCCGAGCGCGGTGAAGATCGCCGGCCGCTGGCGCTACGAGCCGGTCGGCATGACCCTCGTCGGTGACCACGGCCAGAACACCCGCGGCGAAACCTACCAGGTGAC
Source organism: Streptomyces sp. NPDC025793 (assembly GCF_055558375.1). Taxonomy (NCBI): domain Bacteria; kingdom Bacillati; phylum Actinomycetota; class Actinomycetes; order Kitasatosporales; family Streptomycetaceae; genus Streptomyces; species Streptomyces sp. NPDC025793. The sequence continues at coordinate 421,082 of NZ_JBVHMR010000001.1, read as the reverse complement.
CAGCCTTGACGTGCAGCCGACGGCCGAGCAGCTGGCCGCCGCGCCGGAGCCGCCGTCGGTCCTGAAGCGCCAGTACACGCAGGTGCCGGCCGCGCTGCCGAAGGTGGTGGCGCAGACGGCGAAGCAGATCACCGCGGGCGCCCGCAACCACTACGAGGAAGCGGTCAAGCTCCAGGACTACTTCGCGCTCACGGGCGGCTTCCAGTACGACACCCAGGTGGAGGTCGGCCGCGGGCCGAACGCCATCGCCAACTTCCTGAAGAAGAAGCAGGGTTTCTGCGTCCACTTCTCCTTCGCCATGGCGGCGATGGCCCGCACCCTCGGCATCCCGGCCCGGGTCGCGGTGGGCTTCGCCCCGGGCACCCCGCAGACCGACGGCACGGTCACGGTGAGCCAGAGGGACGCGCACGCCTGGCCGGAGTTGTACTTCGAGGGCGTGGGCTGGACCCGCTTCGAGCCGACCCCGACCCGGGGCACCACGCCGTCGTACACGGTGTCGGACACGCCCGGCACCTCGCTCCCGGACCAGGGCCTGCCCTCGCACCACTCGTCCGCGGCGCCGTCGACGGCGGCCTCGCCGAGCGAGAGCTGCTCGGCGGCGCTGGTCAAGATCCAGGGCTGCGACACCGCGTCGGCCGTGGCGGCGCCGGGGAGCGGTGGCGGCGGCGCGGGCCCGTGGTGGGCCGTGCTGATCGGGTTGGCCGCGCTGGTGGTGCTGGCCGTTCCGCTGTCGCCGCTGCTGTGGCGGGCGCGGGTGCGCTCGGTGCGGCTCGGGGCGCATGCCCGCACCGAGGAGGGCGCGGCGCGGCACACCCTGGCGGCCTGGCAGGAGCTCACGGACAGCGCCTGGGACCACGGCATCACACCGGACGAGTCGCTGACCGCGCGCAGAGCGGCCGACCGGATCGTCCGGCTCGGCGCGCTGGACGCGGCGGCCGGTGCGGCGGTGCACCGGGTCGCGGACGCCGTGGAGCAGGTGCTGTACGCGCCGCGGCCACGCCCGGCGGCGGGAGCCGCGGAGGATGTGCGCCGGGTGATCGAGGGGCTGCGCGGCGCGGTCGGTACGGGTGCGCGGCTGCGGGCGCTGTTCCTGCCCCGCTCGTCGGTGCGGGCGCTGTGGGCGGTCTCGGCCCGCTGGTCGGCGCTGCGGGCCCGGGTGACGGCGGTCCGGCCGAGCCTGCGCCGGCCGTCGGAGCAGCAGAGCTGAGCCGCCACCGGCCCAGGAGGCGCAACAACGTGTGAGGGGCGACCACCTCGGGTGGTCGCCCCTCGCACGTTGTCTGTCGGTGCCGGCGGAATCCGCCGCGCGGCGCTAGCGGCCCTGCTCGTCCCGGCGGCGCTGCCAGCGCTCTTCGATCCGGTCCATCATGGAGCGCTTGGGACGCGGCTGCCGGCGAGCGGTGCCCGCGGGCTGCTCACCCGGCTTCGGCGCCTTGCGCCAGCCGGTCACGGCGAGTACGGCGCAGCCCAGCATGACGAGGAAACCCACCACGCTGACCCAGATCAGCTGCGCGACCATTCCGGCCATGAGGAGCGCGATACCCACGAGGAAGCCTGCGACCGCCTGGTAGACCCGACGCCGGGTGTACGTACGCAGACCGCTTCCCTCAAGCGCCGACGCGAACTTGGGATCTTCGGCGTACAGCGCTCGCTCCATCTGCTCGAGCATGCGCTGCTCGTGCTCCGAGAGCGGCACGGAGTCCTCCTCATCGTGCAGTCGCCGGGGCGACCCGGGGGGTCCCTTCAGGATAGGCAGGGAATCGCCCCCGTGAAACCCGCCCCTCTACGCCAATTGGCCAACCGGATTCCGCCATGGCCGTCCCGGCTCGCTGAGGCTTCCATGCCCCTGCGACCGGCCCGTCATGCCGGGCGGTGTACCTCGATCATACGGCGCAAACCCCACGATCGGGGGTCTTGTGTCGTACTCCATCCGCCGTCGATGCCCTGATCAGCGGCGGGTCCCGGCCGTGGACTCAGGCCCCTGCGGCACCCGGTGTCTCACCGAGCACATGCAGTTGGGTGGCCACGGAGTGGAACGCGGGCAACTCCGCTGCGGCGGCCTCCAGCTTGAGGAGGGCGTCGAGGGCGCCGGGCTCGGTGTCCACCAGGACACCGGGGACGAGGTCGGCGAAGACCCGCACGCCGTGCACGGCGCCGACGGCCAGGCCCGCGCCCTCGACGAGCGCGGTGAGCTGCTCGGCGGTGAAGCGGCGCGGCATCGGATCGCCGGTGCCCCAGCGGCCGTCGGGGTCCTGGAGCGCCTGCCGGGCCTCCGTGAAGTGGCCGGCGAGGGCGCGGGCGAGCACGGCGCCGCCGAGGCCGGCGGCGAGCAGGCTGAGGACGCCCTCCGCGCGCAGGGCGGCGACGGCGTTGCGCACGCCCTCGGCCGGGTCGTCGACGTACTCCAGGACGCCGTGGCACAGCACGGCGTCGTAGCCGCCGCGCTCGACCACGTCGAACAGGCCGTGTGCGTCACCCTGGACGCCCCGGACCCGGTCGGCGACGTCGGCCTCGGCGGCCCGGCGTTCCAGCGCGAACAGCGCGTTCGGGCTGGGGTCGACGACGGTCACGCGGTGGCCGAGGCGGGCGAGCGGCACGGCGAAGTTGCCGCTGCCGCCTCCGGTGTCGAGGACGTCCAGGCAGTCCCGTCCCGTGGCCTTGACCCGGCGGTCGAGGGCGTCCTGGAGGACCTCCCAGACCACGGCCGTACGGAGGGAGGCGCGAGGGCGAGGGGTGTCGGAGCGCAGCGACGCCCGTTGCGGGTGGTGATGGGAGACGGGCGGGCGCATCGGGTCCGACACGGCAGTTGACTCCTCGGCAGGGCGGAACGCTTCAGGCAACCTCCACCCTATTGCCTCGGATGCCCCGCCGGTCACCCACGGCCGCGCAGGTCGCGGTGCGTCTCGCACGGCGGACGCCGCTGCGGTCGTCCCCTTCGACCGCCCCTCCGACCGCCGCCGCGGGCGCTCGCCCCCGGCTCGCCCCGGGCCGTGGGTCAGCCCGCGTCCGGAAGGCCTCCCCGGGTGCTCGGGCCGGGTGGCTCCCCGGCATCCCTGCGAGGCTGCGGCAGGACCGGCTGGAGGACGAGCATCCGCTCCACGATGCGCAGGAACATCGCGACGTCGCGTATCAGGTCGTCGGCGTCGCGCTGTCCGGCCGCGCCCTGGATGCCGGCCTCGGCGCGGGCGCGGCGGGCGGCGCCGGAGGCGAACAGCGCGCTCCACTCGGTCAGTTCGGGGGCGATCTCGGGCAGTACCTCCCAGGCGCTGCGGATCCGCGCGCGGCGGCGCGGGTTGGTCTCGGGGCGGCCCCGGGCGGCGAGCACGGCGGCGGCGGTGCGCAGGGCGGCGAGGTGAGCCGTCGCATAGCGCTCGTTCGGAGTTTCCAGGACGGCGGTCTCCTCCAGTCCCGCGCGGGCCTGGGCGAGCAGGTCGAGGGCGGCGGGTGGAGCCGTGGTCCGGCGGAGCACGGGGTGCACGTCGCTCGCCGGGCCGGTCGGTGAGGGGGCAGGGCCGGTGGCGCGGCGCCGGCGGGCGGCGGCGGACGGGTTGGCCATGACGAACCTCCTGTCGTCTGGGTGACGGCACGCCCTCACACGGGTGCGCCGTATGTGCCCATCGTGAGGTATGCCACTGACAATCCGTTCTGACCTGGGGTTTTGCTTCGATCGAAGGTTCAGGCGTATTTTTGCACTGACCAGTCAGTTCAAAAACGGCGATCAGGCAGGGGGGCTTGTGGACGGCGTGGACGTCACGGCCGAGGGCCTCGGACTCAAGGGACCGCGGGGGTGGGCCTTCCGCGGCCTCACCTTCGACGCGGAACCCGGCTCGCTCATCGCGATCGAGGGACCGTCCGGCTCCGGCCGCACGAGCCTGCTGCTCGCGCTCACCGGGCGGATGAAGCCCACCGAGGGCACGGCTGCCGTCGGCGGGCTCGCCCTCCCGCGGCGCATGGCCGCGCTGCGCAGGATCAGCGCGGTGGCCAACGCGGCCGGGGTGACCGACCTGGAACCGGCCCTGACCGTCGGCGAGCACCTGCGCGAACGGGCGCTGCTCCAGAGCCGGTTCGGCGACTCCCTGCGCGAGCTGCTGCGCCCCCGCCCCCAGCGCGCGCACGAGGCGCGGCTGCGCGTCGACGCGGCGCTGGCCGCCGCCGGACTCGACCTCGAAACGCTGCCCAAGGGCTCCCGGACGGCCGTCCGCGACCTGGAGCGGCTCCAGGAGCTGCGCCTGTCCATCGCCCTGGCCCTCCTCGGCCGGCCCGGGCTGCTCGGTGTCGACGACGTCGACCTGAAGCTCTCGGACACCGAGCGCGCCGAGGCCTGGGACCTGCTGCGGTCCGTCACGCGCACGGGGGCGACGGTCGCGGCCGTCTGCCGCACCGCACCCGCGGACTGCGTGGCCGTGCGGACCGGGGCGAGGGACACCGCGGCCCCGGCCGGCGAGGAAGCCGCGGCCGACAGGAGCGGCGGCACCAGCGACACCGAGGAGGACGCCGATGCGCTCGCCTAGGCTGGCCGCGCTCGAACTCAGGCGCTTCGGGCGCGGGAAGCTGCCCCGCGCCGCCCTGGTCGCGCTGCTCGTGCTGCCCCTGCTCTACGGCGCCCTGTACCTGTGGTCCTTCTGGGACCCGTACGGCCGCCTGGACCGCATCCCGGTCGCCCTGGTGAACGACGACAAGGGCGCCACGGCGGGCGGGAAGGAGATCACCGCCGGGGACGACATCGTCGCCGGGCTGCGCGACAGCCGGACCTTCGACTGGCACGAGGTGAGCGACGACGAGGCCCGCGCGGGCGTCGAGAACGGCACGTACTACCTGTCGCTGACGATGCCCGCCGACTTCAGCCGCCGGATCGCGTCCAGTTCGGGAGACACCCCCGTCACCGGCGCCCTGCGCGTGCGTACCAACGACGCGAACAACTACATCGTCGGCCAGATCTCCCGGACCGTCTTCAACGAGGTGCGCTCGGCCGCCTCCGCCAAGGCCTCCCGCAGCTTCCTCGACAAGATCTTCGTCTCGTTCTCCGACATCCACGGCAAGACCGTCACCGCCGCCGAGGGCGCCGACAGGCTGAACACGGGCATCGGCAAGGCGGAGAAGGGCTCCAAGGACCTCGCCGACGGACTGAAGGACGCCAAGACCGGCAGCGGCAGCCTGGCCAAGGGCCTGAAGAAGCTGGACTCCGGCGCCGGTGACCTCCAGAACGGCTCCCGGCAGGTCGCCGACGGCACCCAGGAACTCGCCGACAAGGTCGACGGGGTCCACGACAAGGCCGGACCGTTCCTGAAGGGCAACGAGAAGACCATCGGGGACACCGCCCGGCTGGTCTCCGACTCGGCGAAGACCGTCAAGGACAACCTCGACGTCCTGATGAAGCTCGCGCCCGTCGCCGACAAGACCGCGCACGGCTCCGCCGCCCTCCTCGACGAGATCTACAAGGCGCGCTGCGAGACCGCCGTCCTCCCGGACCCCGTCTGCCCGGACCTCAAGCGGGCCAGGACGGCCGCCGACGAGGTCGCCACCGTCGCCGACGACCTCGACACGCTGGTCGCCGACCAGGACGGCGACCTGAGGACGATGCGGGCCAACCTCGGCACCCTCCAGAAGCAGGCCGACGCCCTCGCCGCGCGCGCACCGCACCTGTCCGAGGACGTCGACGACGCCGTCAAGAAGATCGACGAGCTGAACGACGGCGCCCAGAAGGTCGCCGCGGGCGCCAAGAAGCTGCACGCCGGCCTCGGCACCGCCCGGACCGGCGCGGACACGCTCGACCGGGGCATCGGCACGGCGGCCACCGGCGCCCAGACCCTGAACGGCGGCATGTACAAACTGTCCGACGGCTCCGACCGGCTCGCCGGCGGGCTGCACGACGGGGCGAAGAAGATCCCGGACTACGACAAGGGCCAACGCGACGCACGCACGGGCGTGATGGCCGATCCGGTCCAGCTGGCCTCCCAGGACCTGCACAAGGCACCGAACTACGGCACCGGGTTCGCCCCGTACTTCATCCCGCTGTCCCTCTGGGTGGGCGCGATGGTGGCCTACATGCTGATCCAGCCGCTCAACCGGCGTGCCCTGTCGGCCGGTTCGCCGGCCTGGCGGATCGCGCTCGCCGGCTGGCTGCCGGTGGTCGCCGTGGGCGTGCTCCAGGTGGCGGCGCTGATGGCCGTGCTGCACTGGGCGATCGGCCTCCAGATGCTGCACGCGGCGGGCACGGTCGGCTTCCTGTTCCTGGTCACCGCGTGCTTCGGGGCGATCGTCCAGTGGCTGAACGCCCGCTTCGGCGCGGCGGGCCGGATCCTGGTGCTGGCCCTGCTGATGCTCCAGCTGACCTCGGCGGGCGGCACGTACCCCGTGCAGACCAGTCCGGGCTTCTTCAACGCGATCCACCCGTTCCTGCCGATGAGCTACATCGTGGGGGCGCTGCGCCGGCTGATCACGGGCGGCGGGCTCGGCCCGGTCTGGCAGGCGTGCGCCGTGCTGGCCGCGTTCACCGCGGGCGCGCTCGCGCTGACCGCCGTCGCGGCCCGGCGCCGCCAGGTGTGGACGCTCGACCGGCTGCACCCGGAGCTGAGCCTGTGATCCCCGAGGAGACTCGGCACGCGCGCGTACCTGTGAGAATCGGGGCCATGGAAAGCAGCAGCGCCAGGTCCGGCGGCAGCACGCGCCGCGAGGCCACCCGGCAGAAGCTCTACGAGGCGGCCGTCACGCTCATCGCCGAGCAGGGCTTCTCCGCCACCACCGTGGACGAGATCGCCGAGCGGGCCGGGGTCGCGAAAGGCACGGTCTACTACAACTTCGCGAGCAAGTCGGTCCTCTTCGAGGAACTGCTGCGGCACGGTGTGGGCCTGCTCACCGCCTCCCTGAAGGAGGCCGCGGAGGACACCGCGCGCGTGGGCGGCAGCAAGGTGGACGCGCTGGACGCGATGGTCCGCGCGGGCCTGGTCTTCATCGACCGCTACCCGGCCTTCACCCAGCTGTACGTGGCCGAGCTCTGGCGCACCAACCGGGCCTGGCAGTCCACGCTGATGGTGGTCCGTCAGGAGGCCGTCGCGGTGGTCGAGGGGGTGCTGCGCGAGGGCGTGGCGGGCGGGGAGTTCAGCGACGAGATCGACGTCCCGCTGACGGCGGCCGCGCTGGTCGGCATGGTCCTGGTGGCCGCGCTGGACTGGAAGGCCTTCCAGCCGGAGCGCTCCCTGGACGACGTCCACGCGGCCCTGTCCCGACTGCTCCAGGGACGCGTGAGCGGCGGGGGCTGAGCGCCGCCGTCGCAGAGCAGGGGAAAGGCGCCGGTCCCTTGCCGGACCGGCGCCTTCCCGTTCCCCTTGTTCCCCCGGTTTCCCCTTGCTCCCCGTACTCCCCGTACGGTTCTCCCCCGTCGGTCCCCCGTGGGCGGTCGTTCCCCCGGGCCCCCGTCTCGCTTCCGCCGACGGATCGGCGGAAGGAGCGGCCAGGTGGCGGGCGCCGTTCCGCCGCCCCGTGTCGGCGGTGCCGGGCCGCGCCCCCTTGCCGTGCCTCCACTGTCCCGTCCGCACGGGTCGCGGCCCATCCGCGCGGGTACTCATCTCGCCGCCTAGGTACGGATACTCAGCCGTACGCGCGCGTGCCCACGCCCGCGGGCCCGCGCCTGGCTACGATCGCGTCCGTGTCCGTACTCCCCCTGGTCTTCACCAGCGGCTGGGCCAGCGGCGTCAACGCCTACGCGGTGGTGCTGCTCCTCGGCCTGTTCGGCCTGACGGGGGTGAGCGACGACGTCCCGCAGACGCTGCAGCGTCCCGAGGTGCTGATCGCCGCCGGCGTGCTGTTCCTGTGCGAGGCGGTCGCCGACAAGATCCCTTACGTCGACTCGGTGTGGGACTCGGTGCACACGGTGGTCCGGCCGCTCGCGGGCGGCTGGGTGGGCGCCCTGCTCGCCGGGCACAGCGGCTCGGTGTCGGACGTGGCGGCCGGTCTGATCGGCGGCTCGACGGCGCTGGCCAGCCACACGGTGAAGGCCGGGACGCGGATGGCGGTCAACACCTCACCGGAGCCGTTCAGCAACGTCGTGCTCAGCCTCGCCGAGGATCTCGGCGTGGGCGGCGTCGTGTCGCTCGCGATGTTCCACCCGCGGGCGGCGGCGCTCGTCGCGGCCGTCCTGCTGGCCGGCGGGCTGACCGTGCTGGTCCTCCTGGTCTCCCGCATCCGGCGCTTCCTGCGCCGCCGCGCCCAGCGCCGGGAGGAGCGCCGGTTCGCCTCACGGGCGCCCTGACCTGTACGGGGGCCGCCCGCGGGCGGGATTGTCAGTGGCGGTCGATAAAGTCGCAGGCATGGCACGGATTGTGGTGATCGGCGCCGGGATGGGCGCGATGGCGGCCGCCGCCCGGCTGGCCGTCGCGGGCCACCGGGTGACGGTGTACGAGCGGACGGACACGTACGGCGGTGCGGTGCGCCGTCTGGAGCGGGACGGGTTCGCCTTCGACACCGGCCCGGGCCTGCTGACACTGCCCGCGGTGTACCGCGATCTGTTCGTCAAGACCGGCAAGGAGCCGCTGGAGGACTGCGTCGAGCTGGTCCAGGTCGACCCGTCCGCGCGGCACGTCTTCGCGGACGGCACGGAGGTGTCGGTGCCGAACGCCTCGCGCGCGGGTGTGGTCTCGGCGCTGGAGGGGGCGCTGGGCGCGGGCGCGGGCGAGCGCTGGGGCGACTTCCTGGTACGGGCGCGGGAGGCCTGGGACCGCACGCGCAGGCCGCTTCTGGAGGAGCCGCTGTGGCCCAACTGGCGGGTGCTGGCCGACAAGGAGCCGTACCCGGGCGTCCCGCACAAGCGGCTGCTGCGCACGCGGCGCGCGAGCACGCTGGCCGAGATCGGCGCCTGGGAGCTGCGCGACGAGCGGCTGGCGGCCCTGCTGGCGAGCAGCGCGCTCGCCCACGGCCTGGATCCGCGGACCGCCCCGGCGAGCGCCGCCGTGCTGCCCTACATGGAGCACGCCTTCGGCACCTGGTATGTGCGCGGCGGCATCCGGGAGTTGGCGCGGGCGGTGTACGAGCGGTGTGTGAAGCGGCGGGTGGAGTTCGTCTTCGACGCGGAGGTCATGCGCATCCTGGACCAGGACGGGCGGGCCACGGGCGTGGAGCTGCGGGACGGCACGGTGGCCGAGGCCGATCATGTCGTGGCGGACGTGGACCCGGCGCGGCTGAAGGTGATGACGGATCGTCCGCTCGACCAGGACGGAGATGTCCGGGCCGACCCGTTCACGACCCGTCCGGGGCGGTTCGCCGTGCTGCTGGCCCTGCGGGGCGGGCGCGAGGCCGGGGCCGCGCATCGCACGGTCGTCCACGCGCCGGACCCGGTGTCCGAGCTGGACTTCCTGGCCTCGGCGGAGGGGGACCGGCCACCGTGGCCCACGGTGACCGTGCTGCGCCCCGACGATCCCGCGCTCCGACCGGACGACGGGCACGAGTCCATGGTGCTGTCCGCGGTGGTGCCGAGCGCCGTCGACTGGGACGACCAGGGCATGGTCCGGCGGTACACGGACCATCTCCTCGACGCCGCCGGGGCCGCGATACCGGGCCTGCGGGACCGCGTCCTGTGGCAGGAGGTGCGCACGCCGGACGACTCCGACGACGAGACGAGTGCCTTCCTCGGCGCGGTGCCGGCCCCCGCGCTGGCCGCCGGCCGGGGCCGTTACCTGCACCCGGCGAACACCACCCGGCTGCCCGGGCTGTACCGGGTCGGCGGCTGGTCCCACCCGGGCGGCGGCCTGGCGCACGCGGGCATGTCGGGTGCGCTGGTGGCGGGGCTGATCGTGGAGGGCCCGGAGTTCCGCGGCTCCCAGTGAGCCGGCCCGGGCCCGAGGCGCGGTAACGGCCTCAGAAACGGTACTGCTCGTCGTACCCGGCGCCGGGCTGCGGCTGCTGCGCGTGGCCGTGCGCCTGGCCCTGGTAGGGGTACGGCTGCTCCTGCGGGAGTTCGCCGCCGTAGGCCTCGTCGGTGCGCTGCTGCGGCACCCACACCCCGCCGGGCGGGGTCTCCCCGTAGCCGCCACCGGCGTACGGGTCCTGGGCGTAGCCCTGCTGGCCGTACTGCCCGGCGTAGCCCGCGTCGTACCCGCCGCCGTAGGGCTGGCTGCCGACGTACGGGTCGGAGTAGTTGGCGTAGGCCTGCTGATCGCCGGCGGCGTAGCCGTAGCCCTGCTGACCGTAGCCCGAGTAATCGTAGGCGTAGGCCTGCTGGCCGGTGCCCTGGGGCTGGGCCGCGTGGGTGGCGGTCTCGCCGTAGACGCCGTAGGAGCCGGTGTCCTCGGGCATGGGCTGGGGCTCGTAGACGGCGGTACTTTCCGCGGGCCGGGCCGGGGTGAAGACGTCGTCGCGGTCGTAGTCGTCGTAGCCCTCGTGGCCCTGCGCGTAGCCGGGCTGCCCGGGCTCGTGCTCGTCCTCGTGGGCGGCGGGCTCCGCGTCGGAGACCTCCAGCGTCGGGTCCTGCCGGTCCGCCCTGCCGCGGCGGCGCTTGCTGCCGACGCTGCCGGCGTCGCTCTCGCCGTCGGGCCGCTTGACCGCCCAGCCGGCGGCGAAGCCGCGGCGGAACGACAGCGTGACGTAGGTCTGGCCGACGGCGAAGGCGATGGCGCCCACGCCGATCACGATCACGGACGGCAACAGCACACCGACCACGACACCGAGGAACCCGGCGAAGGCGAGCAGCCGCCACCGCAGCCGCGCCTTGTACTGAAGCAGCACTTCGCCCAGCAACCACAGCGCGACGACACCGAACGCGATGTAGAGGACCGTCCAGCCCATGTACGCCCCTCTCCCAGTGACCGCTACGCAGTGTGTCCTATCGCGGTGCGGCCGGTCTAGGCCTGCGGGGGGTGGTGCAGACCCAGGTTCTCGTAGATTTCCAGGGTCGCCGTGGAGTTGTTGAGCGTGATGAAGTGCAGTCCGGGCACTCCCTCGGCGAGCAGCCGAGCGCAGAACTCCGTGGCGAACTCGATACCGATGGAGCGTACCGCCGCCGGATCGTCCTTCGCTGTGAGGATCCGCTCTTTCAGAGCGTCCGGGAAGACCGCATTGCTGAGTTTGGGCAACCGTTCCAGCATCTTCACGCTGGTGACAGGGAGGACCTCGGGGATCACCGGGGTGTCACAGCCCGCGGCCGCCACCCGGTCGCGCAGCCGGAGATACGACTCCGGCTGGAAGAACATCTGCGTGATGGCGTAGTCGGCGCCGGCGCGGCACTTGTCCACGAAGTGGGCGACGTCGGTGTCCCAGTCCGCGGAGCGCGGGTGCATCTCCGGGAACGCGGCGACGCCGACGCAGAAGTCGCCCGACTCCTTGATGAGCCGGACGAGATCGGCCGCGTAGGCCAGGCCCTTGGGGTGCTGGACCCACTGGCCCATGGGGTCGCCGGGCGGGTCGCCGCGCACGGCGAGCATGTTGCGGATACCGGCGTCCGCGTACTGGCCGATGATGTTGCGCAGCTCGGCGACGGAGTGGTCGACCGCGGTGAGGTGGGCGACCGGGGTGAGCGTCGTGTCGGCGACGATCTGCTGCGTCTCCTTGACCGTGCCCGCGCGGGTGGAGCCGCCGGCGCCGTAGGTCACGGAGACGAAGTCGGGCGCGACCGCCTCGACCCGCCGGAGCGCGCTCCACAGGTTCCGCTCGCCCTTGGGGGTCTTCGGCGCGGAGAACTCGAACGAGTACGTCGTCTTGCCGGCGGCGAGCATGTCACGCACGGTGCGTGCGCGATCAGTCCTGGTGGATGCGGTTCCGAGGGCCATACGGGCAGGTTAGCCAGGGGGCGGCGGTCCCCCAACCGGGTGCCGGAAATTTGCCCGAATTGTCGCTCTCCTGTCCGCCCCTTGGACAAATTCATGGACAGGGCCGGCCCGGCATCACCCGCGCCGGACCTCAGAGCTGCCGCAGCCGCTTGGCGAACTCGGCCGCGGCGGCACCCGGGTCGTCCGCCTCCGTGATCGCGCGGACGACGACCACCCGGCGGGCGCCGGCCTGCAGCACCTCGTCGAGGTTGCCGAGGTCGATGCCGCCGATGGCGAACCAGGGGCGCTCGGTGCCGAGGGCGGCCGTGTAGCGCACCAGGTCGAGGCCGGGGGCGTGGCGGCCGGGCTTGGTGGGGGTGGGCCAGCAGGGGCCCGTGCAGAAGTAGTCCACGCCGTCCTGCGTGGCGGCCGCGGCGGCCTCGGACCCGGCGTGTGTGGAGCGGCCGATCAGCACCTCGTCGCCGAGGACGGCGCGGGCCGCGGGGACGGGCAGGTCGCCCTGGCCGAGGTGGAGCACGTCGGCGCGGGCGGCGTGGGCGACGTCCGCGCGGTCGTTGACCGCGAGGAGCCTGCCGTGCCGGGCGCAGGCGTCGGCGAAGACCTCCAGGTGCGTCAGCTCCTCGGCGGCCTCCATGCCCTTGTCGCGCAGCTGCACGATGTCGACACCGCCGGCCAGGACCGCGTCCAGGAATTCGGGCAGGTCGCCCTGGCGCCTGCGCGCGTCCGTGCACAGGTACAGGCGGGCGCCTGCGAGCGCGGTGCGTGCGATGTCGGACATGCGTGGGTCCCCCCGGGGTCGGTGTCGCTGACGGACGTCGGGGTGGCGTACGGGCCACTGCTCACGGCTGCGGCCCGTACGCCCCCTCGTGGTAGGGCTCGGCTCAGACGGCGAGCGCCTGGGCGCGGCGCTTCACCTCCGTGCCGCGATTCTCGCTCAGGGCCTGCGCGGGGGTGCCGGGCAGGGTCGGGTCGGGAGTGAAGAGCCACTCGAGCATCTCTTCGTCCGTGAAGCCGTCGTCCCGCAGGAGCGTCAGGGTCCCGGTCAGGCCCTTGACGACCTTGTCCCCGTCGATGAAGGCGGCGGGGACGTGCAGCGCCCGGTTCTCCCCTCGGCGTACGGCGATGAGCTGGCCCTCCTTGACCAGCTGCCGCACACGCGTCACCTCGACGCCGAGCATCTCGGCGATGTCGGGGAGGGTGAGCCAGGCGGGGACGAGAGCATCGATCTTTGCGTCAATCTCGGTCACGTGAACAAGCCTGCCATCCCCCGCTGACAGTCGGAAGTCAGGCAGGTCCAGGCGGGAGGGTGTGGGAGGGTGTGCTATTCGGCGACGGCGTCCTTCAGGGGCCTGCCCGGATCCGCCAGCGCCCGCGCGTCCATCCTGCGGCCCGCCTCGATCAGCCTGCGTCCCTGGGCCAGGTCGCGCGGGCGGCCCACGGCCAGCAGGGCCACCAGGCGGTCCGCGCGCAGCCAGCACACCGTCCAGGCCGGGCCCGCCGGGTCGCCGCGCCACACCAGTCGGTCGGCCGCCGCGTGGTGCCCGGCGTACTGCACGAACCGGCCGAACTGCTCGGACCAGAAGTACGGCACCGGGTCGTACTCCGTCGGGGTCTCGCCCATGATGTTCGCGGCGACCGTGCGCGGGCCCTGGAGGGCGTTGTCCCAGTGGTGGACGAGCAGCCGCTCCCCGTAGCGGGCCGAGGGGAAGGAGGCGCAGTCGCCGACGGCGTACACGTCCTCGACGCTGGTGAGCAGGCGGGCGTCGGCGACGATCTCGCCGTGGGCGCCCAGCTCGATGCCGGAACCGGCCAGCCAGCCGGTGGCCGGGCGGGCGCCGATGCCGACGACGACGGCGCCCGCGGGCAGCCGCGTGCCGTCGGCGAGCACGACCGCGCCCGGCTCGACGCGCTCCACGCGCGCGTTGGTGCGCAAGGTGGCCCCGCTGTCCGCGTACCAGGCGGCCATGGGTGCCGCGACCTCCGCGGGCAGGGCACCCGCGAGCGGCCGGTCGGCGGCCTCGACGACGGTGACGGCGCAGCCCGCCGCGCGCGCGGCGGTGGCGAACTCGGCGCCGATCCAGCCGGCGCCGACGACCACGATCTCGTGCTGCTCGGCCAGGACCGGCCGCAGCCGCTCGGCGTCGTCCAGGGTGCGCAGCAGATGCACGCCCGGCACGCCCTCGGTGCCCGGCAGGGTGATCGGCTCGGCGCCGGTGGCGAGGACCAGAACGTCGTACGGCACCGGGCCCGCCTCGGTGTCCAGCTCGTGCGCGGCGGGGCGCACGCCCAGCGCCTCGCAGCCGAGCCGCAGCTCCACGCCGAGCGACTCGAAGTCCACCTCGAAGGCGGAGTCCTCGGCCTTGCCGAGGAGTACGGCCTTGGACAGCGGCGGCCGGTCGTAGGGCTGGTGCGGTTCGGCCCCGATCAGGGTGACGGCGCCCTTGAAGCCCTGCTCGCGCAGGGCGACCGCGGTCTGCACCCCGGCCATGCCCGCGCCGACGACGACCACGCGCCGCCCCGGTGACGTGCGTTCTTCCGCTGTCTGCTCGCTCACCCGATCACCATAGACACGTGACAATCCGTCAGTCATGGGGCGTGCTCGGTGACCTGTTCCACAACACTCGTCCCGCTCCCCGCCTGCGACTCCCACTCCCAGGTCTCCGCGAGCCGCACCCGCCCGTCCGGCAGCTCCGCGACCGTGGACACGCAGTGGCCGCTGGAGGTCGTCCCGTCGGTCTTCAGCTGGACGTAGCGGAAGTCGAGCCGGTCCCCCTCCCGGGTGCCGACCAGATGGCCGCGGACCACGTCGCCGCCCGCGTACTCGGCCCAGATCTCGCCGTCCTTCTCGTGGTACAGGAACCGGGTGCGCGTACCCACCTGACCTGGGGCTTGGTCCGCGACCGGGGCGAGGATCAGTCCGTCGAGCGAGCGGGCCATGGGCAGGGGCTCCCTTACGGGTGAGGCGGGCTGCGGGCTAGGGTGGCCACCGTACAAGCACTCGCGGGAGCCCGGACGCACCGGGCTGAGAGGGAGGCTGGCGGCCTCCGACCGTACGAACCTGATCCGGGTCATGCCGGCGAAGGGAGGGGCTGGACGCCCATGTCGTCACGTACGTCCGACACGTCCGACGTCCTCGTCATCGGGGGCGGAATCATCGGCCTGGTCACGGCCTGGCGCGCGGCGCAACGCGGGCTCGCCACGGCCGTGGTGGACCCCGAGCCCGGCGGCGGGGCCGCGCGGGTCGCGGCCGGGATGCTGGCCGCGGTCACCGAACTGCACTACGGCGAGGAGACCCTGCTCGCCCTCAACCTCGAATCGGCGCGCCGCTACCCGGACTTCGCGGCCGAGCTGACCGAGCTGACCGGCCACGACCTCGGCTACCGCCGCTGCGGCACCCTCCAGGTCGCGCTCGACGCCGACGACCGTGCCCACCTGCGCGAACTGCACGTCCTCCAGGAGCGCTGCGGCCTGGAGTCGCAGTGGCTGTCCGGGCGGGAGTGCCGGCGCCTGGAGCCGATGCTGGCGCCCGGGGTACGCGGCGGGCTGCGGGTCGACGGCGACCACCAGATCGACCCGCGGCGGCTCGCGGCGGCGCTCGTCGTCGCCTGCGAGCGCTCCGGCGTGGTGTTCCACCGCGCGTGGGCCGAGAGGCTGGACGTCACGGCCGGCCGCGCCGCAGGGGTCACCCTCGCCGACGGCACCACGCCGCGCGCCGGGCAGGTGGTGCTCGCGGCCGGCAGCCTGAGCGGGCGGCTCGCGGGCGTGCCCGAGGCGCTGCTGCCGCCGGTGCGGCCGGTGAAGGGGCAGGTGCTGCGGCTGGCCGTACCGCGCGCGTACGCGCCGTTCCTGAGCCGCACGGTGCGAGCCGTCGTCCGCGGCGGCCATGTCTACCTGGTGCCCCGGGAGAACGGCGAGCTGGTCGTCGGCGCGACCAGCGAGGAGCTGGGCTGGGACACGACGGTCACCGCGGGCGGGGTGTACGAGCTGCTGCGCGACGCCCATGAGCTGGTGCCGGGCATCACCGAGCTGCCGCTCACCGAGACCCGCGCCGGAGTGCGCCCCGGCTCGCCGGACAACGCGCCGCTGCTCGGCCCGTCCGGGCTGGACGGGCTGGTGCTGGCCACCGGGCACTACCGCAACGGGGTGCTGCTCACGCCGGTCACCGGCGATGTCATGGCAGGGCTGCTGGCCGACGGCGAACTGCCGGAGGAGGCCCGCCCGTTCACACCGCGGCGCTTCGGCGCCGTCGGCACGTCCGCCGTCCTTCAGGAGCAGCCCGCATGACCATCTCGATCTCCGTCAACGGAGAGCGCCGGGAGATCGCCGCGGGCACCGCGCTCGACTCCGTCGTCCGCTCCCTGGTCGCCGCGCCCTCCGGGGTGGCCGCGGCCGTCAACGAAACCGTCGTCCCGCGTGCGCAATGGGCGAACACACCGCTGGGCGAGGGCGATCGCGTGGAAGTCCTCACCGCCGTACAGGGGGGCTGAAGCATGGCCGACGATTCCTTGGTCCTCGGGGGTACGACGTTCTCGTCGCGGCTGATCATGGGTACGGGCGGGGCGCCCAGCCTGGAGGTGCTGGAGCGGGCGCTGATCGCCTCCGGCACGGAGCTGACGACGGTCGCGATGCGGCGGGTGGATCCCTCCGTGCACGGCTCGGTGCTGTCGGTGCTGGAGAAGCTGGGCATCGGCGTGCTGCCGAACACGGCGGGCTGTTTCACCGCCGGGGAGGCGGTGCTGACCGCGCGGCTGGCCCGGGAGGCGCTGGGCACGGACCTGATCAAGGTGGAGGTCATCGCCGACGAGCGCACCCTGCTGCCGGATCCGGTGGAGACGCTGGAGGCGGCGGAGACGCTGGTGGACGAGGGGTTCACGGTGCTGCCCTACACCAACGACGATCCGGTGCTCGCGCGGAAGCTGGAGGACGCCGGGTGCGCGGCGGTGATGCCGCTGGGCTCGCCGATCGGGTCGGGGCTCGGTATCCGCAACCCCCACAACTTCCAGTTGATCGTGGAGCACGCGCGCGTACCGGTGATCCTGGACGCGGGGGCCGGTACGGCGTCCGACGTGGCGCTGGCCATGGAGCTGGGCTGCGCCGGGGTGATGCTCGCCTCGGCGGTGACCCGGGCGCAGGAGCCGGAGCTGATGGCCGCCGCGATGAGGCATGCGGTCGAGGGCGGCCGGCTGGCCCGGCTGGCCGGGCGGATCCCCCGCAGGCACTTCGCCGAGGCGTCGTCCCCCACGGAGGGGATGGCCCGGCTGGATCCCGAGCGGCCGGCGTTCTAGATCTCCGCGCGTCTGTGCGCGTCTGTGCGCACGCCCGTGCAGGCGGACGGGCGTGCGGGATGCGTCACAGGTCGGCTTCAGTAGCCGGCGGGAGGCGGGCTCGGATCGGGGTTTGTCGGTCGGTCCTCGTAGACTCCCCTCTCGTGGATACGACCCTTCAGGACCCCCTCGTCGGGCAGGTGCTCGACGGCCGTTATCGCGTCGACGCGCGGATCGCCGTCGGCGGGATGGCCACGGTCTACCGGGCCCTGGACACCCGGCTGGACCGCGTTCTCGCGCTGAAGGTGATGCACCCGACGCTCGCGGCCGACGGCACCTTCGTCGAGCGGTTCATCCGTGAGGCGAAGTCGGTCGCCCGGCTCGCCCACCCCAACGTCGTCCAGGTCTTCGACCAGGGCACCGACGGGTCGTACGTGTACCTGGCGATGGAGTACGTCGCCGGGTGCACCCTGCGCGACGTGCTGCGCGAGCGGGGGGCGCTGCAGCCCCGCGCGGCCCTCGACATCCTGGAGCCCGTCCTCGCCGCGCTCGGTGCCGCGCACCGGGCCGGGTTCGTGCACCGGGACATGAAGCCCGAGAACGTGCTGATAGGCGACGACGGGCGGGTCAAGGTCGCCGACTTCGGGCTCGTGCGCTCCGTGGACACCGTGACCAGCACCACGGGCGCCGTGCTCGGGACCGTGTCGTATCTCGCGCCCGAGCAGATCGAGCAGGGCACGGCGGACCCGCGCGTCGACGTGTACGCGTGCGGTGTCGTGTTCTACGAGATGCTGACGGGGGACAAGCCGCACTCCGGGGACTCCCCCGCCCTGGTGCTCTACAAGCACATACACGAGGACGTGCCGCCGCCCTCGGCGCTGGTGCCGGGGCTCGCGCCGGAGCTGGACCGGCTGGTCGCGGCGGCCACCGCGCGCACCCCGGAGGTCCGCCCGCAGGACGCCGTGGCGCTGCTCGCCCGGGTGCGCGAGGCGCGCCAGGGGCTGAGCGCCGAGCAGCTGGACACGGTGCCGCCCCAGGCGCTGTCCGCGGAGCACGACAACGCCGGGGACCGTACGAGCGTGATCCCGCGCTCGCTCACCGTGCCCCGCCCGCTGCCCGTGGGCGAGCACGAGTCCCTCGACGGCGTCCAGCGCACCAGCCGGCTCCAGGCCCCGCCCGTGCCGCGTCGCAGGCGCCCGAAGCACCTGCTGCTGACCGTCATCGCCGCTGTCCTGGTGGTGTTCGGCCTGGGCACGGGCGTCTGGTACATCAACTCCGGCCAGTTCACGCACGTCCCGCCGCTGCTGTCGAAGACCGAGGCGCAGGCGCGCGAGCGGCTGCGGGCGGCCGGGCTCGACGTCGGGCCGATCAAGCGCCAGTACAACGACGCCGTCCAGCGCGGCACGGTCATCAGCACGGACCCGGCGCCCGGCGCCCGCATCCGCGGCCACGACGCGGTGGCCCTGACCGTCTCGCTGGGCCCGGAGACGGTGAACGTGCCGGACGTGACGGGCCGGCCGCTGGCCGAGGCGCGCAGACTGCTGAAGGCGGACGGGCTGGAGCCGGGCATGGTCACCCGGGAGTTCAGCGACAGCGTCACCGAGGGCTCCGTGATCGGCACGACCCCGCAGGCGGGCACCAAGCGGCACGCGGGCGCCGCCATCGCGCTGGTCGTCAGCAAGGGCAGCCCGGTCGGCGTCCCGGACGTCACCGGCGACGATCCGGCCGACGCCCGGCAGACGCTGACCGACGCCGGGCTGAAGGTCGTGATCGCGCCCGACCGGATCAACTCCGAGTACGACAACGGCAAGGTGGCCCGGCAGAGCCCGGGCGACGGCAGCCAGGCCGCGACGGGCGACACGGTGACGCTGACCCTGTCCAAGGGCCCGCAGATGGTCCAGGTGCCGGACGTGACCGGGGACAGCGTGGCCGACGCGCACAAGGCGCTGGAGGGCGCGGGCTTCAAGGTGAGCGAGGACCGCGGTCTGCTCGGCCTGTTCGGGGACACCGTGAAGAAGCAGTCGGTGCCGGGCGGCGGCACGGCCCCCAAGGGTTCGACGATCACGATCACCATCCGCTGACCCGTGGCCCCGTGGGGGCCGACGGGGACCGTGGTCCGGCGGCCGGGGCGGGCATGACACCCTGAACGGGTGAGTCCCCAGCAGTCGCCGCTTCCCCGTGTCCCCCTGCCCCGCAACCCCGTCGGCGGGCACGTGCCCGTGGCCGGCGGCCTGCACACGGTCGGGCTGTCGTACGCCCGCGCGCTGAAGGCGGAGACCGTGCAGGTCTTCGTGGCCAACCCGCGCGGCTGGGCCACGCCCGTCGGCAACCCCCGGCAGGACGAGGCGTTCCGCGCGGCCTGTGCCGAGGAGTCGATCCCGGCGTACGTCCACGCCCCCTACCTGATCAACTTCGGATCGCACACCGAGGCGACCGTGGAGCGGTCGGTGGAGTCGCTGCGGCACTCGCTGCGGCGCGGGCGGGAGATCGGCGCGCTGGGCGTGGTCGTGCACACGGGGAGCGCGACCGGCGGGCGCGAGCGGTCGGTGGCGCTGCGGCAGGTGCGCGAGCGCATGCTGCCGCTGCTGGACGAGCTGACCCACGACGACGACCCGTTCCTGCTGCTGGAGTCCACGGCCGGGCAGGGCGCCTCGCTGTGCTCGCGTACCTGGGACTTCGGGCCGTACTTCGAGGCGCTGGACGCCCATCCGAAGCTGGGCGTGTGCCTGGACACCTGCCACGTCTTCGCCGCCGGCCACGACCTGACCGGCCCGAGCGGCATGCACCAGACCCTGGACCTGCTGGTGGAGACGGTCGGCGAGGGGCGGCTGAAGCTGATCCACGCCAACGACTCCCAGGACGTGGTGGGCGCGCACAAGGACCGGCACGCGAACATCGGCGCCGGACACATCGGCGAGGAGCCGTTCCGGGCGCTCATGGCGCATCCGGCGACCGAGGGCGTGCCCCTGATCATCGAGACACCCGGCGGCCGGGAGGGGCACGCGGCGGACGTGGAGCGGCTGAAGAAGCTGCGCGACGCCTGACCCCGCACCGGGGCGCCGGGCGCTACAGCTCCGGGCCCTCCCCCGGTTCCTCCTGGTAGGAGTAGCGCTGTTCCTTCCAGGGGTCGCCGATGTTGTGGTAGCCGCGTTCCTCCCAGAAACCGCGGCGGTCGGCGGTCATGTACTCCACGCCCCGGACCCACTTCGGGCCCTTCCAGGCGTACAGGTGGGGGACGATCAGGCGGACCGGGAAGCCGTGCTCGGCGGTGAGCAGCTCGCCGTCCTTGTGGGTGGCGAAGATCGTGCGGTCGGAGGCGAAGTCCGACAGGCGCAGGTTGGAGCTGAAGCCGTACTCCGCCCAGACCATCACATGGGTGACGTCCGGCGCGGGCGGGGCCAGGTCCAGGATCGCGGCGGCCGGGACGCCGCCCCACTCGGCGCCGGTCATGCTGAACTTCGTCACGCAGTGCAGATCGGCCACCACGGTGGTGTACGGCAGGGCCGTGAACTCCTCGTGGCCCCAGGTGTGCTTGTCGCCGTCGGCGGTGACACCGAAGACCCGGAACTCCCAGCGCTCGGGGCGGAACTTCGGGACGGGTCCGTAGTGCGTGACCGGCCAGCCACGCTGGAGCCGCTGACCCGGCGGGAGCTCGGACCCTGTCGCCGCTCCAGACTCTCGCTCCACCGGATGACCCATGTATCCATCCTGACAGACCTCGGGCAGTGCCCTTGACCATCCCTCCGCCGTTCCCCACGAACCGGACATCGAGCGTCAAGTCAGGGCGAACTTACTAAGCGTCCACTTACTGGACGATCTTCGTTGCCGATGCAATCATGCGGCCTCACACCTCCCCCCGTCCCCCGTGGAAGGAGCCGCTGCGATGCAGGGCGACCCCGAGGTCATCGAGTTCCTCAACGAGCAGCTCACCGGCGAGCTGACCGCGATCAACCAGTACTTCCTGCACGCGAAGATGCAGGAGAACTTCGGCTGGTACAAGCTCGCCAAGTACACCCGGCACGAGTCGTTCGACGAGATGAAGCACGCGGAGGTGCTGACCGACCGGATCCTGTTCCTGGAGGGGCTGCCGAACTACCAGCGGCTGTTCCACGTCCGTGTCGGGCAGAGCGTGAAGGAGATGTTCGAGGCGGACCGGCAGATCGAGGTGGAGGCGATCGACCGGCTCAAGCGCGGCATCAAGGTCATGCGCGAGAAGGGCGACATCACGTCCGCGAACATCTTCGAGGACATCCTCGCCGACGAGGAGAACCACATCGACTACCTCGACACCCAGCTGGAGCTGGTGGAGAAGCTCGGCGAGGCGCTCTACATCGCGCAGGTCATCGAGCAGCCGGAGAGCTAGGCCGCTTCCGCGATCCCGGGCGTCGGCGGCAGCTCGGCCAGCACCGGCCTGCCCTGGTCGGCGAGCTCGCGGCGGGGGCAGGCGCCGCGGCCGAGGAGGGCCTGGATACGGCGGACGCACGAGCCGCAGTCCGTGCCCGCCTTGCAGGCGGAGGCTATCTGGCGGGGGGTGCAGGCACCGCCCTGCGCGTGCTGCTTGACCTGCTCCTCGGTGATGCCGAAGCAGCTGCACACGTACACGCGGATTCACCTCCCGCCGGGATTTCCGTATTGCCGCCGTCCCCTTGACCGGTGAGGCAAACCTAACCTTACCCGTCGGGCAGGGTCCGCAAAAGTGGGAAGGGGCGCGGATCGTATGTGATCCGCGCCCCAGATCGTCCCGGGCCTGTCGGCAGGCCGGTCACTGGTTCCGGTACATCTCCGCGACCAGGAAGGCCAGGTCGAGCGACTGGCTGCGGTTCAGCCGCGGGTCGCAGGCCGTCTCGTAGCGCTGGTGCAGGTCGTCGACGAAGATCTCGTCGCCGCCGCCCACGCACTCGGTGACGTCGTCGCCGGTCAGCTCCACGTGGATGCCGCCCGGGTGGGTACCGAGGCCCTTGTGGACCTCGAAGAAGCCCTTGACCTCGTCGAGCACGTCGTCGAAGCGGCGGGTCTTGTGCCCGGAGGCCGCCTCGAAGGTGTTGCCGTGCATCGGGTCGGTCACCCAGGCCACCGTCGCACCGGACGCCGTGACCTTCTCGACCAGCTCGGGGAGCTTGTCACGGATCTTGTCGGCACCCATGCGGACGATGAAGGTCAGCCGGCCCGGCTCCCGCTCGGGGTCGAGACGGTCGATGTACTTCAGCGCGTCCTCGGCCGTCGTCGTCGGGCCGAGCTTGATGCCGATCGGGTTGCTGATCCGCGAGGCGAACTCGATGTGCGCCCCGTCCAGCTGGCGGGTGCGCTCACCGACCCAGACCATGTGCCCCGAGACGTCGTACAGCTTGCCGGTGCGGGAGTCGACCCGGGTGAGGGCGGACTCGTAGTCCAGCAGCAGCGCCTCGTGCGAGGAGAACAGCTCGACGGTCTTGAACTCCTCCGGGTCCGTGCCGCAGGCCCGCATGAAGTTCAGCGCGCTGTCGATCTCCCGCGCGAGCTGCTCGTAGCGCTGGCCCGACGGCGAGGTCCGCACGAAGTCCTGGTTCCAGGCGTGCACCTGGCGCAGGTCCGCGTAACCGCCGGTGGTGAAGGCACGCACCAGGTTCAGCGTGGACGCCGAGGCGTTGTACATGCGCTTCAGCCGCTCGGGGTCCGGGATCCGGGACTCCGGCGTGAAGGCGAAGCCGTTGACGGAGTCGCCCCGGTACACCGGGAGGGTCACGCCGTCGCGGGTCTCGGTCGGCTTGGAGCGCGGCTTGGAGTACTGCCCCGCGATCCGGCCGACCTTCACCACGGGCACGGCGGCCGCGTAGGTGAGGACGGCACCCATCTGGAGCAGCGTCTTCAGCTTGTTGCGGATGTGGTCCGCGGACACCGCGTCGAAGGCCTCGGCGCAGTCGCCGCCCTGGAGGAGGAACGCCTCTCCCTTGGCGACGGCCGCCATCCGGGCGCGCAGCTGGTCGCACTCGCCCGCGAAGACGAGCGGCGGATACGACTCGAGGTCCGCGATCACTGCGCGCAGAGCCTCAAGGTCGGGGTACTCGGGCTGCTGCGCCGCGGGCAGGTCTCGCCAGGTGTTGCCAGCGCTCGCGCTGGTCTTAGCGTTCACGGTCACCCTCTATACCTTACGGGGTGCGGTCACCGACCCCCTCATTCGCTCATCAAGTGAGACGCGTCCCGCCCGGATGTGGAAAACGGGCCCCCGCGCACGGGGGCCCGTTCCCGGCGGCGGTCAGCCGCAGTTGTGCGCCGCCGAGGTGCTGGACGCGACGACCACGTCCACCCCGGGGGCGGTCAGGTGCACGGCGTCGACCGTGAGGCCGCCGTCCGCCGTCCTGACCTGCTCGTTCACCACGAGCTTGGCGCCCACGACACCGAGATCGACGGACTCGTTCACGCTGCCGTCGAGCTTGACCGGGACACCGGCCACGGTGAGCGTGAGGTCCGTGCTGCCCGACACCGCGCCGCAGGTGCTGGTCGAGACGGCCTTGATCCCGGACACCTTGAGGACGGGGAGGCCCGGCAGGCCGACCGTGGTCTCCTCCAGGGACGCCGTGGAGGTGGCGCCGCTGGGTCCGGCCTTGGTGTCGACCCGGGCGCACAGCGTCTTCGAGGTGAGCACGAGCGTGTTGACGTCGGCCGTGCAGGGCGGGGCCGTACTGCTCGCGCCCGCGGTGCGCACGGTGCCCGTGTCGGGCGTCGGCGGGACGGACACCACCGGCAGGCCGAGCAGCGAGACGTCGGCCGACAGGCCGTAGGCCCGCCCGGTGACGTACTGGAGCCGCACGGTGTCGGTGGTCTCGGCGGGCAGGTAGCCGTCGTCGCCGGCGAAGGACGCCTTGACCGGGACGGTCGCGTCGGCGTTCAGCGGGGCGTCGACCGAGGCGATGGTGCACGTCGCCGCGCCCTGGGCGTCCGTCGTGCCGTCGCAGGTCTGGGCGCCGAGCGCGAGGCTCACCTTCTTGCCGGCCACGGGCGCGCCGGCGTCGGTGGTGAGGGTCGCGGACAGGGTGGCCGGGGAGCCGTCGGAGACGGTCTTCGGGCCGGTGTAGGCGAGCTTGGTCGTCTTCTTCTGCGGGGGCGGCGGAGGCGTGCCACCGGTTCCCACGTCGATGAAGTCGCGGTCGATGCCGATCGTGGCGCCGCCGTGGCTCTCGGTCAGATCACCCGCGTACTGGTGGACGCGCTGGTGGTCGGCCCAGAGGCCCGCCGGGATCGCCGGGTCGTCGGTCGTCGCCCGGTCGTCCCAGCGGGCGGTGTCGATCACGTCGGGCAGGGTGATCTTCCCGGCCGCCGCGACGAGGTCGGGGGTCAGGGACGCCCCGCCGCCGTACGCGCCGGAGCGGTAGCCCAGATCGTGCAGCCGCTTGGTCCAGGCGTCGAGGTAGGCGAGCACCCGGGAGGTGTTGTCGCCGCCGGGCGGGTAGTTCTCCATGTTCTCGTAGAGCACCGAGCCCGCGCCGAGCCCCAGCGCCTTCGCCTGAGCGACCGCGTCGTCGGCGGCCGCGCTGCCCTGCGGGGCCGGGTCGGTGATGACCGTGCAGCTCCCGCCGCAGCTGCCCGCGTCGGCGGTGGCCTGCTTGCCGACGTAGATCGGCAGGAAGCGCCACCCGTTCGTGTACTGGGTCTGCACCCACTGGGCGTCGAGGTTCGCCTGGGAGCAGCCGCGGTTCTCGCCGCCGATGTAGACGCCGACGGCGCCGTAGCCGGAGGAGCCCTTCCAGGCGTTCATCGCCGCCTGGCTCGGGGCGTCGCAGGCGTCGAAGCCGGTGCCCTGGTACGAGGTCGCGTCGGCCGGTACGGCGAGCGCGGCCGGCGCGGCGGACGGCGCCGCGGTCCGCGCCGAGGCCACCGGCAGCCCGGCGCTGCGGAGCACCCGCTCGATCCCGGCACGGTCACCGCCGTAGCCGGCCGTGACGGTGATGCCGGCGGCGGTCGCGCTGTACGTCCGTGAGGTGGGGTTCTCGGTGACGGCGGCCTTGGTGGTGTTCGAGGGCCGGACGAGCAGCGCCTCGGTGCGGCCGGTCACGTCGGCGGGGCAGTTCTGCCGGGCGCCCGGGGTGCCGAGGTACACGGTGTGCCGGTCGAAGCGGACGCAGGCGGCCGGGTTCTTGCCGAGGTCGACGACTTTCCAGTCGGCGGGGACGGTGAACGTGTGCCCCCGGTAGTGGATCGCGGTGGTGCCGCCGCCGGTCGTGTCCGGCGCGGTGGCGGCCTGCGCGGTGGCGAGCGGTGCGGCGCCGAGTGCCGCCGCGGCGGCCAGGACGGTCAGCGCCCGTGCGGCGCGCCGTCTCGGCCGCGGGTGCGGCCGTGAGGACAGTGGTGTGGAAATGACTTTCTCCTCCCCCGTGGGACGAAAGCGGTCCGGGGGAAGACTGGAAGTCGGATCGTGTACGCGTCAATAAATGACGCTCAATTGCCGGTTTTTTCGGCCTACTTCCGTTTGCGGAGTGTCGGCGCGCCGGGCGTGAGGGCACTGTGGGGACGGCGTGAAGCAGCGGGTCGCCGTACGCGCACGGGGCCGGACACAGCCTCCGGGAAGCGGGTGTCGGACGGATGAACCCGCCAAGGCTTGGCCGGATCGGGTAGGGTGCGGGACATGTTCGCGCACTCGCCCATGAACCAGAACTGGTGGTGGACCGCTCATCCGGCGGCCCACTGACTGCGCGTACCCAGACATCGCGAAGGCCGCCCGAGGGGCGGCCTTCGGTGTTTCCAGGGCCGGGCCGTTCCTCCCACCGCACGAGGAACCGAGGAGCCATGGACCTGACCCGACTGCTGGACGACGACCGACCGTTCGCCCTCCTGCGCCGCCGCGCACCGGGCCGCGACCACGACATGGTCGAGCTGCTGCGGGGCCCCGTCTCGGCCCGCGACCGGCTGGCCGACCTCCCCGACGAGGGCCTGGCGCTGGTCCCGTTCCGGCAGATCCGCGAGCGCGGCTTCGACGTCCGCGACGACGCCACCCCGCTGCTGGTGCTGATCCCCGAGGAGTCGTACGAGATCCCGCTGGAGCAGGCCCTGGAGCAGCTTCCCGGGCACGAAGTCCGGGTCGAGGGCGGCGGGTTCGACATCGAGGACGAGGAGTACGCCGGGATCGTCGGGCGGGTGCTGGCCGAGGAGATCGGCCGGGGCGAGGGCGCCAACTTCGTGATCCGGCGGACGTACGGGGGCGGGATCCCGGGCTTCGGGCGCGCGGACGCGCTGGCGCTGTTCCACCGGCTGCTCGCGGGCGAGCGGGGCGCGTACTGGACGTTCGTGGTGCACACCGGGGACCGCACGCTGGTCGGGGCCAGCCCCGAGGTGCACGTGCGGATGTCCGGCGGGACGGTCGTGATGAACCCGATCAGCGGGACGTACCGCTATCCCGCCGAGGGCCCGACCCCGGAGCGTCTCCTCTCCTTCCTCGCCGACGGCAAGGAGATCGAGGAGCTGTCGATGGTCGTCGACGAGGAGCTGAAGATGATGTGCACCGTCGGCGACATGGGCGGGGTCGTCGTCGGACCGCGGCTGAAGGAGATGGCCCATCTCGCGCACACCGAGTACGAGTTGCGCGGGAAGTCGTCGCTGGACGCGCGGGAGGTGCTGAAGGAGACGATGTTCGCGGCGACCGTGACCGGCTCGCCGGTGCAGAACGCCTGCCGGGTCATCGAGCGGTACGAGCCGGGCGGCCGGGGCTACTACGCCGGTGCGCTGGCGCTGCTCGGCCGGGATTCCGGGGGCGCGCAGACCCTGGACTCCCCCATCCTGATCCGCACGGCCGACATCGACGCGGCCGGCCGGCTGCGGGTCGGGGTCGGCGCGACGCTGGTGCGCGGTTCGGATCCGGCGAGCGAGGTCGCGGAGACCCACGCGAAGGCGGCGGGCGTGCTGGCGGCGCTCGGGGTGCGGCCGGCCCGGCCGCGCGCGGAGCGGGAGTCGCCCCGGCTCGCCGACGATCCGCGGGTGCGGGCCGCGCTGGACGGACGGCGGTCCTCGCTGGCCCCGTTCTGGCTGCGGATGCAGGAGCGGCTGCCCTCGCTCGACCGGCACGCCCTGGTCGTGGACGCCGAGGACACCTTCACGGCGATGCTGGCGCACGTGCTGCGCTCGGGCGGACTGGAGGTGACCGTCCGGCGCTACGACGAGCCGGGGCTGCGGGCGGCGGCGCTCGCGCACGAGGGTCCCCTC
Source organism: Streptomyces sp. NPDC025793 (assembly GCF_055558375.1). Taxonomy (NCBI): domain Bacteria; kingdom Bacillati; phylum Actinomycetota; class Actinomycetes; order Kitasatosporales; family Streptomycetaceae; genus Streptomyces; species Streptomyces sp. NPDC025793. The sequence goes on along the minus strand of NZ_JBVHMR010000001.1, from coordinate 393,892 downwards.
GTGCTGGGCCCCGGCCCCGGCGACCCGGCCGACCCTGCCGACCCGAAGATGCGGTTCCTGCGGGAGCTGACGGCGGCCGTGCTGCGGGAGCACCGGCACGGGGTGCTCGGCGTCTGCCTCGGGCACGAGTTGATCTCGGCCGAGCTGGGCCTGGACATCGTGCGCAAGGAGGTGCCGTACCAGGGGGCGCAGACGGCCGTGGACCTGTTCGGGCGTGCGGAGACGGTCGGCTTCTACAACAGCTTCGTCGCCCGCTGCGACGACGAGGCGGCCCGGGAGCTGGCCGCGCACGGCATCGAGGTGAGCCGGGCCGGGAACGGCGAGGTGCATGCCGTACGGGGACCGGGCTTCGCGGGCGTGCAGTTCCACCCGGAGTCGGTGCTCAGCCTGAACGGGGCGGCGATCGTGCGGGAGTTGATCGGCGGGGCCCGTCCCCGAACGCCGGACGGGCTGCCCTGTGCCGACCGGCGCTGAGGACGAGCTCTCGCTCAGCCGAAGAAGACCCCCACCTCCGTGTACAGCTTCGGGTCCACCGTCTTCAGCCTGGCGGTGGCCTCGGCCAGCGGGACGCGGACGATGTCGGTGGCCCGCAGGGCGACCATCATGCCGTAGTCGCCGTCGTGGACGCAGTCGATGGCGTGCAGGCCGAAGCGGGTGGCGAGCCAGCGGTCGAAGGCGCTCGGCGTGCCGCCGCGCTGGACGTGGCCGAGGACCGTGGTCCGGGCCTCCTTTCCGGTGCGCCGCTCGATCTCCTTGGCCAGCCACTCGCCGACCCCGGAGAGCCGCACGTGCCCGAAGGAGTCGAGCGAGCCGTCCTTGAGCACCATGTCGCCGTCCCTGGGCATGGCGCCCTCGGCGACGACCACGATGGGGGCGTACGACGCCCGGAAGCGGGAGGTCACCCAGGCGCAGACCTGGTCGACGTCGAAGCGCTGCTCGGGGATGAGGATGACGTTGGCGCCGCCGGCCAGGCCCGAGTGCAGGGCGATCCAGCCGGCGTGCCGGCCCATCACCTCCACGACCAGGACCCGCATATGGGACTCGGCGGTGGTGTGCAGCCGGTCGATGGCCTCGGTGGCGATGTTGACGGCGGTGTCGAAGCCGAAGGTGTAGTCGGTGGCCGACAGGTCGTTGTCGATCGTCTTGGGCACCCCGACGCAGGGCACCCCGTACTCGCCGGACAGCCGGGCCGCGACGCCCAGGGTGTCCTCGCCGCCGATCGCGATGAGGGCCTGGACGTCCAGTTTGGTCATGTTGTCCTTGATCCGGCGGATCCCGTCCTCCGCCTTCAGGGGATTGGTGCGCGAGGAGCCGAGGATGGTGCCGCCCCGGGGCAGGATGCCGCGCACCGTGGGGATGTCGAGGCGGACGGCGCGGCCTTCGAGTGGGCCCCGCCAGCCGTCCCGGAAGCCGGTGAAGTCATAGCCGTACTCCTGCACGCCCTTGCGGACGATGCCCCGGATGACGGCGTTGAGCCCGGGGCAGTCACCGCCTCCGGTCAGTACTCCGACCCGCATGGAAAAGTCCCTTCGCCACGGTTTCCTGACATTTGGTCACGCTAACGGTGACCCAGGTCACACCGGGAGGGGCGGGACGGGTGATTCCGGGGCGCGGAAAGGGGGGCTTACTCGTCGTCGAGGCCGCGCTCGATGGCGTACCGCACCAGTTCGACCCGGTTGTGCAGCTGAAGCTTGCCGAGGGTGTTCTGGACGTGGTTCTGCACCGTGCGGTGGGAGATGACGAGGCGTTCGGCGATCTGCTTGTAGCTCAGGCCCTTGGCGACGAGGCGCAGCACCTCGGTCTCCCGGTCGGTCAGCCGGGGTGCGCCGGGCTCGTCGGCGCCCTGGGCGGGGGCCGGTTCGGAGGCGAGGCGGCGGTACTCGCCGAGGACCAGTCCGGCGAGGCCCGGCGTGAACACCGGGTCGCCGACGGCGGTGCGGCGCACGGCGTCCAGCAGTTCCCCGGTGGAGGCCGACTTCAGCAGATAGCCGGTGGCCCCGGACTTCACGGCCTCCAGGACGTCGGCGTGCTCACCGCTCGCGGACAGCACGAGGACGCGCAACGCCGGGTTGTGGCCGACCAGTTCCTTGCACACCTGGACGCCGGGCTTGGCCGGCAGGTTGAGGTCCAGGACGAGGACGTCGGGCGCGGCGGCCCTGGCGCGGCGCACCGCCTGCTCGCCGTCCCCGGCGGTGGCCACGACCTCGAAGCCGGACTCGGCCAGGTCACGGGCGACCGCGTCGCGCCACATGGGGTGGTCGTCCACCACCATGACCCTGATCGGGTCCCGCTGCTCGCTCATCGACGCCCTGCCTCCGCGTTCTTCGGTGTTTTCGGTGTTTTCGGCACCTTCAGTTCGACCTCCGTGCCCTGCCCGGGGACGGAGAGGAGCTCGGCGCTGCCGCCGAGATCGCGGAGCCGGCCGCGGATCGACTGGGCGACCCCGAGCCGCCCCTCGCTCTCGGCCTGCGCGAGCCGGCCCTCGGGGATGCCGGGGCCGTCGTCCCGGACGGTCACGACGATCTCGTCCGGCTCGTCCTCGACCAGGATCCAGGCCCGGGCGTCCTCGCCCACGTGCCAGCGCACGTTGTCCAGGGCGGCGCCGACCGCCGCGGCCAGTTCCCGGGCCGCCGGGGGCGGCAGCGGCACCGGGGCGCCGGGCTCGGCGAGGCTGACCCGGCCGCACGCGTAGGGGGCGAGCAGGGAACGCAGATCGACGTCATGGCCCGCCCCCTCGTCCTCCGGCTCCTCCACCATCCGTACGACGGCCCCGGCGGCCGCGTCCTCCGACACCCGGGACACCGGCACCAGCCCGCCCGAGACCAGCGTGCGCAGCGCCACCTCCTGCTCCCCGGCCAGCCGGCCCAGCTCGGCCGCCTCGCCGCCGAGGGCCGTGCCCCGGCGCTTGACCATCGCCAGCACCTGGAGCACGCCGTCGTGGATGTCGCGGGCCAGCCGCTCCCGCTCGCGGGTCGCGGCCTCGATCTCCAGGGCGCGCGCGAGGGTGCGCTCGGAGGCGCGGGCGACCTCGACGACGTAGCCGATGGCGAGGCAGGAGACCCACAGGAGGATGAGACTGTGCACCGTGTCCCGGGCGGGATGGCCGCGTTCGGCCAGATTGGCCAGCGCGACCGGCGTGGCGGCGACGGCTGCCCAGCGCCAGCCGCCCCTGATCGCGAAGGCCAGCACCGCGCCCGCGGTCCATATCGACGGCAGCGTGGGGCCGCCCGCGATCCGCTGGTGGCTGTCGGCGAGCGGGGTGATCAGGACGCCGGTGAGGGCGATGACCAGGTCGGCGGCCAGGAAGGGCGTGGTGCAGCTCGCCGCGTTGCGCACGCACGGCAACGTGGCGAGGGTCCAGACGAACAGGACGGCGAAGTAGCCGACGGCGACCCAGGGGCGCACGTAGAGGTCGTACCGGGTGACGCACAGGCCGATGGCGTAGAGCAGGGTCAGGACGCGGTAGCCGGCGAGCGCACGCCACAGCGGCAGCTCGACCGACATCCGCAGGACGCGCTCGCGCTTCGGCATCTCCCCCGGTCCCCCCAAGCCCCTCTCTCAGGCCTCCTGGGCCTCTTCCTTCTTCCCGGCCTCCATGGCCTTCTCCGCCTCCTTGGCCGACTTCGCCGCGTCCGCGATCTGCCGCTTGGCGGCGGTCGCGTACATGTCGACGTACTCCTGGCCGGAGAGCTTCATGATCTCGTACATGACCTCGTCGGTCAGGGCGCGCAGGACGAAGCGGTCGTGCTCCATGCCGGCGTAGCGGCCGAAGTCCAGCGGCTTGCCGATGCGGATGCCGGGGCGCATGAGCTTCGGCATCACCTTGCCGGGCGGCTGGATCTTCTCCGTGTCGATCATCGCCACGGGAATCACCGGCGCGCCGGTGGCGAGCGCCACGCGCGCGAGGCCGCCGGGCTTGCCCCGGTAGAGCCGGCCGTCGGGCGAGCGGGTGCCCTCGGGGTAGATGCCGAACAGCTCGCCGCGCTCCAGCACCTCGATGCCGCTCCTGATCGCGGCCTCGCCGGCGCCGCGCGCCCCGGAGCGGTCCACCGGGAGCTGTCCGACGCCCTTGAAGAAGGCCGCCGTCAGCCGGCCCTTCACGCCCGGGGTGGTGAAGTACTCGGCCTTCGCGATGAAGGTGACCTTGCGGTCCAGCACCGCGGGCAGGAAGAACGAGTCCGAGAACGACAGGTGATTGCTCGCCAGAATCGCCGGACCCTCGGCCGGGATGTTCTCCAGTCCCTCCACCCAGGGCCTGAAGGCGACCTTCAGCGGCCCGCCGATGGCGACCTTCATCGTGCCGTACAACACCCGTGTGCCTCCCGTTTCCGTCGAACAGACCTTAACCCGGAGGACCGTCAATGAGCCCGACGACCCTGGTCGGTGTCAGTGCGGTCGCGTACGGTGAAGCACATCCACGCATTTCTTTCCGCACGCCTCTGCCGGCCGTCGGGCCGCCGGAGCACCGTCCCAAGGACAGGAGAGTCGAAGGTGCCGGTTCTCCCCGGAGCTGAGCCGTACCGCCACGAGGGCGGGGAGGTGGGCGTCCTCCTCTGCCACGGCTTCACCGGCTCGCCCCAGTCGCTGCGCCCCTGGGCGGAGCACCACGCGGCCCACGGCCTGACCGTGTCCCTGCCGCTGCTGCCCGGCCACGGCACCCGCTGGGAGGACATGGCGGTCACCACCTGGCAGGACTGGTACGCGGAGGTGGACCGCGAGCTGCGCGTCCTCTCCGAGCGCTGCTCCCGGGTGTTCGTCCTCGGCCTGTCGATGGGCGGCGCGCTGGCCCTGCGGCTCGCCGCCCGGCACGGCGCGCGGGTCACGGGCGCGGTGGTCGTCAACCCGGCGAACAAGGTGCACGGCCTGTCGGCGTACGCCCTTCCGGTGGCCCGGCATCTCGTGCGCACGACGAAGGGCATCGCCAGCGACATCGCCCAGGAGGGCGCGGCCGAGGTGGGCTACGACCGGGTGCCGCTGCACGCGGCGCACTCGCTGCGGCAGTTCCTGCGCCGGCTGGACGGCGAGCTGCCCCAGGTCACCCAGCCGCTGCTGCTGCTGCGCAGCGCGCAGGACCATGTCGTCCCGGCCGCCGACTCGGCCCGGGTGCTGAGCCGGGTGTCGTCCACGGACGTCACCGAGATCGTGCTGGAACAGAGCTACCACGTGGCGACGTTGGACAAGGATGCGGACCGGATCTTCGAGGAGAGCCTCGCGTTCATCGGCCGGCTCGCGCCCGGTGCCGGCAAGGACGGTGCGGGCAAGGACGGTGTCGGCAAGGACGGCAAGGACGGCAAGGAAGGGACGGCCGCAGTTGGCTGAGCACGACTCGGACCGCGAGGGTCGCGAGCCGGACGAGCAGGGCGTGCCCTTCGACGAGGACGCCGCCTGGCAGGCCATCGTCGCCGGGTACGGCGAGGAGCCGCCGGACCCGCCGGGCGCGAGGCCCTTCAGGTCGGTGGAGGATCTCGCGCTGCCGGAGACGGTCGCCGAGGACCCCGACGACACGGCGCAGGGCCCGGCGAAGGACACGTCGGCGGACGGCGAGGGCGAGGGGGACGGCCCCGCCGGTCCGCCGCCGGTGAGGCCCCTGGGCAGCTCGATCACCTTCGCCCCCGGCGTCGGCGGCGGCCCGCGCGACTACACGACCGCGCGGCCCTCCGACGACGACTTCGACGAAGACGACGAGGGCCACTTCGTCCCGCCCGAACCGCCCCCGCTGCCGACCGCCGACACCACCGCCAAGTTCGGCTGGCTCGGCGTCGTCGGCGGCCCGCTGCTGCTCCTGCTGGCGGTGCTGCTGGGCTGGGACATGACGTGGTGGCTGACCACACTGGGCATCGGCGGCTTCCTCGGCGGCTTCGCCACGCTGGTGATGCGGATGCGCACGGACGACGACGAGGACGACGACCCGGGGCGGGGCGCGGTCGTCTGACCTTGGTACGGGTGTACAGGTGCCGACGGCTCAGCCCGCCGGGACTCTGAGGGCGGCCAGGACCGGGAGGTGGTCCGTGGCCGCGATCAGGTCGGAGCGGGTGACGCCGGGCTGCGCCAGAGGCACCCCGCAGCCGAGCACGCCGATGCCCTTCGTGGCGAAGATCGCGTCGATACGGCGGTGCGGCTCGCTGTGGCGCCAGGTCTCCTCGCCGCCCCAGGGGGTGACGGCCCGGCAGTCCTGAAGGGTGCCGGAGAGCAGCCGGAAGGCGGGGCCGTCGGGGCCCTCGTTGAGGTCGCCGCCCGCGACGGCGTGCTCCACGCCCAGACCGGCGAGGCGGTCGAGGAGCAGACCGGCCTGCGCGTACCGCTCCTTCCCGTCCAGGCTCAGATGGCCGCTGATCACTCCGAGGCGGGCGCCGCCGAACCGGACCACGGCGGTGGCGAGGCCGCGCCGGTGGAGGCCGGGGGTGAGGGGCAGGAGGACGTCCTGCGTGCGCTCGACGGTGGCCCGCAGCGAGCAGAGGATCGCGGGGCCCGCGGCGGTGGCGCCGCCGGTGAGGACCACCTGACCGGAGGCCGCCGCGAGCCGGGCGAGCTTCTTGCGCCAGCGGAAGAAGCGCGGGGCCTCCTGGACGAGGACCAGGTCGGGCGCGCAGGCGGAGATGACCGCGGCCAACGCGGCCGTGTCGTCCCGCATCGAGCGGATGTTGTAGCTCAGGACTCGGATGACCGCCGAACCGTCGGGTTCCGTACGGGAGTTGGGAAGGAGCGTGCCGGTCGCCATGACGATCAACATACGACGATGCCCGCCGTCCCGGGAGCGGACGCGGCGGGCACGGTCGCAGGACGGCCTCGCTACATGATCGGGTCCGGCTCCCGGGCCAGGTCCGCCGCGCCGACCAGGCCCGCCTTGTTGCCGAGCTGGGCCGCGATGACGTCCGCCACCGGGCGCCAGTTGCCGCCGACCAGCCAGCGCTTGTAGGACTTGCGGATCGGGTCGAGGACCAGTTCACCCTCGTCGGAGAGGCCGCCGCCGACGATGAACGCCGAGGGGTCGAAGAGGGAGGCCAGGTCGGCGAGGCCCGCGCCGGCCCAGCGGGCCAGCTCGCGGTAGGAGTCGACGGCCACCGGGTCGCCCTGGCGGGCGGCCATGGAGATGTGCTTGCCCTCGATGCCGTCGGGGGTGCCGTCGCCCAGCGACAGCAGCAGCTCGGCGTTCTCGGGGGTGGCGTTGGCGCGCTGCTTGGCGTAGCGGACCAGGGCGCGGCCGGAGGCGTACTGCTCCCAGCAGCCCTGCGAGCCGCAGCCGCACAGCAGACCGTCCGGGACCATCCGGATGTGGCCGAACTCGGCGGCCACGCCGAAGTGTCCGCGGCGCAGCTTGTTGCCGATGATGATGCCGCCGCCGAGGCCGGTGCCGAGCGTGATGCAGATGACGTTGCGGTGACCCTTGCCCGCGCCGAACCTGTACTCGCCCCACGCCGCGGCGTTGGCGTCGTTCTCGACCACGACCGGGAGGCCCACGCGGGCCTCGACCTTCTCCTTCAGCGGCTCCTGGCGCCAGTCGATGTTCGGCGCGAAGTACACCGTCGAGCGCTGCCGGTTCACGTAACCGGCCGCACCGATGCCCACGCCGACGATCTCGTGCCCGGCTCGTGCGCCCTCGACGGCAGCGGCGATGGCGTCCACGATGCCCTCGGGCGTGCCCGGGGTCGGCACCTGGTGGGTCGAGAGGATGTTGCCTTCCTCGTCGACCACACCGGCCGCGATCTTGGTACCGCCGATGTCGACGCCGATGGTGAGTCCCATGAATCCCTCAGTTCCGGTCGAGCCCCGCTACGGCCAACCGTACCCGAGGCCCTGCCGGGAAAGCGCTTCAGTCCAGGTCGATCCGCTCCCCCGGACCGGTGCCCTCGCCCGGGTCCCGCGGCTCCCCCTTGCCGGCCCGCCCCTCACCGGTCAGGTCGTCGGCGGTGCGGGCGGTCCAGCGCTGCTCCTGGCCCTGGACGGCGGAGCGGTAGGCGGCCAGCAGCTCGCCGCCGGCCGCGGCCAGGTGGTCGAAGACGTCCGGGTTGCGCTCCATGACGGGCTCGACGGCGGCCTTGGCCTGCTGGACGACCTGCCGTACGACCTGCTGGGCGGCGGGTCCGGCGAGGCCGCCGAGGAGGGGTGACTGGAGGCCGGACAGCTTGTCGGCCACCGTGTCCACGAACTTCTTCAGCTCCTCGGCGGCCGAGCCCGGCTGCGGGCCGTGCTCGGCGCGGCGGCGGGCCTTCTCGGCGGCGAGGTCCTCGGCGCAGGCCTTGGCCCAGGCGTCGGCGTCGGTCGCCCGGCTCTCTTTCCCGTACTCCTCTTTCTCGTACGCGGCGTGCGCGTCACGCGCATCGTGCGCGTCGTACGAGTCGGCTGCGGGGCGCTCTTCGCTCATGGCGGACTCCTGACTACGGTTCGCCTCTACGACGTTACCCGAACGGGCGTACCCGGTTCATCGCCCCCGCTCACCGGCCCGGCTCACCGGCCCGCGGCGGGCCACAGGTCGGGGTCCGGGGCGAACCGGATGCGCAGCTCGCCCTCGCGCAGCGCGGCCCCGGCGACGGTGCAGCGGCGCAGGGCGGAGGGCAGCGGGACGATCCGGCGGAACGGGCCCGCGCTGATCACGAGCTCGTCCCCGCGCCGGATCAGGTCCAGCTCGTCCCGTATCGCGCCGGGCAGCGGGACGTGCCAGACGAGCACGCCGTCCTCGGCGATCCGGTCGGTGACGGGCCACCCGACCGGTGCGGTCGACGGGTTGACGGGGGGTACGGCGAGGGAGCCGAGGTCGTCGCCGCCGCGCGGGTCGCGGCCCAGGTGGGGGACGGGGTGAACGTCGTAGGGCAGCTCCCGCCAGTCGTCGAGGGCCTTGCGCTGCTGGGCGAGGAGTCCGGCCGGCCAGCTCTCCGGCGCGGTCTCGGGCAGGGCGCGGTTGGCGAGCAGGGCCTCGACGGGCAGGCCGCGCAGGGCGAGGCCGAGGCCGGCGGTGCGCAGGGCGTCGGCACCGGCCGGACCGGGCTCGGCGACCAGGCGCACGGCGGTGGCGCGGTCGGTGAGGACGGCCTCGACGGCGGCCAGTTCGACGTCCCAGCGGGCCGCCGTCTCGTAGAGCCAGTCGGCGGGCATGGGCACGCCGGCCAGCCGGCCGAGGACGGGGCGCAGCGCGCGGGCGGCCTGCCGCTCGGGCGGGAGCAGCCGGCGCAGGTAGCGACGCAGTTCCTCGGGCAGCCCGAGCAGGGCGAGGGCCTGCGGGAGGGGCGGGAGGTCGACGACGAGGAGGTCGTAGCGCTCGCTGAGGGCGGCGTCCCGCAGGGCGCGCAGGAAGGACAGCTCCTCGGCGCCGGGCAGCGGGGTGACCTCCTCGGCGTCCAGGCGGGCGGCGCCGAGCAGGTCGAGGACGTTCGCGGCGCGGGACTGGAAGGCGGTGAGGTCCTCGCGGAAGCGGCCGGTGGCGTCGGGGCGCCAGGCGGTGAGGTTCGGCGCGGCCTCCTGCGGCGCCGGTCCTGTCGCGGAGCCCAGGACCGCGCCGGGGGTGTCGGTGCGGTCGGCGCTCAGCAGGAGGGTCCGGGTGCCCTCGCGGGCGGCGGTGAGCGCGGTCGCGGCGGCGACCGTGGTACGACCGCTGCCGCCGGGGCCCGTGATCAGGATGGTGCGCATAGGGGTGAACGCTACCGGTGCCGTGCGGGCGGCTCGGCGCGTGACTACTTCTCCCCCGACACCTCTCCCGATGCCTCTCCCGACTCCACCCGCTTCTTCAGACCGGCCAGCGCCCGGTCGATGATGACCTTCTCCGCCTTGCGCTTGATCATGCCGAGCATGGGGATCTTGACGTCGACGGTGAGGCGGTAGGTGACCTCGGTGGCGCCCTGGCCGGCCGGCTTCAGGAGGTAGGAGCCGTCGAGGGAGCGGAGCATCTGGGACTTCACGAGGCTCCAGGAGACCTCGTTGTCGCCGGTCCAGGTGTAGCCGAGGACCTGGTCGTCCTTGATGGCGCCGGCGTCCATGACGAGGCGGACCTGCTCGGCGCGGCCCCGTGCGTCGGTCTCCAGGACCTCGGCCAGCTTCACCTCGCCGGTCCAGTCCGGGTAGCGCGCGAAGTCGGCGATCACCGCCATGACGTCGGCCGGTGCCGCCTCGATCGTGATGCTCGAGCTGGTGTGTTCCGCCATCGCCGTGGCTCCTCCAGATGCGGGCCGTACTGAGATCGTCGTGCGCACGTATGTGCAGCGTGAAGGCTACCGCGCCACCGACCTGCCGCCTTCACCCCGTCTCCCGCGCCCTGGGCCGCCCGGCCATGGGCCGGTCACCATTCGAGCACCCACGGCGTGCCCGAGCCCGCGAAATGCCCCACGTTCACGCATTCCGTCGCGCCGATCCGCATCCGGCGCACGAGCGGCTGATGGACGTGTCCGAAGAGCGAATAGCGGGGCCTGGTGCGGCGGATGGCGGCCAGCAGGGCGCGGCTGCCGCGTTCGAAGCGGCGGGCGACGGTGTCGTAGACCAGCTCGGGGACCTCGGGCGGGATGTGCGTGCACAGCACGTCGACCTCGCCGACCGCCTCGATCTTCGCCGCGTACTCCTCGTCGTCGATCTCGTACGGCGTCCGCATGGGCGTCTTCAGGCCGCCGCCCACGAAGCCGAAGACACGGCCGCCGATCTCCACCCGCTGGCCGTCGAGGACCGTGGTGCCCGGGCGGGCGTACTCGCGCCACAAAGGCGGCATGTCGACATTGCCGTAGGTGGCGTACGTCGGGGTGGGGAACGCGGCGAACATCTCGGCGTACTGCTTGCGCACGGCCTTCTCGATGGCGCCGGCCCGGTCGGCGCCGATGCCGGCCCACAGCCGCGCGCCGAACTCCCGGGCCTCCTCGAAGCGGCGGGCGGTGCGCAGCTCGACGATGCGGTCCGCGTTCTCCTCGCCGAACAGGTCGGGGAAGATCCCGCGCGAGTGGTCGGCGTAGTCGAGGAAGAGGACGAGGTCGCCCAGACAGATCAGGGCGTCGGCACCCTCGCCCGCCCGCGCCAGGGCCTTCGCGTTGCCGTGCACGTCGCTGATGACGTGGATGCGCGTACCGCGCGCCGCACGCGGGCACGCGGGTCGGTTTCCGGACGGTGTGGATGCCATGGCGATCAAGCGTAGGCCTGTGCGATGTGCGTGAACAGTGGCGGTCGGGCCTGCGGTTACTGGCCGGTCGGTTCAGCCGTGGACTACTGTGCGCGAAGGAACGCCAGCCTGTGTGACGCAGCGAACATCTCGCCGGGACCCCCTGTCGGGAACGGCATACCGGCGGGTAACGTCCGGGCAGTCCAGTCGTGCTCCGGATTTCAGCCACCGAAGCCCCGAGCACCAGCCCGAGCCTTGGACCGCTCCGTCGCATCACACAGTGTCGTGGCGTCGGCGCCCTATGAGGAGCAGCAGTCTTGCGCGAGTTCAGCCTTCCGGCTTTGTACGAGGTCCCTGCGGACGGCAATCTGACCGACATCGTCCGCAGAAACGCCGCGCAGCATCCCGACGTCGCCGTCATCGCCCGCAAGGTGAGCGAAGCGAAATGGGGGTCCCCCCAGACGAAGTCCGGGGGAGGCGCCTGGCAGGACGTGACGGCCCGGCAGTTCCTGGCCGAGGTGCACACCGCCGCGAAGGGGCTCATCGCCGCCGGGGTGCAGCCGGGCGACCGGGTGGGCCTGATGTCCCGCACCCGGTACGAGTGGACGCTGCTGGACTTCGCGATCTGGAGCGCGGGCGCGGTCACCGTGCCGGTGTACGAGACCAGCTCGCCGGAGCAGGTGCAGTGGATCCTGTCCGACTCGGGCGCGACCGCGTGCATCGTGGAGCAGGCGGGTCACGCCGCCGCGGTGGAGTCGGTGCGCGAGTCGCTGCCCGCCCTCAAGCACGTCTGGCAGATCGACGCCGGGGGCGTGGAGGAGCTGGGCCGGCTCGGCCAGGACGTGTCGGACCAGACCGTCGAGGAGCGCAGCTCGCTCGCCCGCGCCGACGACCCGGCCACCATCGTCTACACCAGCGGTACGACCGGGCGCCCCAAGGGCTGTGTGCTCACCCACCGCAGCTTCTTCGCCGAGTGCGGCAACGTCGTCGAGCGGCTGCGGCCGCTGTTCCGCACCGGTGAGTGCTCGGTGCTGCTCTTCCTGCCCCTCGCGCACGTCTTCGGGCGGCTCGTGCAGATCGCCCCGATGATGGCGCCGATCAAGCTGGGCTGCGTCCCGGACATCAAGAACCTCACCGACGAACTGGCCGCGTTCCGGCCGACGTTGATCCTCGGTGTGCCGCGCGTCTTCGAGAAGGTCTACAACTCGGCGCGCGCCAAGGCGCAGGCGGACGGCAAGGGCAGGATCTTCGACAAGGCGGCCGACACCGCCATCGCCTACAGCAAGGCGCTGGACACCCCGTCGGGCCCGTCGCTCGGTCTGAAGATCAAGCACAAGACCTTCGACAAGCTGGTCTACAGCAAGCTGCGCGCGGTGCTCGGCGGCCGGGGCGAGTACGCCATCTCCGGCGGCGCCCCCCTCGGCGAGCGGCTCGGCCACTTCTTCCGCGGCATCGGCTTCACGGTGCTGGAGGGCTACGGCCTGACCGAGTCCTGCGCGGCGACCGCGTTCAACCCCTGGGACCGGCAGAAGATCGGCACGGTCGGCCAGCCGCTGCCCGGCTCGGTGGTGCGCATAGCGGACGACGGCGAGGTGCTGCTGCACGGCGAGCACCTGTTCAAGGAGTACTGGAACAACCCGGACGCGACGGCCGAGGCGCTGGCCGACGGCTGGTTCCACACCGGTGACATCGGCACCCTGGACGAGGACGGCTACCTCAGGATCACGGGCCGCAAGAAGGAGATCATCGTGACCGCCGGCGGCAAGAACGTCGCCCCGGCCGTGATCGAGGACCGTATCCGGGCGCACGCGCTGGTCGCGGAGTGCATGGTGGTGGGCGACGGGCGGCCGTTCGTGGGCGCGCTGGTCACCGTCGACGAGGAGTTCCTGGGCCGGTGGGCCGAGGAGCACGGCAAGCCGGCGGGTTCCACCGCGGCGTCGCTGAAGGACGACCCGGATCTGAACGCGGCGATCCAGGCGGCCGTCGACGACGGCAACGCCGCGGTGTCGAAGGCGGAATCGGTGCGGAAGTTCCGCATTCTGTCCTCCCAGTTCACGGAGGAGTCGGGCCACCTCACCCCGTCACTGAAGCTCAAGCGGAACGTGGTGGCGAAGGACTACGCGAGCGAGATCGAGGCGATCTACGCGAAGTAGCGGGAGCAGCACGTCTCCTGACGGAGTGTCATGGCGCGGTGTCCTCGGCGAGGACCCGCGCCATCGTGCGTTCGGCGAGCGCGGTGATGGTGACGAACGGGTTCACGCCGATGTTGCCGGGCACGAGCGAGCCGTCGGTGACGTAGAGCCGGTCGTAGCCCTTCACCCGGCCGTAGTCGTCCGTGGCCTTCCCGAGGACGCAGCCACCGAGCGGGTGGTAGCAGAAGTCGTCGGCGAAGACCTTGCTCGTGGAGCCGAACAGGTCGTAGCGGTAGATGGTGGCGTTGGCCAGGTTGATCCGGTCGAACAGCTTCTTGGCCATGGCCACCGAGACCGCGCTCTGGGCGGGGGTCCAGCCGAGTTTCACCGCCCCGGACGAGGAGTCGTACGAGAACGACGCCCGCTCGGGGTTCTTGGTGATCGCCAGATAGAGGCTGACCCAGTGCTCGAACCCCATGGGCAGCGGGGCGATCTCGGCGAAGACCGGGTTGTCGGTGTTGGCCCAGTCGTCGATGCCCAGCACCGGCATGGTGGCCTGGTTCGCGCCGACGGTGTCCCAGACGTGGTTGGCGCGGCCGAGCATGGTGTTGCCGTTGGTGCCCCAGCCGGCGCCGACGTCGGCGGTCAGGGCGGGCAGGGTGCCGGTGTCCCGGGCGCGGACGAGGAGTTCGGTGGTGCCGAGACTGCCGCCGCCGAGGAACAGGTACGTGCAGCTGTACTGCCGGCTCTCCACGACCGCGCCGGTGGTGTCGATCCGGTCGGTGCTCAGGACGTACGACCCGTCGCTCGCGCGGCTGACCGACGTGACCTTCTCCAGGGTGTGGATCGTGACGTTCCCGGTGCCGAGGGCGGCGGCCAGGTAGGTCTTGTCGAGGCTGCGCTTGCCGTGGTTGTTGCCGTAGATGACCTCCCCAGCGAGCGCGGACTTCACTGCCGTGCCGGCGGCTTCCTGCTGCATGTAGCCGAAGTCGTAGACGTTCGGCACGAAGGTGGTCTTCAGGCCCGCGTTGCCCGCCGCCTTCCGGGAGGTGCGGGCGAACCGGTACCACTCGGTGGACTCGAACCAGGCCGGATCGACGGTGTTGACGCCGAGCATGGTGCGGGCGCGCGGGTAGTAGGTGCCGTACATCTCGTCGGCGTCGACGGTCGGGAACTGCTCGGCGAAGTAGGACTTCACGGGTGTGACCGCCATGCCGCCGTTGACGAGCGAGCCGCCGCCGACGCCCCGGCCGACGTAGACGGACATGTGGTCGTAGTGCACGCGGTCCAGGACACCGGGGTAGGAGCTGATGTCCTTGTTGACCACGTCCAGCCAGAGGAAGGTGGCGAGCGGGGCCTCGGTGCGGGTGCGGAACCACATGGAGCGCTGGTCGGGGGCGAGAGTGGAGCAGAAGACCTTGCCGTCGCCGCCGGCGGTGTTCCACAGCTGCCCCATCTCCAGGACGAGGGTGCGGATGCCGGCCTGGCCGAGCCGGAGGGCGGCGACGGCGCCGCCGTAGCCCGAACCGACCACGATGGCCGGGGAGTTGTCGACCGCGGCCGGTTCGGCGGCGTGCGCGGACGGGAGACCGATGCGGGTGAGACCGGCCGTGGCGGCGGTCTGGAGGGCGATCATGCCCAGGATGTGACGTCTACTCAGCTGACGCTGCATCAGTTTTGCTGTCATGCGCGCAGCATGTGCGGATTTTCCGGTTCCGCCTAGACTCCCCGGAACGTTTTAGAGAAGGGCTTTGAGCTTCTCCGCCAGCAGGTCCCAGCGCCAGCGCTCCTCCACCCACTGACGGCCCCGCTCCCCCATCCTGCGGCGCAGCCCGGGGTCCTGGAGCAGCGGGACGATGCGGTCGGCCGCCTCCTCGGGGGAGCCGCCCCGCACGACCCACCCCGTCTCCCCGTCCAGGACGGCGTCCGGTGCGCCGCCGGAGTCGCCCGCGACCACCGGCAGTCCGGTCGCGGAGGCCTCCAGGTAGACGATGCCGAGGCCCTCGACGTCCAGGCCGCCGCGGCGTGTGCGGCAGGGCATGGCGAAGACGTCGCCGGCGCCGTAGTGGGCGGGCAGCTCGGACCAGGGGACCGCGCCGGTGAAGCGGACCGAGGCCGCGACGCCGGTCTCGTCGGCGAGGCGGCGCAGGTCCCGCTCGTAGGGGCCGCCGCCGACGATCAGCAGCACGGTGTCGGGCTCGGCCGCGAGGATGCGGGGCAGGGCCCGGACGAGGGTGTCCTGGCCCTTGCGCGGGACCAGGCGGGAGACACAGACCACGACCGGGCGGTCGGCGAGACCGAGGCGGGCGCGGACCTCGTCGCCGCCGGAGCCGGGGTGGAAGGTCTTCTCGTCGACCCCGGGCGGCAGTTGGACCATGCGGTCGGCCGCCGCCGGGGTGAGGGCCGTGGCGATGCGCGAGCGCGTGTACTCGCCGAGATAGGTGATCGTGTCCGTCGACTCGCCGATCCGGCGCAGCAGCTGCCGGGCGGCTGGCAGCTGGGCCCAGCCGGTCTCGTGCCCGTGCGTCGTGGCCACCAGCCGCTCGGCGCCGGCCGCGCGCAGCGCCGGGGCCATCAGGCCGAGCGGGGCCGCCGCCCCGAACCACACCGAGGTGCAGCCGTGCTCGCGCAGCAGCCCGGTCGCGCGCCGGGTCGCCCGCGGGGTCGGCAGCAGCATGGTCGTACGGTCGCGTACGACGGTGAAGGGCTGCTCGGCGTCGAAGGCCGCGGTGGCCTCGGCGCCCTCGTGGCCGCGCTTCCAGGTGGAGGCGTAGACGACCAGCCGACCGGGGTCCAGGCGCAGGGCCATGTTGTGCAGGAAGGCCTGGATGCCACCCGGGCGGGGCGGGAAGTCGTTGGTGACGATCAGGGTCTTGTGCATCGTGGCCGACCTTACCGAACGAGCCGGTGGCCGGCCGGGCCCGATCGGGCTGTGTGCGGCCCGGTGCGGCGGGGTCTGTGGCAGGTACACAGCCGGGCAGGACATCATGGGGCGGGCGAGGCCGACAGCGAACCGGGAATCGAACGGCAAGGGGAACACGTGGAGACCAAGGGCGCCGGGCGGTCCCTGGCATGGCTGCTCGCGACCTGGGGCGTCACCCGTCTCGTGCTGCTGCTGTTCGTCTTCAAGGTGTGGATCTTCCCGGGGGGCCTGGACGTCACCTCCGACGTGTCGGTGATCTACCGCGGCTGGTACGAGGTCCTGCTCCAGGGAACCTTCCCGCTGGACGACGTGACCTGGCAGTACCCGCCCGCCGCCGCCCTCCCGGTGCTCGCCCCCGCCGCGCTGCCCTTCCTGTCGTACGAGCACGCCTTCTTCCTGCTCGCCTTCCTCGCCGACGCGCTCGTGCTGTGGCTGCTGGTGCGTCCGGGCCCGCGCCCCGGGCGGTCGCTGCGCGGGGCCTGGGTGTGGGTGGCGGGCGTGCCGCTGCTCGGCCCGACGGTGTACGCCCGCTACGACGTGATGGTGACCGCGGTGGCCGTGGCGGCGCTGCTGGCGGGCGTCCGGCATCCGCGGGTGATGGGCGCGCTGACCGCGTTCGGGGCGCTGCTGAAGGTGTGGCCGGCGCTGCTGCTGGTGGGCTGCTTCCGGCGCCGGGCCTGGGCGTCGGCGGCGATCACGGCGGCCGGGCTCGCCGCCGTGTTCGCGGTGTCCATGCCGGGCGCCTTCGCCTTCCTGACCTTCCAGCGCGACCGGGGCACCGAGGTGGAGTCGCTGGGCGCCCTGGTCTTCCACGTGGCCCGGCACTTCGGCTGGAGCGGCCAGGTGCTGCTGAACTACGGCTCGATCGAATTCCTCGGCCCGCACGTGGACCAGGTCAGCACGGCGGCGCTGGCGCTGACCGGGGCCGCGTTCGGCTGGCTGCTGCTGTGGCGGCTGCAAGTGGCGCGCCGCACGCCGACCGTCCTCGCGGACGCGGCGTTCACGGCGGTCCTGCTCTTCACGGTCACCAGCCGCGTGATCAGCCCGCAGTACCTGGTGTGGCTGGTGGGCGTGGCGGCGGTCTGCCTGTCGTACCGGGCGAGCCGGATGGGGGCGCCCGCGCTGATGGTGGTGGTCGCGTCCTTCGTGACGGTCCTGGAGTTCCCGCTCGGCTTCGGGCACGTGGTGACGAGCGACCGGTACGGGGTGCTGCTGATGGTGGTCCGCAACGGCCTGCTGGCCGTGGCCGCCCTCACGGCGGGCCGCCGCCTGTGGCGCGCGACCGTCACCCCGCTCCCCGCCACCCCCCTCCCGCCCGAACCGGCCCACCCCCGTCAGACCCCGGTCTCCCCCTGACCGGGCGCGCTCAGCCGAGCTGGGTCCTGACGTACGCGCGCCACTGCGCGGTGAACGCCTCCGGTGTCGTGCCGAGTACCTTCTCCAGCGCGTTCTCGACCGCGCCCGCACGCTGTGGGTGGGCACCGACGGCGCGGTAGAAGGCGTCCAGCCGGGCCGTGTCCCAGTGGGCGGCGATCATCCGGCAGGCCAGCCAGCCGCTCTCGTAGGCCTGGGCCAGCTTGACCGGGTCGCTGGTGAAGCCGAAGTCCTTGTCCGTGGGCAGGGCGGTGGGCACCTCGCCGCCGCGGACGGCACGGGTCAGTTCCGGCGCGACTTCGGTGGGGGTGCGGCCGGTGCCGAGGTAGCCGATCCAGTCCGCGTAGCCCTCGGAGAGCCACAGCGGGGTCGCGGCGGTGGTGTACGCGCGGGTGGCCACGTGGGTGGTCTCGTGGGTGAGCACGACCTGTTTGCCGAGGTCGCCGAGGCCGGCGTACGCGTCCGGGTTGACCACCACCCGGTCGGCGGGCGCCTGCGCGGAGCCTCCCGCCTCGCCCGTGGTGACGGCGGCGATGCCCCGGTAGTCGGCGGCGGGCGAGCCGAGCAGCGCGGCCATGCCGTCCAGGGACGCCGGGACGAGGACGACGACCCGGCGGCTCCAGTCCGTGCCCCACGCCCCGGAGACGGCCGGGACCGCACGGTCGGCGAGCCCGGTGTAGGCGCGCAGTTCGGCGGCCGTCCGGCCGATGCCCAGCACCAGGCTGTGCGCGCCCCGGACGGCGCTCACCGTGCCCTGGTCCCACAGCTGCTGCCCGGCCTGCCGGGCGGGTTCGTCGGCGGTGACGCACCACCCGCCGTCGGCGGTGCGGCCGAGGGTGAGGGTGCGGTCGGCGTCGAGCGGGGCCGTGTCGTACCCGGCGACGCGGTAGCTCAGCTCGGCGTCGGCGGTGGCGCCGGAGCCGCTCTGGCGCACGTCGGTGACCCGGTAGGCCCAGGACGCCAGCGGGACGGCGCGCAGCCGGGCGTACTCGGCACGGGCGCCCGTGACCGCGTACGCCCCCTCGTCGTGCCCGAGCAGGGCCGCCGAGCGCCGGTCGAGCAGCTGCTGCACCTCGGCGCGGGCGGAGTCGGCCGTGGCGGCGCCGAGGCCGCATCCGGTCAGCGCCAGCAGCAGAGCGAGGCCCGCGGCCCCCGCCCGCCACGCCCGTTTGCGACCAGTCACTTCCCGATCGTAACGGCGCGCCACCCGCTCAGGGCCGGGTGACCGAGGAGATCGGCATCATGCCGACGGGGTCGTAGCGGACCGCGGCGCCCGGGTAGGGGGCGTGGATGACCTTGCCGTCGCCGACGTACATGGCCACGTGGCTGGCGTCGGAGCGGTAGACCACCAGGTCACCGGGGCGGGCCTGGGAGAGCGGGATCTGCCGGCCGGCGAAGCGCTGCTCCTGCGAGGTGCGCGGCAGCTGGAGCCCGGCCTGCGCGTACGACCACTGCATCAGGCCCGAGCAGTCGAAGCCGGAGGGGCCGTTCGCGCCCCAGACGTAGGGGTGGCCGAGGGCGGCCTGGGCGGCGGCCACGGCGGCCGCGGCCCGGGCGTCGGGGGCGACGGCGCCGGTCAGGTCGGGCAGGCCGATGCCGCTGTCGCGGGAGGCGCGGTCGTAGGCGTCGCGGGCGTCGGTCGGCAGGGCGTCGAGCAGCTGCCGGGCCCTGGCGAGCTTCTTCTCCACGGTCCGCTTGTGCACGACGACGGCCCTGCGGCTCTTCTCCAGCTCGGCGAGCTTGCCGGCCGTCTCCGAGCGCTCCTGCGCGAGGTCCCGCAGCGCGGAGCTCAACTCCCGCAGCCGACCCGCCTGTTGGACGTCGATACGGTCGAGGGTGGCGGCCTTGTCGAGGTAGTCCTCGGGGTTGTCCGAGAAGAGCAGCGCGACGGTCGGGTCGAGGCCGCCGGACCGGTACTGCGCCCCGGCCAGCGCACCGAGCTGCTCGCGCAGGGAGTTGATGCGCGCCTGCTGCCGGGCGATGTGGTCCTGGGCGTCGTGCACCTCGCGGCGCAGCGCGTCGGTCTGCTCCTGGGCCTTGTCGAAGGCCTGGGTCGCCTGCTCGGCCTCCTGGTAGAGGCGGTCCACCTCGGCACGGGTGTCGGCGTGCGGTGCCGCGTGCGCGGGTACGGCGCCGAGCGCGGTGGCTGCGGCGGACAGGACACACAGGGCGGCGGCGCCCCGGTGGAATCCGGACGAGGCAAGGCGGCGGTGAGACCCCACGGCGGTCCTTCTGCTGGCGGACAGATACCGCTCCCCCGGCGCCTGGGGACGGGGAGGCCCCGGCGTCGGGGGAGCGCGCCAGACAGTAGCCGTACGCGAGGGGCCGGGCCAAAGACCCGGAAGGCGACATACGGGGACGCCCCGCCGCTGACGCAGGTCATCGGCGGGGCGAGGAGTCAGTTCCGGTTCCGGGGATTCGCCCGTTCGGGCGCCCGGCGTCCGCGTTTCGCAGCGGGTCCGCGGGGGTGCGCCGGGTTACTCGGCCCGGGCACCCGCAGGCATGATCAGACCCGGACGCCGAACTGGAACGGCATGTCGGAGATGGACTCGTAGCGGACCACGGCACCGGTGTGCGGGGCGTGCAGCACCTGGCCGTTGCCGGCGTACAGGCCGACGTGGTGGATGTCGCCGAAGAAGAAGACCAGGTCGCCGACCTGGAGGTCGTTCATGGAGCTGATCCGGGTGCCTATGGTGGCCTGCTCCTGCGAGGTGCGCGGGATGGAGACGCCGGCCTGGGCGTAGGCCCAGGAGGTCAGGCCCGAGCAGTCGTAGGAGGCGGTGCCGGTGGCGCCGTAGACGTACGGCTTGCCGATCTGCGACTGGGCGGCGGCGAAGGCGGCCCCGGCCAGGCCGGAGGCGGCCTTGCTGTTGCCGAGGTCGACCCGCGAGCTGGCGGAGCGGTCGGCGCGCTGCTGCTGGTCGGCCAGCTGCTGCTTCTCCTTGGCCGTCAGGGTGTTGAGCAGCTGCTGCGCGTCGGCGAGCTTGGCCTGGACGTCCTTCTTGTTCTGCTCCAGCTGGGCGCGGGTGGCGGAGAGATCCTTGAGCTTCTCACTGGCCTCGGCCCGCTCCTGGGCCAGTTCGCGCTGTTTGTCCTGGATCTTCTTCAGCGCGTCGACCTGCTGGGCGCTCAACTGGTCGAGCGTGGAGGCCTTGTCGAGGAAGTCGTTCGGGTTGGACGACAGGAAGAGCTGGACCGAGGGGTCGATGCCGCCGGAGCGGTACTGCGAGGTGGCCAGCGAACCCAGGCTGTCGCGCAGCTTGTTGAGGTCCTGCTGACCCCGCGCGACATTGTCCTGGATGGTGGATATTTCCTTCTGCAGCTTCTGCTGCTTCTCCTTCGCCCCGTCGTACTTCTCGGAGGCCTGCTCGGCCTTCGAGTAGAGGTCGTCGACCTTGGCCTTGACCTGGTCCTTGCTGAGCTTCTGGCTCGGCGCGGCGTTGGCGGCGTTCGCGCTCAGCACGACGGCCGCGGCGGCTGCGGTGGTCAGCACGGTCACGCGGGCGCGACTCTGCTGCTTGGGTCGACGGTGGGACGCCACGAGGGACGAACTCCTTCGTGTGAGTGAGTGAGTGATCACCCGTTCGGAGGTTCGAGCCCAGACCCTAGTGACCTTCTTGTGATCAGTTCAAATCCTCTCAGCAGAAAATCCCCTCACGCAATGCAATCTTTGCACTCGACTCACATGGAGTGATGCGCAATGGACACTACGTTGCGTGAAGATGCTGCCAATTCGGGCATTGCCTATGCCCGTTGGACCTTCAGGACAGCCGCTTGAGAAGCACCGCAGAAGCGACCGGTCGGGCACCCGCCTTGGCGACGCCGTCGGCCACCTCACGGTCCGTGGAGGCGACGATGACCGGACGGCCCGGCGGTTCCGCGCGCACGAGCTGCCGGATCAGCTCGTCGGCCGTCACGCCCGGCTTCGAGAACAGCACCCGCACACCGCGCGGCGGTGCGAGCAGCACGGGCGCGGCCAGTTCGGCGCCGTCGAAGACACAGGTCACCTCGGCGCCGGTCTGCGCGGCGAGCGCCGAGAGCTGGCCGAGGAGCCGCAGCCGCTGCTTCTCCAGCGGCATCTGCGGATAGCCGGTCTTGGTGACGTTGTAGCCGTCGACCACCAGATGCGCCTGCGGCAGCGCGAGCAGCTGGTCGAGGATGGCCGGATCGTGCTCGGACAGGGCCCGTGCCGCGATGTCCTTCGGGGTCATCCGGCCGGGCTCGACGGCGTCCACGGTCTCGGCCGGCCGTACGGAGACCGGCGGCAGGGCGAGTTCGCGCCGCAGGCCCTGGGCGGCGTCCAGCAGGGTGTCCAGCAGCAGCCGTACCCGCATGTCCTCCACGCTGCGGCCCTCGCGGGCGGCGCGCCGGGTGGCCTCCAGGGCCGCCTCCGCCTCGCCGAGCCGGGCCTTGAGCCGCCGCGACTCGCTCTCGGCGGCCGACACCTGCGTCTGCGCCTCGGCCCGTACGGCGTCCATCTCGGTCTGCGCCTTGCGCAGAGCGGCCTCGCCACGCTTGACGTCGCTGTGGGCGGCCCGGAGCTTGCGGTGCAGCGACTCCGCCTCCTTCTTCGCCGACTCCAGCTCCGCGCGCAGCCGTTCCGCCTCGGCGCGGGTGTGCTCGCGGGCCTGCGCCAGCTCGGCGCGCAGCCGCTCCAGCTCGACCCGGCTCTCCTCGTCCACCCGCTCGGCGTCGGCGCGCTGGGCCTCCTCGCCGGCCGCGGCGACCAGCTTCACCCAGCCCGCGGGGCGCAGTACGTAGGCCGCGGCCGCCACGTCGAGCGGGTCCGCGGCCGGGGGCGGGGAGCCGGAGTCGAGGGCGCCGGTGAGTTCCGGCTGCGCCTCTCTGAGCTTCTCCCCGATCCGCTGCCGGAACAGCGGATCGGTCTCCAGCGCCGCCGCCATCGCGTTTCCGGCGAACTTGGCCCGGCGACTGGGGGTGAACCGGGCGTACTGCCGCAATTGGGCGGGCAGTTCGGACATGGTCAGGCCGCCGAAGCCGTCCGAGACGATCTGCACGACCCGCCGGCGCACGCCGTCGGGCAGCGGACGGTCAAGCACCTCGGCGGTGCCGTCGCCCGGCCCCCCGCCTGCGGTCTCCACCATCCGTCACACCCCAATGCCTCTACGGGGCCGTCTCCCTCTCAGGAGTCGGCGCCCGGCCTGTCCACGAGCTCCACCTGGTCCACCGCGTTGCACCAGCGGCAGCGCACCGATTCGATGGTCTCACTGACCACCTCGCGCTCCTCCACCGTCGGGTCGCCGGCCAGATCGAGATGGACGTACTCGACGACCTTCGACGAACGGGTCACGTCGAACCGGGTCAGGTTGCCGCACAGGGTGCAGCGCCACCGGGTGGTCGCGGTCGGCAGGGGAACCGTCATCGTGGCAGTCCGCTTCCTTCTCGTGCTCTGTTCCGCGCCGTCGGCCGACGCGTGTGGCCGTAACCCTACGGCCTGGCAGGGACTCGCCGCCCGTCCGTCCACGACGGCGAGGCGGTCTGTCGGCATGCATCCCGTTACGTCATGCTCTGTGTTCATGATCAGCGAGTGGAGCGCGACGGCCGGCCGGACTCTCAGAGCGGTGCGGAGCACCTCGGCACCCATCACCTACGGGCTCATCGCGCTGTGCAGCCTGATCTTCGTGCTGGGCCCGGCCTCCGGGCTCACCCCCGGCTACGGCTCCGGGGAGGCCCTCGCGGCCGCCCAGCAGGCCTACTTCCGGCACTGGGGCGTGGTCCCGGCCGAGTTGTTCGGCGGGCCGGCCCGCGAGATCCTCACGCCCGCCACGGCCCTGTTCGTCCACGGCAGCTGGGTGCACCTGCTCGGCAACATGCTGTTCCTCTTCGTCTTCGGGGCGATGACGGAGGAGCGGATGGGCCGGATCGAGTTCACCCTGTTCTACGCCGGATGCGGCTACCTGGCCCTGCTCGGGTACGCGGTCGCCAACGCCGACTCCGCACAGTCGCTGGTGGGCGCCTCGGGTGCCATCTCGGCGGTCCTCGGCGCGTTCCTGTATCTCTTCCCCCGGGCCCGGGTGACCAGTCTGCTGCCGTTCCTCCTCTTCGTGCCGCTGCGGTTCCCCGCCTGGGTCGTGCTGCCGTTCTGGGTGGCGGTGCAGTGGGCGGCGGCGAGCCAGGCCTCCGAGGGGCCCGGGGTGGCGTATCTGGCGCACCTGGTGGGGTTCGGGCTGGGCTTCCTCTACGCGTGGGTGCGCTACGGGCGTGGGACTAGAGTGAAGTGCACCCCAGCTCCGGCCCCCGAGGGAGAGAACCAGCCGTGATCACCGCGATCGTCCTCATCAAGACCAGCGTGGACCGGATCCCCGAGATCGCGGAGCAGATCGCCTCGCTGGACTCGGTCAGCGAGGTCTTCTCCGTCACGGGCACGTACGACCTGATCGCGATGGTCCGGGTGGGCCGGCACGAGGAACTGGCCGACGTCATCCCCGGCCGGATCAGCAAGATCCCCGGCGTGGAGGCCACCGACACCCACGTGGCCTTCCGCACCTACTCCCAGCACGACCTGGAGGCGGCCTTCGCGATCGGACTGGACTCCTGACCGGCTGAAAGCCGCCTCGGAACGGGCGTACGAACCCTCACACCGCCGGCACGCAGCGGCCGTCCTGCGTGCGGTACGTCCACCGGGCACCCTCGGTCACCAGTTCCCGCACGGCGGTCACGAAGCGCTCGACGTGCTCGTCGGGGGTGCCCGCGCCGAAGCTCACGCGGATGGCGTTGAGGGACTTCTCGCCGGGGGCCGCCTCGGGGGCGCCGCACTCGCCCTGGGTCTGGGGGTCGCTGCCGAGCAGGGTGCGGACCAGCGGGTGGGCGCAGAAGAGGCCGTCGCGGACGCCGATGCCGTACTCGGCGGAGAGCGCGGCGGCGAAGTGGGAGCTGTTCCAGCCCTCCACCACGAAGGAGATCACGCCGACGCGCGGGGCGTCGTCGCCGAACAGGGACAGCACCTTCACCTGCGGCACCGCGGCCAGGCCCGCGCGGACCTTCGCGATCAGGTGCTCCTCGCGGGCCACCAGGTTCTCCCAGCCGGCCTCGGTGAGCGCCTTGCAGGCCGACGCGACGGCGTAGGCACCGATGACGTTCGGGGAGCCCGCCTCGTGCCGGGCGGCGCTCTCGTGCCACTCCACGGCCACTCCCCCGTCCGGACGCCGGGTGACCGTGCGGCTCGCGCCGCCGCCCGCGAGGTACGGCTCGGCCGCGCGCAGCCAGTCCGCGCGGCCCGCGAGGACGCCGGAGCCGAAGGGCGCGTACAGCTTGTGCCCGGAGAAGGCGACCCAGTCGACGTCCAGGTCGCGCACGTCCACCGGGTGGTGCGGGGCCAGCTGGGCGGCGTCCAGGACGATCCGGGCGCCGTGGGCGTGCGCGGCGGCGGCCAGCTCGCGCACCGGCCACAGCTCGCCGGTGACGTTGGAGGCGCCGGTGACGCAGACCAGGGCCGGGCCGTACCCCTCTTGAATAGATGCAGTGCGGTCGGCGAGGGCCCGCTCCAGGGTCTCGACCGCCTGGCGCGGGGTGCGCGGGGCGTTGAGGTAGGTGACCCGCGCGTCCTGCCAGGGCAGCAGGGAGGCGTGGTGCTCGGTCTCGAAGACGAAGACCTGGCAGCCGGCGGGCAGGGCACGGGCGAGCAGGTTGAGCGAGTCCGTGGTCGAGCGGGTGAAGACCACCTGGTCGTCGGCGCGGCAGCCGAGGAACTCGGCGACCGTCCTGCGGGCGTTCTCGAACAGGTCGGTCGAGAGCTGCGAGAGGTAGCCGGCGCCGCGGTGGACGCTGCCGTAGTACGGCGCGTAGGCGGCGACGTCGTCCCAGACGCGCTGGAGCGCGGGGGCGCTGGCCGCGTAGTCGAGCGCCGCGTAGGTGACCTCGCCACCGGTCACGAGCGGGACGGTGACATCCCGGCCCAGAACGGGCAGGGGGGAGCAAACGGACTGGTCGGCGGCAGCGGTGAAGACAGACATGAGTGGACTCCCGTGAGGACGTACGCCGAAGGAGCCGAAGACGACACGGGGCGGCGTACGGAAAGAAGAGAAAAGGGGATGCGGAGGCGGGGCTCTGCGGCCCTATCGCATTCGCTTGCTCACGGAAGGCTCCCTCGAACGACCAGGACCCCTGGCCCCACACTCTCAGAAGTGTGCGAGGGGTCCGCGCTTGCCGTAGACCTCGCTGCCTACGACCTGGTCTTCACCCGGGGCACCCCGCCACGGACGGAGGGTTGCCGGACAGTCGGCCGGGGCCTCATGACTGTCACTCATGACCTGGTTCAGGAACCTACGTCAACTGATCGTCGTCCCGCAACCCCGGTCCGGATCGCGGGACGCCCGTCGTGACCGCTATGCGTTGGTCGCCGCCACCCAGCGCTCCAGCGCCCGCTTCGCCGCGCCCGAGTCGATCGACTCGACGGCCCGGGCCATGCCGGCGCCGAGCTGCTCGGCGAGCGGGGTGTCCGTCGGGTCCAGGGCGACGAGGGCCGCCGCCGAGTTCAGTACGACGGCGTCCCGGACCGGGCCCCGCTCGCCGTCCAGCAGCCGGCGGGCCACCTCCGCGTTGTGGGCCGGGTCGCCGCCGCGCAGGGCCTCCACGGGGACGAGGTCGATACCGACGTCGCGTGGGTCGAAGACCTCCTCGGTGACCTTGCCGTCCCGTACGACCCAGACATGGGACGTGGCCGTCGTCGTCAGCTCGTCCAGGCCGTCGTCGCCGCGGAAGACCAGCGCGGAGTTGCCGCGCTCCGCGAGCACGCCCGCGACGATCGGCGCCTCCCGCGCGACGGCCACGCCGACCGCCTGGGACCGCACCTTCGCCGGGTTGGTGAGGGGACCGAGCAGGTTGAACACCGTCCGGATGCCCAACTGGCCGCGGGCGGCGCCGACATGACGCAGCGCCGGATGGAACTTGACCGCGAAGCAGAAGGTGATGCCGGCCTCCTCGGCGACCTCGGCCACCCGCCGGGGCGTGAGGTCGAGGTTGACGCCCAGCTTCTCCAGGACGTCGGAGGCACCGGAGGCGGAGGAGGCGGCGCGGTTGCCGTGCTTCACGACCTTGGCGCCCGTACCGGCGACGACCAGCGAGGACATCGTGGAGATGTTCACCGTCCGCGCTCCGTCGCCGCCCGTGCCGACGATGTCGACGGTGCGGCCCGGCACCTCGATCACGTTCGCGTGCTCGTACATCGTGCGGACCAGGCCGGTGATCTCCTCGACCGTCTGTCCCTTGGCCCGCAGGGCCACCGCGAACCCGGCGATCTGGGCGTCGGTCGCCTCGCCGCGCATGATCCGGTCCATCGCCCAGGCGGTGTCGTCGGCGGACAGGTTCTCGCCGTTCAGCAGGCCGTTCAGCAGGGCGGGCCAGGAGCGGCCCGCCGCGGTGTCGCCTCCAGCGGGGGTCACAGCGCTCATGGTCGCTCCTGAGGGTCGTACCTGCGAAATCGTCGTCCGATCCCACCCTATCGGCCCCGGGACAGGGCGAAGGGCCCCGTCCGGCTTGCGGACGGGGCCCTTCGGCGTGGCGTGGCGACGCGGGGATCAGTGGTGGCCGTGGCCGCTCGTGATCTCCTTGTACTCGTCGACGGTCGGCTTCGGGATCTGGTTGTCCTCGCCGTAGTAGGCGCTGGACAGCTTGGCCCGCAGCTTCTCCGAGGTTCCGACCTTGCGCTGGACCCCGTTCTCGTCGACCACCGGACCGATGGCGGCCGGCTCGTACTGGTGGTGCGCGGTGAGCGTGTGCAGCTGCTCCTGGCTGAGCGGCTCGTGCACCTCGATGAACTCACCGTGCGGCAGCCGCTTGATGATGCCGGTCTCGCGACCGTGCAGCACCTTCTCGCGGTCGCGGCGCTGGAGGCCCAGGCAGATCCGCTTGGTGACGAGGAACGCCAGGACCGGTCCGACGAAGAAGAAGATCCGGACGAAGTAGGTGACGGCGTTGATCGACAGGTGGAAGTGCGTGGCCCACAGGTCGTTGCCGCCGCCGACCAGCAGCGTCAGGTACAGCGTCATCCAGGCGACACCGAGACCCGTACGGGTCGGGGCGTTGCGCGGGCGGTCCAGGATGTGGTGCTCGCTCTTGTCGCCGGTGACCCAGGACTCGATGAACGGGTAGACCGCGATCGCCACGAGGACCAGCGGGAAGATCACCAGCGGGATGAACACACCCAGGACGAGCGTGTGACCCCAGAGGTTGATCTCCCAGCCCGGCATGAACCGGATCAGGCCCTCGGAGAAGCCCATGTACCAGTCGGGCTGGGCGCCGGTGGACACCTGGTCCGGACGGTAGGGGCCCATGGCCCAGATCGGGTTGATCTGGGCGACCGCCGCGATGAACGCGATGACACCGAAGACCAGGAAGAAGAAGCCTCCGGCCTTGGCCATGTAGACCGGCAGCAGCGGCATGCCGACGACGTTCTTCTCGGTCTTCCCGGGACCCGCGAACTGCGTGTGCTTGTGGTAGAAGACCAGGATCAGGTGGCCCACCATCAGGCCGAGCATGATGCCCGGCAGCAGCAGGATGTGGATCGAGTAGAACCGGGCCACGAAGTCGTGACCGGGGAACTCGCCGCCGAAGAGGAACATCGACAGGTACGTGCCGACGATCGGCACGGACAGGATCGCGCCCTCCATGAAGCGGACACCGGTGCCGGAGAGCAGGTCGTCCGGCAGCGAGTAACCGGTGAAGCCGGTGAACATGCCGAGGACGAACAGCAGGAAGCCGAACAGCCAGTTGATCTCACGCGGCTTGCGGAACGCACCGGTGAAGAACACGCGCATCATGTGCACGAACATGCCGGCGAGGAAGATCAGCGCGGCCCAGTGGTGGATCTGCCGCATGAGCAGACCACCGCGCACGTCGAAGGAGATGTGCAGGGTCGAGTTGAACGCCTCGGACATCAGCTGTCCCTGGAGCGGGACATACGAGCCGTGGTACACGACCTCGTTCATCGACGGGTGGAAGAACAGTGTCAGATAGACACCCGTCAGGATGATGATGATGAAGCTGTACATGCACACTTCGCCCAACATGAACGACCAGTGGTCGGGGAAGATCTTGCGCATGTTGCTCTTGGCCAGGGAGTAGATCCCGAGTCGGCCGTCGGCCCAGTCGGCGACGCGCTCGCCGGCCGGGGCCTTCCCGCGTGCGCGGGGGGATTCGTTCGCTGCAGTACTCATCCGCGCTCCCAGAATGCAGGACCGACGGGCTCCTCGAAGTCGCCGAGCGCCTCGAGGTAACCGTCACTGTCCACGCCGATGCGCAGTTGCGGCAGGGCGTGGCCGGCGGGGCCGAAGATCACTCGGGCACCGTCGGAGAGGTCGAAGGTGGACTGGTGGCACGGGCACAGCACGTGGTGCGTCTGCTGCTCGTACAGCGAGATCGGGCAGCCGACGTGGGTGCAGATCTTCGAGAACGCGACGACGCCCTGGTGCGACCAGTCGAGCTCGCGCTTGTCCTTGATGTTCTCCGGCTGGAGCCGGACGATCATCAGGGCGGCCTTGGCGATCTCGTTCTGGAAGTCCTCGCTGGTCTCCTCCAGGCCGTCGGGCTTGGCGAAGGTGAGCGAGCCGACCGCGACGTCCTCGGGGCGCAGCGGCTGGTTCGTGTTCATGTTGACCAGGCGCTTGCCCTTGGCCCACATGGTGTGCCGCAGCTTGTCCTTCGGGGCCGGGCCGAGACCGCCGAGCAGGAAGACGCCGGAGAGCGGCACCATGGCCAGCGCGCCGAACATCGTGTTGCGGATCAGCTTGCGGCGGCCGAGGCCGGACTCGGCGGCACCCTGGCGGAAGTCGGCCATGACCTTCGCGCGCACCTCGGGCGAGGCCTCGATCGCGTGCCGGTCGTCGGCGACCTCCACGTCGGACATCAGGGTGCGGGCCCAGTGGACCGCGCCCGCGCCGATGCAGAACAGCGCCACCGCGAGGGTCACACCGAGCGCGAAGTTCAGCGCGCTGAGGTGACCGATCGGGAAGACGAAGATCGACTTGTCGTGCGGGATCGCCAGGTACGCGGCGATGAAGGCGACGGTGGCCAGCATCGACACCGTGAACAGCAGGGCGACGACGCGCTCGGACCGCCTGGCGGCCCGCTCGTCGATGTCCTGGATCCGGTGCTCGTGCGGGGGCAGCCCCGGGTCGGCGAACGGGTTCTCCTCGTCCGCGACGCTTACGGCGCCGTGCGCGTGCTCCTGCTCAGCGGGCAGGTTCTCTTCTGGAATGTCTTGGCTACTCATGACTTCTTGGCCTTTGCGGTCCGAGCGGCGACCCAGACGGCGACCGCGATCAGTGCGCCGAGGCCGAAGATCCAGGCGAACAGACCCTCACTGACCGGCCCGAGGCCGCCCAGCTCCAGACCGCCCGGGTTCTCCGTCTTGTCGCCGTTGACCGCGTTCAGGTACGCGATGATGTCCTTCTTGTTCTTCGACGACATCGTGGTGTCGGGGAAGGACGGCATGTTCTGCGGGCCCGTCTGCATGGCCTCGTAGATGTGCTTCGGAGCGACACCCTCCAGGCTCGGCGCGAACTTGCCCTGCGTCAGGGCACCGCCCTTGCCGGTGAAGTTGTGGCACTGCGCGCAGTTGGTGCGGAACAGCTCGCCACCCTTGGCGATGTCCGCGCCGTCCGGACCGTACTGGTCCTTGGTGGGGACGCTCGGGCCGGCGCCCAGCGAGGCGATGTACGCGGCGAGCTGGTCGATCTGCGTCTGGTTGTAGACGACCTTCTTGCGGGGGACCTGGGCTCCCTGCATGGTGGCCGCCGGCATACGGCCGGTGCCGACCTGGAAGTCGACCGCCGCGGCGCCCACGCCGACCAGGCTCGGGCCGTCGGAGGAGCCCTGGCCACCGGTGCCGTGGCAGCTGGCGCAGCCGACCTCGTAGAGCTTCTTGCCCTCTGTGATGGTCAGGGACTGGGAGGTTTCATCGGCCTGCGCCTTGCCCGCGGGTGCGAACGCGGCGTACAGCCCCCCAGTGGCCGCCAGCGCGAGGAGTAGGACGACGACCGCCGCCAGCGGATGGCGTCGTCGTGCGGAGAGCTTTTTCACGGATTACCCCGGTGTCAGGATCTTCAGCGTCGATGCTTCTGGATGCGGGAGGTCCCGCTACTTGATCAAGTAGATCGTGGCGAAGAGGCCGATCCAGACCACGTCGACGAAGTGCCAGTAGTAGGACACGACGATGGCGGCGGTCGCCTGCTCGTGAGTGAACCTCTTGGCCATGTAGGTGCGGCCGAGGACCAGCAGGAAGGCGATGAGACCGCCTGTCACGTGCAGGCCGTGGAAGCCGGTGGTCAGGTAGAACACCGAGCCGTACGGGTCGGAGGACAGCGAGATGCCGTCCTTCTTCACCAGCTCGGTGTACTCGTAGATCTGACCGCCGATGAAGATCGCACCCATGATGAAGGTGACGATGAACCAGCCACGGAGCTTCTTCACGTCCCCGCGCTCGGCCGCGAACACGCCGAGCTGGCAGGTGAGTGAGGAGAGCACCAGGATCGTGGTGTTCGTCGCCGAGAAGGGCACATTGAGTGCTTCGGCCATGTGCTTCCAGTGCGCCGGACCCGTCACCGATCGCAGGGTGAAGTACATCGCGAAGAGGGCCGCGAAGAACATCAGCTCGGAACTCAGCCAGATGATGGTTCCGACGCTGGTGAGGTTCGGCCGGTTGACCGACGGGTGCGCGTGCCCGGTTTCTACTGTCGTTGCTGTCGCCACGACCGACATTATGTCGGTCGCTTATCCCGCCCTCACTCCGGGGGGTGCCGTTCGGAGTGTTGCTGCCCGCCGAACCGGTGTTGACGTGGTGTTCATGGGCGCTTTGACCGGAGTAAGCTCCGCCCGAACGGCCCTGTCCGTCCCGTCCGTACGACGCTGACGTCCCGGAGGAACAATGCAGCCGACCGCCACCGTGCTGGTTTACAGCGACGACTCCAACACCCGCGAACAGGTACGGCTGGCAGCCGGGCGCAGGCCCGCTCCCGACGTCCCCTTCGTCGAGTTCGTGGAGTGCGCGACCCCGGACGCGGTGCTGCGCGAGCTGGACCGCGGCGGCATCGACGTGTGCGTGCTCGACGGCGAGGCCGTGCCGATGGGGGGCATGGGCGTGTGCCGGCAGATCAAGGACGAGGTGTTCAACTGCCCGCCGGTGCTGCTGCTGATGGGCCGCCCGCAGGACGCCTGGCTGGCCACGTGGAGCCGCGCGGACGCCGCGGTGACCCTTCCGGTGGATCCGGTGGAGTTCACGTCCTCGCTGGCCTCTCTGCTGCGGCACAAGCGGCTGTTGAGCGCCTAGCGGCTCGGGGCGCGGCGGCCCCGCGCCCCGTCCGGGCACCCTCACTGCGCCGTTGGTACGAGTCTCACCCTGTCCGCCGCCGACTGGCCGACGGGCGTGCCGCTCGCCAGGGCGGTGCCCTGGCGCCACTTCTTCCAGTCGACGTTCCAGTCGCCGAAGCCGTTGCCGAAGGGCTCCATCTGCTTGCCGTTGGAGTTGACGACCTTGACGATGTCGCCCTCGCGGATGTTGTGGAAGAACCACTGGGCGTTCGACGTACTCATGCCGGTGCAGCCGTGGCTGACGTTCGCGGAGCCCTGTGAGCCCACGGACCAGGGCGCGGCGTGCACGTACTCGCCGGACCAGGTCACCCGGGTGGCCCAGTAGACGTTCAGGTCGTAGGAGTCGGAGGTGCCCTCGGCGATGCCGATCGTGGTGCCGCGCATCCGTACGAGGTAGCTCTTGTTCAGGACGACCTTGACGCCGTTGCGGGTCTCGAAGCCGGGCCTGCCCGTGGTGACGGGGATCGATCTGATCGCCTGGCCGTCCTTGTAGACCGTCAGCCGGTGCGCGGCGGCGTCCGTGACGGCCTCGACCCGGTCACCGGTGGTGATCTTCAGCGGCTTGGACGCGCCGCCCCACAGCCGGTCGCTGATCTTGATGCCGTCCAGGTTGCTGTGCACCGTGACGGTG
The DNA here is from genome assembly GCF_055558375.1 of Streptomyces sp. NPDC025793. Taxonomy (NCBI): domain Bacteria; kingdom Bacillati; phylum Actinomycetota; class Actinomycetes; order Kitasatosporales; family Streptomycetaceae; genus Streptomyces; species Streptomyces sp. NPDC025793. The sequence continues at coordinate 361,439 of NZ_JBVHMR010000001.1, read as the reverse complement.
GCGTGGGCGGGCCAGTACTCCTTGGGCCGGTAGTGGAGTTCCTTGCCGTTCACCCAGTACCAGGAGCCCTGCACGGACGGCGTGGACTCCACCCGCAGGGCGCGCTCGATGACGGCCCGCTGCCCCTTGTCCTTGATCTCCTGGTCGAGTTCGGCGGTGATGGGCTGCCCGACGCCGTACTCGCCCGAGTCCGGGCCGAGCGTGACGGTCAGTCGCTTCTTGGCGGTGGGCTTGCCGGTGTCGAACGTGAGGACCTTGCGGCCGGGCGCGCCGTCCTCGTCCTCCGTGCTCACCGCGATCGTGTAATGGGCGTTGGCGGCCAGCGGGGAGGTGCTGTGCCATCGACTGCCGTCGGCGGTGAGTTCGCCCGCCACGTGGCGTCCTGCGGCGTCCTGGGCGGTCACGTCGGTGATCCGGCCCTCGCCGTCGTTGGCGGTGATCTCCAGGGGCTTGTCCGGGTCGGCCCGCTTTCCCGCACCGGCGGGGCCGCTGACGGAGATCTGGTCCGCCGCGTCGTACGGCTTGGCCGACAGGGGGTTGCCGTCCGAACCGCAGGCGGTGACGCCCGCGCCGAGGGCGGTCACCAGCAGCGTGCAGCTGACGACGGTGCGGGTCCGCGGAGTGTGGTTCATACGATCACGCTATGAGGTGTTGACCCCATTTACCCGGTACGTAACCCGTACGAGGGATCGACACTGCTCCATTTGAACGACGACAGCCGGAAGCCCGGACGCTCCACATGGAGTGTCCGGGCTTCCGGCGCGCGTTCTCGTGTGCTACTGGGTGCGGTTCTCACCGTGGTAGTACTCGAACACCCAGCCGAACAGGCCGAGGACGATGAACGGGGCGGCGAAGTAGATCAGCCACCAGCCGACCGCGATGCTGAGGAAGGCGATCGCACCGCCGAAGCCCAGCAGCAGCGGCTGCCAGCTGTGCGGGCTGAAGAAGCCCAGCTCGCCCGCGTCGTCCGCGACATCGGCCTCCTTGTCGTCCTGGGCGCCCGCGTCGACCCGCCGGGCGGTGAAGCCCAGGTAGAAGCCGATCATGACGCTCAGGCCGAAGGCCAGGAACAGCGCGGTGGTGCCGGCCGGCTCCTTCGACCACACGCCGTACACGATGGCCATGATCAGGATGAAGACGCTCAGCCAGATGAACAGCCGACCCTGGATCTTCACTTGCCGGCCTCCTTGCTGCCCGCGATGGCACCGACGCCGGAGTGCTCCAGCTGCTCCAGAGCGGCGATCTCAGGGTGGTGCAGGTCGAACGCCGGGGATTCGCTGCGGATCCGCGGCAGGGTGAGGAAGTTGTGCCGCGGCGGCGGGCAGGAGGTCGCCCACTCCAGCGAACGGCCGTAGCCCCACGGGTCGTCGACGTCGACCTTCTTGCCGTACTTGGCCGTCTTCCAGACGTTGTAGAGGAACGGCAGGATCGACAGGCCGAGCAGGAAGGAGCTGATCGTCGAGACCGTGTTCAGCGCGGTGAAGCCGTCGGCCGCCAGGTAGTCGGCGTAACGGCGCGGCATGCCCTCGGCGCCCAGCCAGTGCTGGACCAGGAAGGTGCCGTGGAAGCCGATGAACAGCGTCCAGAACGTGAGCTTGCCGAGGCGCTCGTCCAGCATCTTGCCGGTCATCTTCGGCCACCAGAAGTGGAAGCCGGAGAACATGGCGAAGACGACCGTGCCGAAGACCACGTAGTGGAAGTGGGCCACCACGAAGTACGAGTCGGAGACGTGGAAGTCCATCGGGGGCGAGGCCAGGATGACACCGGTCAGACCACCGAACGTGAAGGTGATCAGGAAGCCGGTCGCCCAGAGCATCGGCGTCTCGAAGGACAGCGAGCCCTTCCACATCGTGCCGATCCAGTTGAAGAACTTCACACCGGTCGGCACCGCGATCAGGAACGTCATGAAGGAGAAGAACGGCAGCAGCACACCACCGGTGACGTACATGTGGTGGGCCCACACCGTCACGGACAGACCGGCGATCGCGATGGTCGCGGCGATCAGACCCATGTAACCGAACATCGGCTTACGGGAGAAGACCGGAATGACCTCGGAAATGATGCCGAAGAACGGTAGCGCGATGATGTACACCTCTGGATGGCCGAAGAACCAGAAGAGGTGTTGCCATAGCAATGCTCCGCCATTTGCGGCGTCGAATACATGGGCGCCGAATTTACGGTCCGCCTCCAGGGCGAACAGCGCGGCCGCGAGGACCGGGAAGGCGAGCAGGACCAGGACGGCGGTCAGCAGCACGTTCCACACGAAGATCGGCATGCGGAACATGGTCATGCCCGGGGCGCGCATGCAGATGATGGTCGTGATGAAGTTGACCGAGCCGAGGATGGTGCCGAAGCCGGACATGGCCAGACCCATGATCCACATGTCCGAGCCGACGCCCGGCGAGCGGACCGCGTCCGACAGCGGCGAGTAGGCGAACCAGCCGAAGTCGGCGGCGCCCTGCGGAGTGAGGAAGCCGCCCACCGCGATGAGCGAGCCGAACAGGTACAGCCAGTAGGCGAACATGTTCAGCCGCGGGAACGCCACGTCGGGCGCGCCGATCTGCAGCGGCATGATCCAGTTCGCGAAACCGGCGAACAGCGGCGTCGCGAACATCAGCAGCATGATCGTGCCGTGCATCGTGAACGCCTGGTTGAACTGCTCGTTCGACATGATCTGCAGTCCCGGCCGGGCCAGCTCGGCGCGCATGAGCAGCGCCATCACGCCGCCGATCAGGAAGAACGCGAACGACGTCACGAGGTACATCGTGCCGATCGTCTTGTGGTCGGTGGTCGTCATCCACTTGACCACGACATTACCGGGCTGCTTGCGCCTGACCGGCAGCTCGTCCGCGTACGAGCCTGCGGCTGCCGCGGCACCCTGGGGTTCGTTGAGGATGCTCACAGGTTGTTCGTCTCCCGGTTCTTCTCGTGGCTCGTCTGCGCGATGCCGGCGGGAATGTAACCGGTCTGCCCCTTCTTGGCGAGGTCCTTGAGGTGCGCCTCGTACGCTGCCGGGGAAACGACCTTCACGTTGAACAGCATCCGGGAGTGGTCGACACCGCAGAGCTCGGCGCACTTGCCGAGGAAGGTGCCCTCATGGTTGGGGGTCACCTGGAACGAGTTGGTGTGGCCCGGGATGACGTCCATCTTCATCAGGAACGGCACCACCCAGAAGGAGTGGATGACGTCACGGGACGTGAGGACGAAGCGGACCGTCTTGCCCTTGGGGAGCCAGAGGGTCGGACCGGGGTTGCCCGTCTGCGGGTTCTTCGTGGCGGGCGTGCCGACGTCGTAGACGCCGCCGGCGTTCGCCGGGAAGTCCTTCTTGAACCGGTCCGGAATGGCGTCCAGGTTCTTGTCGGTCTTCGCGTCGCCGGAGACACCGGGAACGCTCTCGACGTAGTTGAAGCCCCAGCTCCACTGGAAGCCCACCACGTTGACCGTGACGTCGGGCTTCTTTGAGAGGTCCAGGAGCTTCGACTCGTCCCGGGCCGTGAAGTAGAAGAGCACCGAGATGATGATGATCGGGACCACCGTGTACAGGGCCTCGATCGGCATGTTGTACCGAGTCTGCGGAGGTACCTCGACCTTGGTGCGGCTGCGCCGGTGGAAGAAAGCACTCCACAGGATCAGGCCCCACACCAGCACGCCGGTGGCCAGTGCAGCAGCCCAGGAGCCCTGCCACAGGGAGAGGATCCGCGGAGCCTCTTCCGTGGTCGGGGTGGGCATGCCAAGGCGGGGGAAGTCCTTGTATGTGCAACCGGTTGCGGTCGCCAGGACCAGGCCCGCGGTCAGTGCCTGCAGCAGCTTCCGCCGCATCGGGCGCCGCGGCGAGCGGTCGGAGCCGTTGGGACTCACGTAGCGCCTTCCCGAGAGTCTCGCCCGCGCGGTCGGCTGCGGCCTTCTCGCTGGTCGGTCGCCGCCCTGCGACGGGCAGGGGTTTGGATGTTTATGCGGACCAAACCCTAGCCCACCCTCTCCGAGGGTTCGCGGGGAGGGGTGCCTACTGGAGCGGGTGGTTCGCTGAATTGGCGGGCGCGGGCTCGTCGTGGCTGGTCGCACGGTTCCTCGCGCCCCTTGTCCGGCTGCCCCGTCCGCGGTCTTAACGTTGCCGTATGGCCTACTTTGACGCTGCCTCCAGCGCTCCTCTCCACCCGGTCGCCCGTCAGGCCCTGTTGGCCTCCCTGGACGACGGGTGGGCCGATCCCGCTCGGCTCTACAGGGAGGGGCGCAAGGCGCGGATGTTGTTGGACGCGGCGCGGGAGGCGGCGGCCGAGGCGGTGGGCTGCCGGGCGGACGAGGTGGTGTTCACGGCGTCCGGGACACAGGCCGTACACGCCGGTGTCGCGGGGGCGTTGGCCGGGCGGCGGCGGGTCGGAAGCCACCTGATCGTGTCGTCCGTCGAACACTCCTCCGTGCTCCATGCGGCCGACCTGCACGCGTCGGGCGGCGGGACGGTCACCCAGGTGGCCGTCGAGCGGACCGGGCGCGCCGACCCCGCCGCCTACGCGGCCGCGCTCCGGGAGGGCACCGCGCTCGCCGTGCTCCAGTCGGCCAACCACGAGGTCGGGACCGTGCAGCCGGTGGCCGAGGTGGCCGAGGTGTGCCGGGCGGCCGGGGTGCCGTTGCTGGTGGACGCTGCGCAGTCGCTGGGCTGGGGACCGGTCGGGGGCGGCTGGTCGCTGCTCGCGGCCAGCGCGCACAAGTGGGGCGGGCCGCCCGGGGTCGGACTGCTCGTCGTCCGCAAGGGGGTGCGGTTCGCCGCCCAAGGACCGGCCGGCGAACGGGAGTCGGGCCGGGCACCCGGGTTCGAGAACATCCCGGCGATCGTGGCGGCCGTGGCCTCGCTGCGCGCGGTACGCGCCGAGGCGGCCCAGGAGGCGGTGCGGCTGCGGGAGCTGACGGCACGGATCCGGACGCGGGTGCCGGCGACCGTGCCCGACGTCGAAGTCGTCGGCGACCCCGAGCGGCGACTGCCGGGGATCGTCACCTTCTCGTGTCTCTATGTCGACGGAGAGGCCCTGCTGCACGCGTTGGACGAGGCGGGTTTCGCCGTGTCGTCCGGATCGTCGTGCACGAGCAGCACGCTGACGCCCAGCCATGTGCTGAAGGCGATGGGGGTGCTGAGCGAGGGCAACGTCCGGGTGTCCCTGCCGCCGGGGGCGGCCGAGGCGGACGTGGAGCGGTTCCTGGAGGTGCTGCCGGGGGCCGTGGCGGGCGTCCGGGAGAAGCTGGGCGCCCCGGCCCCCGCGCCGGCCGTACCGGCCGGGGGAGCCGGGGAACTCGTCGTCGACTCCCTCGGCAAGCGCTGCCCGATCCCGGTCATCGAACTGGCCAAGGTGTTCGGTGACGTGCCGGTGGGCGGCACGGTCCGCGTCCTCTCCGACGACGAGGCCGCCCGGCTGGACATCCCGGCGTGGTGCGAGATGCGGGGGCAGGAGTACGTCGGGGAGGAGCCGGCGGAGCGGGGGACGGCGTACGTGGTGCGCAGGGTGGGCTGAGCCGCGCCGGGCTCAGCCCAGGTGGGCCTGGACCTCCCGCGCGGCCTCGTCCCCGTACGCCTTGGTGAAGCGCTCCATGAAGTGGGCGCGGCGCAGCTGGTACTCCTGCGTGCCGACCGTCTCGATGACCAGCGTGGCGAGCATGCAGCCGACCTGCGCCGCCCGCTCCAGGGACACGCCCCAGGCCAGCCCGGACAAGAAGCCGGCGCGGAAGGCGTCGCCGACGCCCGTGGGGTCGGCCTTGCGCTCCTCCTCGGCGCAGCCGACCTCGATCGGGTCCTCGCCGGCCCGCTCGATGCGCACGCCCCGCGAGCCGAGCGTGGTGACGCGGTGGCCGACCTTCGCCAGGATCTCGGCGTCGCTCCAGCCGGTCTTGGTCTCGATCAGGCCCTTCTCGTACTCGTTCGAGAAGAGGTACGTCGCCCCCTCCATCAGCACCCGGATCTCGTCGCCCTCCATGCGGGCGATCTGCTGGGAGAAGTCGGCGGCGAAGGGGATCGCACGCGAGCGGCACTCCTCCGTGTGGCGGAGCATGCCCTCCGGGTCGTCGGCGCCGATGAGGACCAGGTCGAGGCCGCCCACGCGGTCGGCGACGGTCTTCAGCTCGATGAGGCGGGCCTCGCTCATCGCGCCGGTGTAGAAGGAGCCGATCTGGTTGTGGTCGGCGTCGGTGGTGCACACGAAGCGGGCGGTGTGCAGGGTCTCGGAGATCCGGACCGAGTCGGTGTCCACGCCGTGCCGTTCGAGCCAGGCCCGGTACTCGTCGAAGTCGAAGCCGGCGGCACCGACCAGGATCGGCCGCGTACCCAGCTGCCCCATACCGAACGCGATGTTGGCGGCGACGCCGCCGCGGCGCACGTCGAGGTTGTCGACCAGGAAGGAGAGCGACACCGTGTGCAGCTGGTCCGCGACGAGCTGGTCGGCGAAACGGCCGGGGAAGGTCATGAGGTGGTCGGTGGCGATGGAGCCGGTGACTGCGATGCGCACGACGGGCATTCTCCTGCGGGAGGCTGGATTGACAGTTCACGCTACCCGGTCGGGCGACACCGCTGTAGTTGGCAAAACTACCCGATAGTAGCCCTTTCTTCGCACCGCCGGCCGAGCCTACGGTGCCAGCATGACGAACCTCAGGGTCCACTCCCCCGCCCCGGCCGACCTGGAGGGCGACCTCGCCACGCTGCGCGTCGACTGCGCCCGGATGGCCGGGCGCTGGTCGGTGCCCGCGCATGCCGAGTCGCGGCCGGTGCCGCCGTCCCGTATCCATGGGGTGCGCGTGCCGGCGCGCTCCGCGCGGCTGCTGGACGAGATGTCCGACTACGGCGACTGACGCACGGGCGCACCGCCCGGGAACCGCACGCTCCCCTCACGCGTCCCATTGCCGTCCCCCACCAGGGGGAGGCGGGGTACGACCTGCCTCGACCAACGAGGAGCGATGCGGTGAACACCGAGCGACCCGAGGACCGCGAGCACCTTGAGGGCTCCGCACACACCGGGAGTCGTGCGGAGCGCGCCGACGACGAGCACGGCGGACGGCGCCGGTCCCGGGCCGCCGTCCTCTCCGTGGCCGCCGCCGTGCTGCTGGTCGGCGGCGGTGGCGCCTATCTCGCGGCGAGCGGCGCCACGGGCGGTCGTACGGACGGCGGACCGGGGGCGGCCGGCGCGGGGGCCACTCCCCCGCCGCTCGCCCTGGACGGCCGGAGCGGCGACCCCTACGGCGCGACGTACGTGGCCCACGGCGGGCTGCCGGGCGGCCCCGGCTCCGCGCCGGTGTACACCCCGCGCGGCGAGGTCGGCCAGGACGCCGTGACCAGGCTCGCCCGGGCGCTCGGGGTGGCCGGGACGCCGGTGGCCGAGGGCGGGATCTGGCGGGTCGGCGGCAAGGACGGCACGGGCCCGAGCCTCACGGTGAACCGGGACGCGCCGGGCAGCTGGACCTTCAGCCGCTACGCGCCGGGCACCGACGACTGCGCGAAGGGCGCCCTGTGCTCACACGGCCCGATGGGTCCGACGGGCGGCGCGGTGAGCGTGTCGAGGGCGACCGCGGCGGCGGCCCCCGTGCTGAAGGCGGCCGGGCTGGACGACGCGAAGGTCGACGCGAGCCAGGTGATGGGAGTCCAGCGGGTGGTGAACGCCGAGCCGGTGGTCGGCGGGCTGCCGACGTACGGCTGGACGACCGGTCTGACGGTCGACGGGCAGGGCGAGGTGGCGGGCGGGCACGGGCTGCTCGCGGCGCCGGTGAAGGGCGACACGTATCCGGTCCTGGACGCGGCGAAGACGTTGAAGCTGATGAACGCGGCGCCGAAGGGCGACCACCGGATGGGGATCGGCGGCTGCACCCGTCCGGTGCCGGTCAAGGACCGGTTCGAGCGGCCCTGCGGGGCGGACGCCGGCACCTCCGGGGCGGACACGGCCACCGTCGACAAGGCGGTGTTCGGGCTCGCCGCGCACTCCGTCGCCGGGAAGCAGGCACTGGTGCCGTCCTGGCTGTTCCGGGTGCGGGGCGACGCGGCGGGCGGTGCGTACACGGTGACGTACCCGGCGGTCGATCCCGCGTATCTGACGCCCGCGCCGTCCATCGGGGCTCCCTCCGGCGGGGCTCCTTCGGGCGGGCCGAGCACGGCGCCGAAGCCGCACACCGTGAAGGTCGAGGGGTACACGGCCGACGACCGTGAGCTGACCGTGAGCTTCTACGGCGGGGTGTGCGCGGACTACTCGGCGGCGGCGAAGGAGAGCGACGGCAGGGTGACCGTCACCGTCACCGAGCATCCCTGGCCGGACAAGGTGTGCGTGATGATCGCCAAGGAGTACGTGAAGACCGTGCGGCTGACCGCGCCGCTGGACGGGCGGACGGTGGTCGGTGCGGACGGCACGCCGATCCCTCAGGCCAAGCCGGGCGCGCTGCGACCGGAGACCGGGGCACGGGCACGGTGACCCGGGCGTACGACGAAGGCGGCGGCCCCGCGGAGAGGGCCGCCGCCTTCGTCATGCCGTGGCGGGCTCAGCTGAAGGAGTCGCCGCAGGCGCAGGAGCCGGTCGCGTTCGGGTTGTCGATCGTGAAGCCCTGCTTCTCGATGGTGTCCACGAAGTCGACGGTGGCGCCGCCCAGGTACGGAGCGCTCATGCGGTCGGTGACGACCTTGACGCCGCCGAAGTCCTTCACCACGTCGCCGTCGAGCGAGCGCTCGTCGAAGAAGAGCTGGTAGCGCAGGCCGGAGCAGCCGCCGGGCTGGACGGCGACGCGCAGCGCGAGGTCGTCACGGCCTTCCTGGTCGAGCAGGGCCTTGACCTTGGCCGCGGCGGCGTCGGTCAGGATGATGCCGTCGGTGACGGTGGTGGTCTCGTCCGATACGGACATCTACATCTCTCCCGGGTTGTACGGAGACTGCTTGCCGACCAGTGCAACCGGCGCTTCCGCGGATTCATTCCGGGCCGGGCGGTCGCGTTGTCGCGGTTTCACTTCCGTCTTCATGCTCGCACATGGCCGAGGACGCGGACAGCGGCCCACGAGGCGGCTGGAGCGGGATTCATGTCACATCGACGTTATGGCCATCGTCAAAGTGACGTGAAGCGGATATGATAGATAGCGTCAGTTAGACGAAAAGTAGAAAGGGTGCGTGCCGTGACCACCGCCCAGACCCCGGAGCTCGACGTGCAGCCGACTCCGCTCGCCCTGCTGCTGCTCGGCCGTGAGGCCGACCCGAAGAGCGAGCGGGGCGTCGAGTGTCCCGGTGACCTGCCGTCGCCGTCCGACCCGGACCTGGTCGAGCGCGCCCGCGCGGCCAAGGAGAAGCTCGGCGACAAGGTCTTCGTGCTCGGCCACCACTACCAGCGTGACGAGGTCATCCAGTTCGCCGACGTCACGGGTGACTCCTTCAAGCTGGCCCGGGACGCCGCCGCGCGCCCGGAGGCCGAGTACATCGTCTTCTGCGGTGTGCACTTCATGGCCGAGTCGGCGGACATCCTCACCTCCGACGACCAGAAGGTCGTCCTGCCCGACCTCGCAGCCGGCTGCTCCATGGCCGACATGGCGACGGCCGAGCAGGTCGCCGAGTGCTGGGACGTGCTGACCGAGGCGGGCGTGGCCGAGCAGGTCGTGCCGGTCTCGTACATGAACTCCTCGGCCGACATCAAGGCGTTCACCGGCAAGCACGGCGGCACGATCTGCACCTCGTCGAACGCCGAGCGGGCGCTGGAGTGGGCCTTCGATCAGGGCGAGAAGGTGCTCTTCCTGCCGGACCAGCACCTGGGCCGCAACACCGCCGTCCGCGACATGGGGATGACCCTGGACGACTGCGTGGTCTACAACCCGCACAAGCCGAACGGCGGCCTGACGGCGGAGCAACTGCGGGCCGCGAAGATGATCCTGTGGCGCGGCCACTGCTCGGTGCACGGCCGCTTCAGCCTGGACTCGGTCAACGACGTCCGTGAGCGCATCCCGGGCGTGAACGTCCTGGTCCACCCCGAGTGCAAGCACGAGGTCGTGGCCGCGGCCGACTACGTCGGCTCGACCGAGTACATCATCAAGGCCCTGGAGGCCGCGCCGGCCGGGTCCAAGTGGGCCATCGGCACGGAGCTGAACCTGGTCCGCCGCCTGGCGAACCGTTTCGCTCCCGAGGGCAAGGAGATCGTCTTCCTGGACAGGACGGTCTGCTTCTGCTCGACCATGAACCGCATCGACCTGCCCCACCTGGTCTGGACCCTGGAGTCCCTGGCCGAGGGCACCCTGGTCAACCGGATCGAGGTCGACAAGGAGACCGAGGCGTTCGCCAAGCTGGCCCTGGAGCGGATGCTCGCGCTGCCGTAAGCATGGTCGGCCGTACGTGGAGGAGGGGCGCTTCCCGGTGTCGGGAGGCGCCCCTTTCGTGCCACGATCGGGGGAACGGTTCCCGATCTCATGGACAGGTGATCTTGCGATGGCCGAGTCTGACGAGCGACCGAAGGAGGGGCGTGACATGACTGCCGTGGCCCATGAGCCGCTCACGCAGGCAGAGATCCTGCTGGAGGGGTTTCTCGCCCTGGACACACCGGAGGGTTTCCGGGCTGAGCTGGTCGAGGGGGAGATCGTTGTGACACCGCCGCCGGACGGGGACCACGAGGATCATTTCAGCCGGATTGTGAGGCAGGTGATCAAGAAGTCCCGGACCGACATGGATTTCTCCGGCAACAAGGGGCTGAAGCTGGAGAAAGCGGAAGGCCGCCCGCAGGACCACGTCATCCCTGACTGCACGTTCGCCCCCGTGGAACTGCGGCTCTTCCGAGGCGCTGATCCGTGGATGCCCTGCCAGGGAGTTGCCATGGTGCTGGAGGTGACCTCCAGCAAGCCCAAGATCGACCGCGAGGCCAAACGCCACTGCTACGCCCGTGGCGGCATCCCTCTCTACCTGCTGGTCGACCGAGGTAGCTCCGAGGTCACCCTGTTCAGCGACCCGGAGAACGGCGACTACAGGCAGCACTGCGTCCTCGCCTTCGGCAAGCCCCTCCCCCTCCCCGAACCCTTCGCCTTCGAGCTGGAGACCACGGACTTCCTCTGACCGATCACCTCTCCGGAAGCCGAGCGCCCCAGCCGACACCTCCTCGGCAGAGTCGAGCGACTCCGCCTCCAGGGCATCGGCGAGGCGTGACAACCGACCGCCCTCACTGCCTGCCTCTCCGCCCGCCACTACTTCGGCTCGAATACTTCGGCTCGAAGCCGAGGCGCTCGTGGTGCACGAGACGCCGTACTGCGCCAAGCCCCCATGACGCCCGAGAACTTCTCGGGACCACCTCGGCGACCGCCTGGCGGATTTGACCGGAAAGGCCCCGCAAGCGACGTCCTCTGCACGAACTGCTCGACGCCGTCGTCTCGGTGAACCGGGCCCGATACGCGTCGGCCGGACCCGCGCTGCGACGCGGGCCCGGCCGACGGCACAACCGGCTCCTACACTCCGGCCGGCTCCGGTTCGTCCAGGGCGGACTCGGTCGGGACCGGCGTGCCCTTCCTCGCCGCCCGCTTCTTCGCCCGGCGCTCCTTGCGGAGTTCCAGCATGGCGTAGAGCGTCGGGACGAGGAGCAGGGTCAGCAGGGTGGACGTGATCAGGCCGCCGATGACGACGACCGCGAGGGGCTGGGCGATGAAGCCGCCCTCGCCCGTGACGCCCAGGGCCATCGGCAGCAGGGCGAAGATCGTCGCCAGGGCCGTCATCAGGATCGGGCGCAGCCGGTGCCGGCCGCCCTCGATCACGGCCTCGACCACGCCGTAGCCCTGTCCGCGGTACTGGTTGATCAGGTCGATCAGCACGATCGCGTTGGTGACCACGATGCCGATCAGCATCAGCATGCCGATCATCGCCGGGACGCCCATCGGGGTGCCGGTGGCGACCAGCAGGCCGATCGCGCCCGTCGCCGCGAACGGGATCGAGACCAGCAGGATCAGCGGCTGGACCAGCGAACGGAACGTCGCGACCAGGAGCATGAAGACGATCGCGACGGCCGCCAGCATGGCCAGGGCCAGGTTCTTGAACGCGTCGTTCTGGTCGGAGGTGACGCCGCCGATCTCGGCCGTGGCACCCGTCGGCAGCTTCAGCGCCTTGATCTTCGACTGGAGCTTGGTGCTGATGGCACCCGTGTTGTCACCGGTCGGCTTCGCCGTGATGGTCGCGGCGCGCTGGCCGTCGATCCGGGTCAGCGACACCGGCCCGTCCACCACCTGCACCGTGGCGAGGTCACCCAGCTTGGCCGGGCCCACCCGCAGGTTCTTCAGCTGGGCCAGGGTCGTCGCGGGCTCGGCCGACCGCACCACGACGTCGCGCTCGGTGTCGTCGAGGGTCGCCTTCGCCGCCGTCGTGCCGCGCACCGCCTCCGCGACCAGCGCGCCGAGCTTCTGGTCGTCCAGACCGGCGGCCGCCGCCTTCGCGTTGGCCTTGACCGAGATCCGCGGCACGCTGGTCGAGAGGTCGCTGGTGACGTCGGTGACGCCGCCGAGGCCCGCGACCGTGGAGCGGACCTGGTCCGCCGCCGTGCGCAGCGTCTGCGGGTCGGCGGCCTTGACCACCACGCTCAGGTTCTGGTTGCCGAAGCCGTCACCGGCGGACACGGTGGTCGTGCCGATGCCGGAGAGCTTCTTCAGCCCGTCCTCCAGGTGCTTTTGGACGTCGTCGTACGACTTCGAGTCCTTCAGCATGACCTGGTACGACGCCTGGTTGGTGCCGGTGCCGCCGCCGAAGGCCGCCATGAAGCCGGAGGAGCCGACGGTGACCTGGTAGTCCTTGACGCCCTTGGTCGAGGCGATGAGCCGCTCGACCTTCTTCGCCTGGACGTCGGTGGCCGCGAGGCTGGTGCCGGGCTTCAACTCCTGCTTGACCGTGAGGACTTCCTGCGCGCCCTGGTCGAAGAAGTTGGTCTTCAGCATGCCGCCCATGCCGAACGTGAGCACCAGGACCACGACGGCGATCAGCAGGCTGGTCAGGCGGCGGCGCGTGGCGAAGCGCAGGACGGGGACGTAGACGCGCTGGAGGCGGCTGCTCGCCTCCTTCTCCTCGGCCCGGCGCCGGGCCTCGGCCGCGTCGTCCGGGGTGCCCTTGGGGGCGCGCACGAACCAGTACGACAGGACCGGGACGACCGTCAGCGACACGAGCAGCGAGGCCAGCAGGGCCGCCGTCACCGTGATGCTGAACGAGCCGAACAGGGCGCCCACCATGCCGCCGACCAGGCCGATCGGCAGGAACACGGCGACCGTGGTGAGGGTCGAGGAGGTGACCGCGCCGGCCACCTCGCGCACCGCGGTGACGATCGCCGCCTGCCGCTCCTCGCCGTAGCCGAGGTGCCGCTTGATGTTCTCCAGGACCACGATCGAGTCGTCCACGACCCGGCCGACGGCGATGGTCAGCGCGCCCAGCGTGAGCATGTTCAGGGACAGGCCGCGCGTCCACAGCACGATCAGGGCGAGGACGACGGACAGCGGGATGGACACCGCCGTGACCAGCGTCGAGCGGATCGACGCGAGGAAGACCAGGATGACGAGGACCGCGAAGAGCAGGCCGAGCGCGCCCTCGGTGGTCAGGCCCTTGATGGACTTGGAGACGGCCGGGCCCTGGTCGCTGACGACCGTGAGCTCGGCACCCGAGCCGAGCTGCGTGCGCAGGCCGGGCAGCTTGTCCTTGACGGCGTTCGAGATGGTGACCGCGCTGCCGTCGTGGTCCATGGTCACGTTGACGGCGAGGCTGGGCCTGCCGTCGGTGCGGGTGATGGAGTCGGCCGGGGCCGGCTGCTCCTTGACCGCGGCCACGTCACCGAGGCGTACGGGCTTGCCGCCGCCCTCGCCGGTGACCGTCAGGTCCTGGATCTGCGCGAGCGAGGTGAAGCCGCCGCCGACCTGGACGGTGCGGCTCACGCCGCCCTCGTCGAAGGATCCGGCCGGGACGGTCGCGCCGCCTGTCTGGAGGGCCTGGCCGAGCGCGGCGGGGGTGAGACCGGCCTGCGCCAGCTTCGCGTCGTCCGGGGTGACCGTGACCTGGAGGTCGCGCACACCGGTGACCGCGACGCGGCCGACACCGGAGATGTCCTTCAGCGTCGGTACGACCGTCTTGTCCAGCTGGTCGGCGAGGGCCTGCTGGTCCTTGTCGGAGGTGACGGCGAGGACGACGGTCGGCATGTCGTCGGTCGAGCCGGAGATGACCTGCGGGTCGACGCCGGACGGGAGCTGGTTGCGGGCCCGGTTGACGGCCTGCTGGACGTCGGAGACGAGCTGCTTGGTGTCGTTGCCGTAGTCGAAGGACGCCATGATCACGGCGTTGCCCTCGCTGGCGGTCGAGGTGACGCCCTTGACGCCGTCGACGCCCTGGAGGGTGTTCTCGATCGGCTCGATGACCTGCTTCTCGACCACATCGGGCGAGGCGCCCTGGTACGGCGCGATCACCGAGACCATGGGCAGGTTGATGGTGGGCAGCAGCTGCTGCTTGATCTGGGGTATCGCGATCAGCCCGAAGACGAGCGCGATGAGCGACATCAGGCCGATCAGGGCCCTTTGGCGCAGGCTGAACCTCGACAGCCAGGACATGGGTCAGGGTCTCTCAATCTATGAGCGGCAGACCCTCTCACCCTCGCCCATCGCGAAGGGCGAAACCGTAGCCCCAGGGTCCATTTCCTTATCCGCGCCCTACTCCGCCCGCAGTACGCCGGGTGGAGAACGGAGTACACCGTGGGTCGGCCCCGGGGTGGAGATCAGTCCGTGCGCGGCCTGACCAGCCCCGACTCGTACGCGATCACCACGAGCTGGGCCCGGTCGCGGGCGCCCAGCTTGGCCATGGCCCGGTTGACGTGCGTCTTGACCGTGAGCGGGCTGACCTCCAGGCGCTCGGCGATCTCGTCGTTGGAGTGGCCGCCGGCGACCTGGATCAGCACCTCCCGCTCCCGTCCGGTGAGCGCGCCGAGCCGCTCGGAGCGGGCGGGGTCGCGGCCGTCGTCGTCGCCCTGGGCGAGGAAGCGGGCGATCAGCCCCTTGGTGGCGGTCGGCGACAGGAGGGCCTCGCCGCCCGCCGCGACCCGGATGGCGTTCAGCAGCTCCTCCGGCTCGCTGCCCTTGCCGAGGAAGCCGGAGGCGCCCGCGCGCAGCGCCTGGACGACGTAGTCGTCGACCTCGAAGGTCGTCAGGATGACCACGCGGACCTCGGAGAGGGACGGGTCCTCGCTGATCATCCGGGTGGCGGCGAGCCCGTCCGTGCCCGGCATCCGGATGTCCATGAGGACGACGTCGGCGCCCTGCTCCCTGGCCAGCCGGACCGCCTCCGCGCCGTCGGAGGCCTCGCCGATCACCTCCATGTCGGGCTCGGAGTCGACGAGCACCCGGAACGCGCTGCGCAGCAGGGCCTGATCGTCGGCGAGCAGGACACGGATCGTCACGCGGGCTCCCCCGGGGGCCGTCGTACGGCGCTCAGGCCGTACGGGTCTCGGTGCGGGTCTTGACGGGCAGGATCGCATGGACGCGGAAGCCGCCGCCGTAGCGGGGGCCGGTGGTGAGGGTGCCGCCGAGGGCGGCGACCCGCTCGCGCATGCCGAGCAGCCCGTGCCCGCCGCCGGTGCCGGGCGCGCTCGGCCCGCCCGGGCCGTCGTCCACCACGGTCACCTCGATGTCCGGTCCCACCCGGACGACGCTGACCTCGGCCCTGGCACCGGTCCCGGCGTGCTTCTGCACATTGGTCAGGGCCTCCTGGACGATGCGGTAGGCGGCCAGCTCGACGGCGGCGGGCAGATCCGCGTCCGGTCCGGCGCGGGCCACCTCCACCGGGAGCCCGGCGCTGCGGAAGGTGCCCGCGAGCTCCTCCAGCCGGCCGAGCCCGGGCGCGGGCTCGGTGGGTGCCTCGGGGTCGCCGGACTGCCGGAGCAGGCCGACGGTCGCGCGCAACTCGTCGAGGGCGCTGCGGCTGGCCTCGCGGACGTGCGCGAGGGCCTCCTTGGCCTGGTCCGGCCGCTTGTCCATGACGTGCGCGGCGACTCCTGCCTGCACGTTCACCAGGGCGATGTGGTGGGCGACGACGTCGTGCAGGTCGCGGGCGATGCGCAGCCGCTCCTCGGCGACCCGGCGCCGGGCCTCCTCCTCACGGGTCCGCTCGGCCCGTTCGGCCCGCTCGCGGATGGCCTGCACGACCGCGCGCCGGCTGCGCACGGCGTCCCCGGCGGTGGCGCCGATACCGGTCCAGGCGAGCACGCCCAGGTTCTCCTGCGCGTACCAGGGCAGGGGGCCGCCGAGCATGGCGGCGGCCGTCAGCACGGTCATGGTGAGCAGGCCGACGCGCAGGGTGGTGGTCCGGTCGGTGGTCGAGGCGACGGTGTAGAGGGCGACGACGGCGGCCATCGTGACCGGGGCGCGCGGGTCACCGGTGACGCACTCGACGACGGCGAGCGTGCCGGTGACGGCGAGCACCGGCATGGGGGTGCGGCGCCGGAAGACGAGCGCGCCCGCGGCGAGCAGCATGAGGAGGAGGCTCAGGGCGGCCGGGGTGCGGGCACCCCAGGTGACCCCGTCGGTCCCGCGCGGCGTCACGAACGATCCCGCGATCATGCAGACCAGCACGCCCGCGGCGAGGCCCGCGTCCAGGGCCCACGGGTGCGCCCTGACGCTGCACCGGGCGCGTTCGAGAGTGCTCACAGGAGGAACAGTACGGGGGCTTCGCAACACCCTGTCCTCGTGCCGGGCGGGGTGGTCACGCACCACCCCGTTCACCCGTGAGGTCAGCCCGGGATCAGTCCCTCGTCGCCGAGCATCTCCCGGACCTCCTCCAGCGAGGCGTCCGGCGACGGAAGGATCAGTTCCGAGGGCTCCAGCGCATCGTCCGCAAGCGGAGCGCCGAGGCGGCGGACGGCGTCGAGGAGGGCGCCGAGGACACGGCGGAAGCCTTCCTCGTCGCCGCTCTCCATCTCGTCCAGCAGCTCGTCGTCCAGCTTGTTCAGCTCAGGGAAGTGGGAGTCGGCCAGTTGCCACTGGCCCTCCCCCATGATCCGCACGATCACGTCGGCCTCCTCGGCTCGGGCCCCGGTGCCGGACTACTGCTTGTCGAAACGCGGGGTGTCCTGCGGCTGCTGCTGGGGCTGCCCCTGCGCGGTACCGCCCTCGATGGCCTGCTGCGGGGAACCTCCGGCCAGTTCGGCCTTCATCCGCTGGAGCTCCAGCTCCACATCCGTACCACCGGAGAGCCGGTCCAGCTCGGCGGCGATGTCGTCCTTGGCCGTGCCGGTCGGGTCGTCGAGGGCGCCGGAGGCGAGGAGTTCGTCGATGGCGCCGGCGCGGGCCTGGAGCTGCTGCGTCTTGTCCTCGGCGCGCTGGATGGCCAGGCCGACGTCGCCCATCTCCTCGGAGATGCCGGTGAAGGCCTCGCCGATGCGGGTCTGGGCCTGGGCGGCGGTGTAGGTGGCCTTGATGGTCTCCTTCTTCGTGCGGAAGGCGTCCACCTTGGCCTGGAGGCGCTGGGCCGCGAGAGTGAGCTTCTCCTCCTCGCCCTGGAGGGTCGCGTGCTGCGTCTCCAGGTCGGTGACCTGCTGCTGGAGCGCGGCGCGGCGGGACAGCGCCTCGCGGGCCAGGTCCTCGCGGCCGAGCGCGAGCGCCTTGCGGCCCTGGTCCTCCAGCTTGGAGGACTGCTGCTGCAACTGGTTGAGCTGAAGTTCCAGACGCTTGCGGCTGGTCGCCACGTCGGCGACGCCCCGGCGCACCTTCTGGAGCAGCTCCAGCTGCTTCTGGTACGAGTAATCGAGGGTCTCGCGCGGGTCCTCGGCCCGGTCAAGGGCCTTGTTCGCCTTCGCGCGGAAGATCATCCCCATACGCTTCATGACACCGCTCATGGGCTTCGCGCGCCCCCTTCTGACGGACTCCAGCTCACAGATCCTGCGACAGGACCCACAGTACGGGCCCTGACTCCATTACCGCACTGTTCGGGGAGTGATGCGCTCATCCCCAAGGACGACTGCGGACCGTACCGCTCCGGCGTGAGGAGTAGGTGACCCCCTGTCGTGACGTCCCCTCTGTCCCCTGATGACGACTGGCGTTGCCGGATCGTTCCCCACTGGGCTGGGGTCCATGCCGGTGCAGCGCTTACCCTTGGTCTTTGTGTTCCGTAGCCGTGCCAAGGAAGAGAAGGCCCACGCCGACAAGGCGCAGGTGACCGACTCCAAGCAGCCCCGTGACCCGCAGGCCAAGAAGGGCAGGCCCACGCCCAAGCGCAGTGACGCCCAGTCCCAGCGCCGCAGCGTCGCCCATACGCCGACGACCCGCAAGGACGCCGCCAAGCGCCAGCGCGAGGAGCGGCGCCTGGCGCTGGAGCGCCAGCGCCAGGCTCTGGCCACCGGCGACGAGCGGTATCTGCCGGCCCGGGACAAGGGCCCGGTGCGCCGCTTCGCCCGGGACTGGGTGGACTCGCGGTTCAACGTGGCGGAGTTCTTCCTGCCGCTGGCCGTGGTCATCCTCGTGCTGAGCGTGGTGCGGGTGGGCGCGATCCAGAGCATCGCGCTGCTGCTGTGGCTGGTCGTGATCGTGCTCATCGTGCTGGACGGGGCGATCAGCGGCTTCCGGCTGAAGAAGCGCCTCAAGGAGAAGTTCTCCGGGCAGAACACCCGGGGCGCCGTCGCCTACGCCCTGATGCGCTCCCTCCAGATGCGCCGGCTCCGGCTGCCCAAGCCGCAGGTCAAGCGCGGAGAGCGGCCCTGAGCGCAGACGCCTTCACCGGGGATGCGGCAGGAGCCTGGCTGCGCAAGCTGGGCGGGCTGCGTGATGTCGTCCGGCAGGAGCTGGTGGCCCGGCAGCTGGACGAGCAGATAGCCGGGCGGTTCCCGGTCGGACAGCGGCTGCGGGTGCTCGACGTGGGGATGGGCCAGGGCACGCAGGCGCTGCGGCTGGCCCGGCTCGGTCACCAGGTCACCGGCGTCGAGCAGGACGCGGCGATGATCGACGCCGCCCGTGCGGCGCTGGCCGCGCAGCCCGAGGGCATCCGCGAGCGGGTCCGGCTGGTGCAGGGCGACGGGCGGGACACGGGTGTGCACTTCCTGCCGGGCAGCTTCGACGTGGTGCTGTGCCACGGCGTGCTGATGTACGTCGAGGAGCCCGACCCGCTGGTGGCGGGCCTGGCCCGGATGCTGGCCCCCGGCGGCCTGCTCTCCCTGCTGGTGCGCAACGGCGACGCGCTCGCCATGCGCCCGGGCCTGTGCGGCGACTGGGCGGGCGCCCTGGGCGCGTACGACACGACGGCGTACCACAACCGGCTGGGCCTGGACGTCCGGGCCGACCGGCTGGCCACGCTGACCGCGACGCTCGCCGGCCTCGCGGCCCCGCTGCACGCCTGGTACGGGGTACGGGTCTTCACCGACACGGCCGCCGACGACGCCCCCATCCCGGACGACCTGGACACGCTCCTGGCAGCCGAGGAACGGGCCGGCCGCACCGACCCCTACCGCGGCGTGGCGGCACTGCTGCACCTGTGCGGCGTACGCGGCTGAACCAGCCACCCCCACCCCTTCCCACGACGACGCCCCCACCCACCACAGCCCGACCGGCCGACCTCACGGCCCCGCCGCACGCCCGGTACGAGGTACGGGTCTTCACCGACACGGCCGCCCACGACGCCCCGATCCGGCGGCGCCGGGCACCCGCGCCCGTTCGGAGGAACAGCGCGGGCCGGGTGACCGGCGGTCGGTGAGACTCGGGGCATGGACGCTACCCGTACCCGTGCCCTCGGCCGGGCCGTGGCCGCTGCCGCGCTGGTGTGCTGCGCGGCCCTCGTCGCCGGCTGCTCCCCCGCCTCCGCCCCGGCGGCCCAGGACTCCGCGACGACGGCACGGGCGGACGTACCGATGGCCGCGAGCGATCTCCAGGGCCAGTACCAGAAGGTGATCAGGGAGGTCCTGCCGTCGGTCGTGCAGATCCAGGCGCGCGACGAGCTGGGCTCCGGGGTGGTGTACGACGACCGGGGACACATCGTCACCAACGCGCACGTGGTCGGGCAGGACAAGACCTTCAGGGTGACCACGGCCAACAGCGAGGAGCCGCTCACCGCGAGCCTCGTGTACTCGTATCCCTTGCAGGACCTGGCCGTGATCAAGCTGGACAAGGTGCCGCACGGGCTGCGGGCGGCGACGTTCGGCGACTCCGAGAAGGTGGACGTCGGCCAGATCGTGCTGGCCATGGGCTCGCCGCTCGGGCTGTCGTCCAGCGTGACGCAGGGCATCGTCTCGGCGGTCGGACGGACCGTCAGCGAGACCCGCTCGCGCGGCGGTACGGGCGCGACGCTCGCCAACCTGGTGCAGACCTCGGCCGCCATCAACCCCGGCAACAGCGGCGGCGCCCTGGTCAACCTGAACGGGGAGGTCATCGGCATCCCGACGCTCGCCGCCGCCGACCCCGCCCTCGGGGGCAGCGCCGCGCCCGGCATCGGGTTCGCCATCCCGGCGTCGATGGTGAGGACGATCGCCGGCCAGATCGTGAAGGAAGGCAGGGTCGTCGACTCGGAGCGGGCCGCGCTCGGCGTCGTCGGGCGGACGGTCGTGGACGCGAGCTACCGGCCGGCCGGGGTGGCGGTGGTCAGCGTCAAGCCCGGCAGCGCGGCCGCCGGGGCGGGCCTGCGGCAGGGCGACATCATCACCAGGCTGGGCAACCAGCCCATCAGCACCATCACTTCCCTCGCCGAGGCGCTGGCGGCGGACAGGCCGGGCCAGAAGACGTCGGTGACGTACGAGCGGGGCGGCGCCGAGAAGACGGTGCACGTGACGCTCGGCGAGCAGTGAGGAACCGGCGAAGGGGAGACCGGGGGTACGACCGTACGGCCGTACCCCCGCCGCCCTCAGCTCTCGGCGGCGGCGCGCAGGCTCATCGGAGCCGGGTAGATCTCGGTGCCGTCCTCGAACAGCCGCACCTGCTCGGTGCCGCCGTCCAGCAGCGCCCGCCACTGCTCGCCGATCCAGGACTCGGCATCCCCCTGCGTGGTGAACTCCTCGGGCTCCACGGCGGGCTCGACCTCCGTCCCGTCGGCCTTCTCGAACCGCCACGTCCATGCCGTCATGCAGGGCCTCCTTCGATCCGACACGTGCTGGCAGACTAGCCGGAAGCGCGAGACCTGATCAGACGGGCGAAAATCGATTCCGTGGAAGTGACTCTGCTCGGTACCGGCGCCCCGGCCGGACTGCCCCGCCCCGACTGCCCCTGTGCCGCCTGCGCGAGTGCGCTCGGACCGGACGCCCGGGCGGCGACCGCCGTGCTGGTGGACGGGGCGCTGCTGCTCGACCTCACGCCGGGCGTGGCGTTCGCGGCGGCGCGAGCCGGGCATTCGCTGGGCGGGGTGCGGCAGGTGCTGCTGTCGCATCCGCACGACGGCCCGGCGGTGGAGGTGCCGGCCGGGCTGCCGCAGCCCGGCCGGGTCCCGGACGGGCGGGAGTTGGCGCTGCTGACGGGGCATCGGGTGCGGGCGGTCGCGATGGACGCGGGCGGCACCGGGTACGCGGTGACGGGACCGGACGGACAGCGGCTGCTGTACCTGCCGCCGGGCGGCGCCCCGGCCGGTCTGGAGGGGCCGAGGACGGAGTCGTACCACCTGGTCCTCGCGGACGTGGCGGGCCGGCCCGACGCGCTGGCCCGGCTGCGGGCGGTGGGTTCGGCCGGCCCGACGACGGACGTGGTCGCCGTCCACCTGGACCACGACGTGCCGCCCGGCCCGGAGACGCGGCGGCGGCTGGCGGCGGCCGGGGCGCGGGCGGTGCCGGACGGTACGACGCTGACGGTCGGGGTGTACGAGGACGTGCCGGACGTGCCGCGCCGCACCCTGGTGCTGGGCGGGGCGCGCTCGGGCAAGTCCGTGGAGGCCGAGCGGCGCCTGGAGTCCTTCCCGGACGTGCTGTACGTGGCGACCGGCGGTATGCGCGGCGGGGACACCGAGTGGGCGGCCCGGGTGGCCCTGCACCGGGACCGGCGGCCGGGCTCGTGGCGTACGACGGAGACGACCGATCTGGTGCCCCTGCTGGGCCGGGACGGCCCGCCGCTGCTGATCGACTGCCTGTCGCTGTGGCTGACGGACGCGATGGACGCCGTGGGGGCGTGGGACGACGCGGAGTGGGCGGGCGGCGGCGAGAAGCTGCTGCGGGAGCGGGTGCGCGAACTGACGGACGCCGTGCGCGCCACGCGCCGGACGGTGGTGGCGGTCTCGAACGAGGTGGGCTCGGGCATCGTCCCGGCCACCGCCTCCGGGCGGCGCTACCGGGACGAACTCGGGCGGCTGAACGCGGCGTTCGCGGCCGAGTGCGAACAGGTGCTGCTGGTGGTGGCGGGTCAGGCGCTGGTGCTGCGGGGCTGATCGCGGCGGGCTCCCGCGCCGGGCGCCCGGTCGAGGCGGGCGAGGACGCGGTACGCGTTCGAGAAGCGGGTGCGGCGCAGCAGCGGCGCCAGGATGTGGTCCAGGGCCGAGGCCGCGGCGACGGCGGGGCCGAAGGCCCGCCGGAGGAACGAGGGCGCCTGGGCCAGGGACAGGGACAGCGCCGCCGACAGGTCGTAGGGGATGTGGGGTGCCCGGCGGTCCGTCGTGAGGATCGTGCAGCCCTGGGCCTCCAGTTCCGCGCACAGGTTGGCCAGCGGCAGCAGGTGGAGATGGCGGGGCTGGCCGTACGGGAGCCACCGGCGGCCCAGCAGTCTCCCGAACAGGCTGCGCGGGTCCGGGAGTTCGATCAGCAGGAGGCCGCCGGGGCGCAGCGCCGCCAGGGCCGCGCGGAGTTCGGCGCGCGGGTCGGGGCTGTGCTCCAGGTGGTGGAACACGCTGACCACGTCGTAGCGCGAGCGCAGCCGGGGCAGGACCCAGGGGTTCGTGAGATCGCCGATGTGCGCCTCCTCGACGCGGCCCGCCCGGCGGGCCTGTTCGACGCGCGGGGTCGGGTCCAGGCCGTCGAAAGACGTGTACGGGAAGACCTCCCTGGCCGTCTCGGGGAAGCGGGCGTGCCCCGTGCCCACGTCCAGCCAGCTCTCCGGCTCGGCCAGCGCCAGCACGGCATGGGCCGCGGCCAGGTGCCGGCGGCGGACGGCGCCCGGGGACAGGATCCGGTCGGCGAAGTCGCCCAGGTGGCTGGCGTAGAAGGCCAGGTGGCGCAGGGCGAGGCCCTCCGCTGTGAGCCGGGGGTTCTGGAAGGCGTGCCCGCAGTCGCGGCACTGTTGCACGGCGCAGGTGCCCGGGCCGCGGCGGCGCGGCGGCGTGGCCCGCGCCCGGGTGCGCAGCCGCCTGCCGCCGCACCAGGGGCAGTCCGCGCGGCGCGGCTCGTGGTGCGGGTCGGCGGGCGACCCGGTGTGCGGGGTGGGGGGCGAGGTCGGCATGGGCGGCTCCCTGTGCGACATTCCGCTGTAAAACGGAACGTATGGGATACCGATCTTGGGCGCAAAGACGTCATGCGGGTGTGGTGGCGACGTGGCGCGGAAGGAGCCGTTCGCTGGCGGTACTGTTCGGCGAATGAGCAGGCTTAATCTGGACGACTTCACCGATCTGATCGAGCGCCCCGACGGGGGTGTTCGCCGTGACGCCGAGGCCCGGCGGGAGCGCCAGATCGTGCCCCCCGGGGCACTGGGGCGCCTCGACGAGCTGGGCGAGTGGCTGGCCGCCGCACAGAGCGCCGCACCGGTACGGCCGGTGGAGCGGCCACGGGTGATCCTCTTCGCCGGTGACCACGGGGTCGCCGAGCTGGGCGTCTCGGCGCGGCCGGCGGGCGGCGCCGGGCAGCTGGTGCGGGCGGTGCTGGAGGGCGCGAGCCCGGTGTCCGTGCTCGCACGGCGCCAGGAGGTCCCCGTACGGGTCGTGGACATGGCCCTGGACTGCGACCCGGACGCCTTCCCCGAGGACGTCGTACGGCACCGGGTGCGGCGCGGCAGCGGCCGTATCGACATCGAGGACGCGCTCACCGCGGACGAGGCCGAGGCGGCCCTGCGGGCGGGCATGGCGATCGCCGACGAGGAGGCCGACTCGGGTACGGACCTGGTCGTGCTCGGCGACATCAGCGTGGGCGGTACCACGCCGGCGGCGGTCCTGATCGCGGCGCTGTGCGGGACCGACGCGTCGGTGGTGACCGGACGCGGCGGGCTCGCGATCGACGACCTGGCGTGGATGCGCAAGTGCGCGGCGATCCGGGACGCGCTGCGGCGGGCCCGGCCGGTGCTCGGGGACCAGTTGCAGCTGCTGGCGGCCGTGGGCGGCGCGGATCTGGCCGCGATGACCGGGTTCCTGCTCCAGTGCGCCGTACGGAAGCTGCCGGTGATCCTGGACGGCGTGGTGACCGCGGCCTGTGCGCTGGTCGGGCAGCGGATCGCCTTCCGGGCGCCGGACTGGTGGCTGGCCGGGCACGACAGCGGGGAGCCGGGGCAGGCGAAGGCGCTGGACCGGATGGCGCTGGAACCGCTGCTGCGGCAGGGCGTCAGGGTCGGCGAGGGCACGGGTGCGCTGCTCGCGCTGCCCCTGGTCCGCTCCGCGGCGGCGCTGGCAGCGGAGCTGCCCGAGAAGCCGGAGGAACTTTCCGGGAATTCCGCGAAGGAACCCGGGGAAGCAGAGGTAGCGGGGACAGCAGGGGAACCGGCGGAAGAGGAGTAGAGCGGCAGCGCCCGGGGGCAGCGGGACGAGAGGGGCGCCCCGGCGGAAAAGTGTGGTTCGCCAGGGCGGCCCCCATATGATCCTGCCCCATGGGAGATGCCCGAATTGCCGTACCACCGCAAGCCGAACCGGGGCGCCCGGGTGAGCAGGGGCGGCGGTCCACCGGGGCTTCCCGACGGGCCGCCGCCTTCGCCGTCTGGTACCTGCGGACCGTCGCCTTCATCAACTTCCTCAGCGCGGTCTGGGTCTCGCTCGGGCAGGACGTGCGCCGGCACAACCAGGACGACTACTTCACGCCATACCTGCTGACGGCCGGCTTCGCCTCGGGCGTCTTCACCGCGTTCCTCGCGATCACCATGCGCCGTCGCAAACGCGCGGCGTGGATCCTCAACCTGGTGATGAGCGGGGCGTTCCTGGCACTGTTCGCGTTCGCCATGGTGTTCCCGGAGATCCGGCGGTACACGCAGAACTGGATCTCGCTCGGCCTCACGGCCGTCTTCGTCGCCGCGCTGCTGGCCGGCCGCCGGGAGTTCTACGCCAAGGGCGACCGATCCAACCCCCGGCTCGCCGCGACGGTCGCCACCGGCGGCGGGCTCGCCGCCTCCCTGCTCGCCGGGCTCCTGATCACCCTGACCAACGAGGCGCCGGACGCGGCCCGTTCGACCTTCCTGGAGCGCTGGCACTACGGCGCCCTGCGCCTGGTGTCGGTGGCCGCCGACGAGTCCCGCTTCCCCGGCATCGACCCGCCGAACTGGGCCAACGTCGCGATCAACGTGCTCAGCACGGCCCTCGTCCTCGCCGTCTTCTACGCCGCCTTCCGCTCCCGGCGCGCCGTCGACCCGCTGACCGAGGACGACGAGAAACGGCTGCGGGCCCTGCTGGACCAGCACGGCGAGCGGGACTCGCTGGGCTACTTCGCGCTGCGCCGGGAGAAGAGCGTGGTGTGGTCGCCGACCGGGAAGGCGGCCGTCGCCTACCGGGTCGTCGGCGGGGTCTCACTCGCCTCCGGGGACCCGATCGGGGACCCCGAGGCCTGGCCGGGGGCGATCGATCCATGGCTGGCCGAGGCGCGGGCGCACGGCTGGATCCCGGCGGTGATGGGCGCGAGCGAGGAGGCGGGCACGATCTACGCCCGGCACGGCCTGGACGCGCTCGAACTCGGCGACGAGGCGCTCGTGGAGGTGGCCGAGTTCACCCTGGAGGGACGGGCCATGCGCACCGTGCGCCAGGCGCACAACCGGGTGAAGCGGGCCGGGTACACGGTGCGCATCCGGCGCCACGCGGACATCCCGGCGGACGAGATGACGCAGCTGGTGGAGCGGGCGGACGACTGGCGCGACGGGGCGACCGAGCGCGGGTTCAGCATGGCGCTCGGGCGGCTCGGGGATCCCGAGGACGGACAGTGCGTGATGCTGGAGTGCGCCGACGCCGAGGGCAGGCTGCGCGCGCTGCTGTCCTTCGTGCCGTGGGGCCCGCACGGACTGTCGCTGGACCTGATGCGCCGGGACCGCGACTCCGACAACGGGCTGATGGAGTTCATGGTCATCGAACTGCTGCGCCGGGCGGGCGAGATCAGGATCACGCAGGTCTCACTGAACTTCGCCATGTTCCGTTCGGTCTTCGAACGTGGCGCGCGCCTCGGCGCCGGTCCGGTGCTGCGGCTGTGGCGGTCGCTGCTCAGCTTCTTCTCCCGCTGGTGGCAGATCGAGTCGCTGTACCGCGCCAACGCCAAGTACCGGCCCATCTGGGAGCCTCGGTTCCTGCTCTTCGAGAAGAGCGCGGACCTGCTGCGCATCGGACTCGCCTCGGCCCGCGCGGAGGGTTTCCTGGGGGGCCTGTCGCCGGATTCCCGCCGTCCGCCCGGAGGGCGGGCCCCGCGGCGTCTGATGCGTGCGATCGCAAGGCGCCGGAGCGTCCTCGATGGGGGTGCCCCCGCGCGAGCGAAGCCGAGCGTGAGGGAGGAGCCACGTGGGCGTTTCGGCAACGCGGCGAGCGTGCGTGCCAGACGCCGCGGGGCAGGCGGGAATCCGGCGACAGGCCCCGCGGCGCCGGGACTGCCGAAGTGGCTGCACCGCAGGCATCTCGACACGCACCGATGACCGTACGGGGATGAGGAACACCTGATGAGCACGCTCGCCCGCTGGGCCCGTGAGGAGTGGGGGCTGCTCTGCGTCACCCTGCGCAACGCCCTGCTGAAGCGGCGCCTGCGGGCGGTCCCGATGACACTCTCGGCAGTGGGCCTGACCGCTCTGCTCCAGTGGGTGCAGAACCAGCAGTGGGGCTTTCAGTTCGTGCAGAACATGGGCGCCGTACGGGCCGAGGACCCCCTGTGGCTGGCCCTGCTGCGCACCCCCCTCTCCCTCTTCGTGCCGGCGCTGGACCTGCCCGTGTGGGGTGCGCTCGCGCAGATCCTGCTCGTGTTCGGGATCGCCGAGGTGTGCATCGGCTGGTGGCGGACGCTGACCATCGCGTACGTCGCCACGCTCGCCGGGACCCTGTACGCACGCGTGGGCATCTCCCTCGGCACGCACGCCCCGTTCGGGCTGCCCTGGACGGACGCACAGGTGGTGGACACCGGCCCGTCGGCGGCCGTGGTGGGACTCGCCGTGTACGTGGCCTGGCGGTACGGCGCGTACGCCACGGCGGGCGCGGTGACCGTCGCCATGGTGGCCGAGGTGCTCATCAAGGAGAACCTGGCGGGCAAGGAGCACCTGGCCGCACTGATGGCCGTCGGGACACTGTGCCTGGCCGTGGCGGTCCGCCACCGGTTCGGCCACGAACTGCGACAACGACTGCGCCACGCGCCCGGCGACCGCACCGGACGCGGCTCGGGCTTGCCACCGATCAAGCCCTGAAACAACCCGCCGGGGACCGGCCCACGCGACACCGTCACCCGCGACCACCGT